>NZ_JBJJBR010000006.1:0-150373 GCF_045449635.1 Sabulicella flocculans | reverse complement strand
CGCTGATCCGCGCCCTGGCCGCCGCGCCCGGCCGCATCGAGGAAGCCGAGGCGCGCGCCGCCGCCGGCCCGCCCCCCTTCCCGGCCGCCGGCATCCCGCGCGCCGAGGCGCTGCTGGCCGACCACGCGCGCGTCGCCGCGGCGCGGCTGGACCCGCGCATCGCCGCGCTGGAGGCGCCGGGGCTGGAGGAGGCGGCCGCCACCCTGGCGCAGCCCGGCGGCCTGTTCGGCTTCCTCAGCGGCGAGCGCCGCGCCGCCGAGGCCGCGCTGGACGCCGCGCTGCGCGACCGCGCCGCCCTGCCGGCGTTGCTGGAGGCGCGGGCGGCGCTGCGCCGCGCCGCCGGCACCGACCCGGCGGCGCTGCGCGCGGGGCTGGACTGGCACCGCCGCTTCGGCGCCGTGCCGGAAGCCCCGGCCGCCGCGCTGGACGCCGCCCGCCAGGCCTGCGCCGCGCTGGGCCTGGAGGCGCGCGGCCCCTTCGCCGCCCTGGCCGAGCGCCTGGCCGCCCTGGCGGCGGAGGCCGAGGCCCTGCCCGGCTGGCGCGCCTGGCTGGCCGCCACCGACGCCGCGCCCGAACTGGCCCCGCTGGCCACCGCCCTGGCCGACGGCAGCCTGCCGCCCGCCGCCGCCCAGCCGGCCTTCGAGCGCGCGCTGCTGGAAGGGCTGTGGCGCGCCGCCACCCGCGCCCATCCCGCCCTGGCCGCCTTCGACGGCGCGGCGATGGACCGCGCGGTGGAAAGCTTCGCCGCCGCCGACGCCGCCCGGGTGCGCCTGGCCCAGCAGGAGGCGCGCGCCGCCCACCACGCCCGCATCGCCGCCCTGCGCGGCGACCGCGCCGACGCCGCCATGGCCTTCCTGCGCGGCGAGTTCGAGCGCCGGCGCGGCCACGCCCCCATCCGCACCCTGCTGCTGCGCGGCGCCGAGGTGGTGCGCGCCGCCAAGCCGGTGCTGATGATGTCCCCGCTGGCGGTGGCGCAGCACCTGCCCTCGCCGCACCACCCCGCCCTGCCCGGCCTGCCGCCCTTCGACCTGGTGGTGATGGACGAGGCCTCGCAGATCGAGCCGGTGGACGCCTTCGGCGCCATCGCCCGCGCGCGCCAGGTGGTGGTGGTGGGCGACGACCGGCAGATGCCGCCCACCCGCTTCTTCCAGCGCCTGCTGGAGAACGAGGAGGAGGCCGCGGCGCCGGAAGGCGACGTGCAGGCGCGCGACGTGGAAAGCATCCTGGGCCTGTGCAACGCGCGCGGCCTGCCGCGCGCCCTGCTGCGCTGGCACTACCGCTCCCGCCACGAGAGCCTGATCGCCGTCAGCAACGCGGAGTTCTACGAGGGGCGGCTGCTGGTGCTGCCCTCGCCGCGGCCGCGCTCGGCGGCGCTGGGCCTCTCGCTGGTGGCGGTGGAGGGGGTGTCGGAGGGCGGCGTCAACGCGGCGGAGGCGGCGGCGGTGGCCGAGGCGGTGCTGCGCCACGCCCGCGACACCCCGGGCGAGACGCTGGGCGTGGCCGCCTTCAGCGTGGTGCAGCGCGACGCCATCCTGGAGGCGCTGGAGGCGCGCCGCCGCGCCAGCCCGGAGACGGAGGCCTTCTTCGCCGCCCACCCGCACGAGCCCTTCTTCGTGAAGAACCTGGAAAACGTGCAGGGCGACGAGCGCGACGCCATCCTCATCTCCGTCGGCTACGGGCGCGGGCGGGACGGGCGGCTGGCCATGCGCTTCGGCCCGCTCTCGACCGAGGGCGGCGAGCGGCGGCTGAACGTCCTCATCACCCGCGCCCGGCGCCGCTGCGTCGCCTTCAGCGGCCTGCGCGCGGAGGAGGTGGACCTGTCGCGCGCCGGCGGGCGCGGGGTGGCGGCGCTGAAGGCCTTCCTGGCCTTCGCCGCCGCCACGGAGGAAGCCCGGGCCGGCCGCCGCGCCGACACCCCGCTGGCCGCGCTGCTGGAGCCGGTGGTGGGGCCCGGGGCGGTGGCCGGGCTGGGCACGCCCGCCCTGCAGGTGGACCTGGCGCTGCGCGGCCCCGATGGCGGCTACGCCTGGGGCATCGAGGCCGACGGCGCCGACTTCGCCGGGCTGCGCTGCGCGCGCGACCGCCACCATGGCTGGTCCGGGGCGCTGAGGGGCATGGGCTGGAAGCTGAGCCAGGTCTGGGCCGCCGACTGGCTGGAACGCCCGCGCGAGGCCGAGGCGCGGCTGCGCGCCGCCCTGGGGCTGGAGGCCGCGCCGGAGGCCGCCGCCCCGGCCGACCCCGGCCTGGCCGCCCCCTACGCCGAATGCGCGCCGGAGCTGCCCGGCCCGGCCGATTCCCTGCCCTTCGCCACGCTGGCCGGCCTGTACGCCCAGGTGGTGGAGGCCGAGGCCCCGGTGCCGGAGGACGTGGTGCTGGCGCGCATCGGCGCCCCGCCCGCTGCCGCCGCCCAGGCGCTGGCCCTGGCGGCGAAGCTGCACGGGCTGCGCAAGGAAGGCGCCTTCTGGCTGGGCGAGGCAGCGCCCGCCTTCGCCCCGCGCGACCGCCGCGCCGCCCACCCCCTGCTGCGCCGCGCCGCCGCGGTTCACCCGCGCGAGGTGGAGGCCGCCGCGCGCGCCCTGCTGGCGGCCCGCCCCGCCACCACCGAGGCGGAGGCGGCGGCCGGGGTGGCGCGCCTGCTGGGGCTGGAAGCGGGCAGCGAGCCCGCCCTGGCCGCGCGGCTGGCGATGCTGGCGGGCAGCGGGGCGCTCAGCTTCGCGGGGTGAGGGTCCCGCCGCGCTGCGCCCGCAGCTCGTCGCGGATCTCGGCCAGCAGCACCTGGTCGGCGGTGGCCTTCACCTCCTTCTTCTCGCCCGCCATGCCGAGGCGCGACAGCACCTTGACCAGCCAGAACACCGCGAAGCCCACGATCACGAACTTGATGACGGCGTTGAGGAACACCCCCAGCGCCAGCACCGCCGCCCCGCCCTCGCGCGTCGCGGCCAGCGTCGGCCGGCGCTCGCCCGTCAGCACGACGAACAGGTTGGAGAAGTCGATCCCGCCCAGCAGCAGGCCCAGCAGCGGGTTGAACAGGTCCTCCACCAGCGAGCCGACGACGCTGGTGAAGGCGGCGCCGATCACCACGCCCACCGCGAGGTCGATGACGTTGCCGCGCATCAGGAAGGCGCGGAAGTCCTTCACCCATTGCGGCTGGTTCAGGGGGATGGGGCTCTGCATCTTGGTTCTCCCGGTTCGCGGGGCCATGCTGGCCCCCATGACGCCCTTCGAGCAACAGGTGACCTTCCTCTACGCCGCCGACCCGGCGGCGAGCTGGCGCTTCTACGAGGAGGTGCTGGAGCTGCCGCTGGCACAGGACCAGGGCACCTGCCGCATCTACGAGGCCGCGACGGGCGGGCGCGCCTTCCTGGGCATCTGCCGCGCGCGGGCCGAGCGCGCGAGCGAGAACCCGCGGGTGGAGGGCGGCGTGGTGTTCACCTTCGTGACGCGCGAGGTGGAGGCCTGGCACGCCCACCTGGCCGCCAAGGGCGTGGCCCTGCCGCCGGCGCCCGAATACAGTGCGGCCTACGGCGTGACGCACTTCTTCTTCCACGACCCCGCGGGCTACCTGCTGGAGGTGCAGCGCTTCGACCGGCCGGACTGGGTCAGCCCGGCAGGCAGCTGATGCGCACGGCGTTGGCCAGGGCCTCGTTGCGCAGGGGCGCGCGGCCGGGGATGCTGGGGGCGTAGCCCAGCGCCAGGGTGGTGGACTGCCCGGCCGCCAGCGACTGCGCGCCCACCGGCTTGCCCAGCACGTCGCCCTGCACCTGCACCACGAAGCGCAGCGGCGCGCCCGCGGCGTTGCGCAGCGTCACCCGGTAGTCGGCGCGGCCCTGGGCGCCGGGGGTCACCAGCGTCTCGAAGGGCGCGGCCACCAGGCGGTCGCCGCAGAAGGAGACGGGCACGGCATAGGCCTGCGCCGCCGCCGGTTGGGCGGCCGGGCCGGTGGCGAGGAACAGCGGCAGGAACAGCAGGCGGCGCATGGGCCCATGCTGCCACGCGCCCGCCGGGGCCGCCAACCGGCCCGCCCGGTCAGCCCGACAGCCGCCCGAGCAGGGACAGCAGGAGCGCGCGCTCCTCGGGCGAAAGGGGCTGCAGCAGCGCCTCGTTGGCGCGCTTGCCGGCGTGCTTGGCCTGCGCCAGCAGCAGGTGCCCCTCGGCGGTGACGGACAGAACGCGGGTGCGGCGGTCCATCGGGTCCGGCGCGGCGCGCACCAGCCCGCGCTCCTGCAGGCGGCGGGCCACGCCGTGCGCGGTGGCGCTGTCCATGGCGGCGAGGCGCCCGAGCTGGTTCTGGGTGCAGCGCCCCGCCTCGGCCAGCCGCAGCAGGGTGGCGAATTGCGGGCCGGTCAGCCCGATGCCGGCCGCAGCCTCGCCGAACAGGGCCTGGTAGCGCTGGTGCGCGCGGCGCATGAGGTGCCCGGCGGAGGTTTCCAGGCGGTAGGGCCGCTCGGCGGCGGCGGGGCGATCGAGGATCTCGCTCATCACGGTCCCGGCTTGGTGACGCGTCGTTGCGCCCGATTCGCCAGGAGTGTCAAGAAATCCTTTCGCCGGCGGGTGGGATTGCAACTTCCTTGCGTCGCCCTTAATCACCGCGGTGACCCGCCTCCAGAGCGGGGCTGCCATTCCTTGCGCAGGGAGCGAGACATGACCGACGCCAATCGCCGCGGATTCCTCAAGGCCGGTGCCGTCACCGCGGCGGGGGCCGCCGTGCTGGCCACGCCCAGCGTCAGCCGCGCGCAGACCACCACCCTGCGCTTCCAGTCCACCTGGCCGCAGCGCGACATCTTCCACGAGTTCGCGCAGGACTTCGTGTCGCGCGTCAACGCCATGGGCGGCGGGCGCCTGCGGCTGGAGCTGCTGGCGGCCGGCGCCGTGGTCGGCGCCTTCCAGGTGCTCGACGCCGTGCATTCCGGCACGCTGGACGGCGGGCACGGCGTCTCGGCCTACTGGTTCGGGCGCAACCGCGCCTTCTCCCTGTTCGGCACCACGCCGCCCTGGTTCGGCGACGCCAACCAGATGCTGGGCTGGTTCTACTACGGCGGCGGCGAGGCGCTGTACCGCGAGCTGATGCACGACATCCTGCGCATGAACGCGGTGGGCTTCATGTCGGGCCCCATGCCCACCCAGCCGCTGGGCTGGTTCCGCAACCCCATCGAGCGCCCGGACCAGATCCGCGGCCTGCGCTACCGCACCGTGGGCCTGGCCACCGACCTGTTCCAGGAGATGGGCGCCGCCGTGGTGGCCCTGCCGGGCGGCGAGATCGTGCCGGCGCTGGAGCGCGGCGTCATCGACGGCGCCGAGTTCAACAACCCCTCCTCCGACCGCGTGCTGGGCTTCCCCGACGTCGCCAAGAACTACTACATCCAGAGCTACCACCAGGCGGTGGAGTGCTTCGAGATCCTGTTCAACCGCCAGCGCTTCGAAGCGCTGCCGGAGGAGCTGCGCGCGGTGATCCGCCATTCGGCCGAGGCGTCCTCGGCGGACATGAGCTGGAAGCTGCAGGACCGCTACTCGCGCGACCTGCTGGCGATGAGCCAGCAGCAGGGCGTGAACGTGCGCCCCACCCCGCGCCCCGTGCTCGACGCCCAGCTCCAGGCCTGGGACCGCGTGATCGCGCGGCAGGAGGGCGACACCTCCAACCCCAGCGCCGGGCCGTTCTTCAAGAAGGTGTGCGACAGCCAGCGCGAGTGGTGCCGCCGCGTGGGCAACTTCAGCCTGCGCTACAACGTCTCCGCCGTCGTCTCCTACAACCACTTCTTCGCCCGCGGCTGAACCCCGCCCCTGGTTGACGCCCGGACCGGCAGCAGCAGCGCCGGTCCGGGCTTTTTCGTGGCCGCACGGAGGACGCAGCAATGACCGATGCGATGGTGACCGGCGGCCTGGCCGGGCTGGTGGTGGCGGCCCTGCTGGTGGGCATCCTGTTCGCCGAGAGCGGCGTCGTCTCCCGCGCGCTGCTGGCGGTGGACCGCTTCTCGACGCTGGTGGGGCAGGTCTTCTCCTGGACCATCCTGCTGCTGACGGCGGCCATCGTGTACGAGGTGTTCGCGCGGCGCTTCTTCAGCGCCCCCACCAACTGGGGCTACGACGCGCAGTACATGCTCTACGGCACGCTGTTCATGTTCGCCGGCGCCTACGCGCTCAGCCGCAACGGCCACGTGCGCGGCGACTTCCTGTACCGCATGATGGCGCCGCGCCGGCAGGCGTGGCTCGACCTCGTGCTGTACATCCTGTTCTTCTTCCCCGCGATCTTCGCCTTCATGGTCGCCGGCTGGCACTTCTTCGAGCTGAGCTACATGCAGAACGAGCGCTCGATGTTCTCGCCCTCCGGACCCATCATCTGGCCGTTCAAGGCCATCATCCCGGTGGTGGGCGTCATCATGCTGCTGCAGGGGCTGGTGGAGGTGGTGCGCTGCGTGCGCGCCATCCGCTCGGGCGAGTGGCCGCGTCGCCTGAGCGACGTGGAGGAGCTGGACCAGATCATCCTGGCCCAGGCCGCCGAGAAGAGCCCGGAGGAGCTGGAGCGCGAGCTGCGCCAGGGCGACGCCATCCTCCACCAGAAGCACTGAGAGAGGCCCAGCGCCCATGATCTCCGACGCCGCGCTGGGCCTCACCCAGCTCCTGCTGTTCCTGTTCTTCATCCTGCTGGGCTTCCCCATCGCCTTCACGCTGATGGCGATGGGGCTGTTCTTCGGCTACCTCGGCATGGGCGACCGCATCTTCGACCTGCTGATCCAGCGCACCTACGCGGTGATGAGCAGCGACGTGCTGATCTCCGTGCCGCTCTTCGTGCTGATGGGCTACATCATCGAGCGCGCGAACATCCTCGACCGGCTGTTCCGCTCGCTCCAGATGGCCTCGGGCAACATCCCCGGCTCGCTGGCCGTGGCCACGCTGGCCACCTGCGCGCTGTTCGCCACCGCCACCGGCATCGTCGGCGCGGTGGTGACGCTGATGGGGCTGCTGGCCTTCCCCGCCATGCTGCGCGCCGGCTACGACGTGAAGCTGGCCTCGGGCGTGGTCTGCGCCGGCGGCTGCCTGGGCATCCTCATCCCGCCCTCCATCATGCTCATCCTCTACGGCGCCACCGCGGGCGTCTCGGTGGTGCAGCTCT
The DNA here is from genome assembly GCF_045449635.1 of Sabulicella flocculans. Taxonomy (NCBI): domain Bacteria; kingdom Pseudomonadati; phylum Pseudomonadota; class Alphaproteobacteria; order Acetobacterales; family Acetobacteraceae; genus Sabulicella; species Sabulicella flocculans. The sequence goes on along the minus strand of NZ_JBJJBR010000006.1, from coordinate 143,265 downwards.
ACGCCGCCGCCTTCATCCCCGGCCTGATGCTGGCCTCGCTCTACATCGGCTACGTGATCGTGCTGGCCATCCTCAAGCCCGAGGTGGCGCCCAAGCTGCCGCCCGAGGCGGTGAACATCCCCTTCGGCCGCATCCTGTGGAACCTGCTCACCAGCTTCCTGCCGCTGGCGCTGCTGATCGCCATGGTGCTGGGCGCCATCCTGATGGGCCTCGCCACGCCCAGCGAGGCGGCGGCGATGGGCTCGCTGGGCTCCATCCTCCTCGCCGTCGCCTACCGCTCCTTCACCTTCGAGAAGCTCAAGGAATCGGTGTTCCTCACTGCGCGCACCTCGGCGATGGTGTGCTGGCTGTTCGTCGGCTCCTACATCTTCAGCAGCGTCTTCGGCTACCTGGGCGGGCAGGGCGTGGTGGAGAACTTCGTCAAGTCGCTGCCGCTCAACACCTTCACCTTCATGCTGCTGGCCCAGGCCATCATCTTCGTGCTGGGCTGGCCGCTGGAGTGGACGGAGATCATCGTGATCTTCGTGCCGATCTTCCTGCCGCTGCTGGACGATTTCGGCGTGGACCCGCTGTTCTTCGGCGTGCTGATCGCGCTGAACCTCCAGACCTCCTTCCTGTCGCCGCCCGTCGCGATGGCCGCCTTCTACCTGAAGGGCGTGGCGCCCAAGCACGTGCGGCTGGAGGACATCTTCAAGGGCTGCATGCCCTTCATCTACATCGTCGTCTTCACCATGCTGATGGTCTACGCCTTCCCCGGCATCGTCACCTACCTGCCCGAGGCGCTGTACGGCGGCGACCACGGCCCGCCCGCCGTCTCCATGGAAGCCCCGCCCTCGGGGGGCTTCCAGGAGGAGGAGATCAACCTCCGATGAGCCTCGCCGCCTGGCTGCAAGAGGCGTGGGAGACCGGCAACCCGCTGGCGCCCATCCCCCCCGGCACGACGCGCGAGGCCGCGGAGGACGCCGCCGCCGCCCTGGCCGAGGGGCTGGGCGCGCCGGTGGTGGGGCTGCGGATGGCGCGCGGCCCCGGCGGCGCCTGGGTGGCGGCGCCGCTGCCGGAGACGCGGCTGCTGCGCGCCGGCACGCCGGTGTCCGTCGCGGCGCTGCGCGCCCCGCGGCTGAGCGTGGGCGTGATGGGCGTGCTGGCCGCGCCGCTGGGCGAGGGCGCGCCCGCCTTCTCCGCCCTGCACCCGGTGCTGGACGTGGCGGCGACACGCTTCCGCGACGGCCCGGCCAGCGCGGAGGAATGCCTGGCCGACCTGGGCGGGGTGGGCTTCGTGCTGGTGGGCAAGCGCGCCCCCGGCACCGCCCTGCCCGAGGCGGCGGAGGCCCGGCTGGGCCCGACCGGCGCGCGGCCCCGCCCCATCCACGAGCAACTGGGCGTGCTGTTCGCCCAGGCGGCCGCCGAGGCGCGGCGCGGCGGCGGGCTGCCGGCCGGCGCCCTGCTGCTGGTGGCGGGGCTGGGCGGCGAGGCCGCGCCGAAGCCCGGCGAGAAATGGAGCGCCGCGGTGGCCGGGGTGGGGCGGATCAGCGTCGGGTTCGGCTGACGCCGCGCCTCAATCCGCCCGCGCGCCCGTCTCCTCGATCACCACCTTCCAGCGCGCCGCCTCCTCCGCCATCAGCGCCGACAGCGCGGCGGGGGTGATGGCGGGCGCCAGCTGCATGCCCTGCCCTTCCAGCACCGCGCGCAGCTCGGCATCGGCCAGGGCGGCGGCGAGCGCGGCGCGCAGCCGCTCGCGCGGGGCCTCGGGGGTGGCGGCGGGGACCACCAGCCCGAAGAAGACGCTGGCGTCGTAGCCGGGCAGCCCCTGCTCGGCCACGGTGGGCACGCCGGGCAGGGCGGCGCTGCGCTCCGCCGTCGTCACGCCCAGGGCGCGCAGCCGGCCGGATTCCACGTGCGGCTTGGCGGTCAGCACGTCGGTGAACACCATGGCGATGTGCCCGGCCAGCACGTCGTTCAGCGCCGGCCCGGTGCCGCGGTAGGGGATGTGCTCGAAGCGCGTGCCGGCCATGCGGTTGAACATCAGCCCCGCGAGGTGCGACGACGCGCCGTTGCCGGAGGAGCCGAAGGCCATGGGCCGGTCCAGCGCCACCAGCTCCCGCACGTCGCGCGCCGGGATGGCGGGGTGGACGGCCAGCACGTTGGGGATGCGCCCCAGCGGCCCCAGCGGCGCGAAGTCGCGCAGCGGGTCCCAGGGCAGGCCGCGGAACAGCAGCGGGTTGATGGCCAGCGGGCCGGAGGTGCCGAACAGCACCGTGTGCCCATCCGCCGCGGCGCGGGCCACGTGCTCGGCGCCGACATTGCCGCCGGCGCCGGCGCGGTTCTCCACCACCACCGGCTGCTCCAGCCGCGCGGCCATCAGCCCGGCCAGGCGGCGGGCGATCAGGTCGGTCGGGCCGCCGGGGGCGAAGGGCACCACCAGGGTGACGGCGCGCGGCTGCGTCAGCGCGGCGCCCGGCAGGGCCAGCAGGGCGCCCGCCGGCAGCGCCGCGAGGCGGTGCGCGAGGCGCAGAAGGATGCGGCGCGGGATCATGCGGGGGCTCCGGGGTCGGGCAGCAGGGCGTCGTCGTCGAAGGCGGGCTCCGCCGCCAGCGGGTCGCGCGCGTGCAGGCGGTGGCGCAGCACCAGCCGCGCCAGGGCGGCGCGCTCCGGCACCGCCGCGGCCTCGGCATGCAGGGCGGCGGCGCTGGTGAGGTGATACAGCGCGCTGGCGGCCTGGCGGGCCAGCGCCGGGTCCTCCTGCGCCCGCAGCGCCAGGGCCGCCACGCGGGGCCAGAGGTCCAGCGCCTCGGGGAAGGCGTTGCCGCACAGGGCGCGCACCCGCGCCTCCAGCGCCGGCAGCGAGTTCTCCCGCGCGATGGCGCGGCCGACGTCGAGGGCGACGATGTTGGACGTGCCCTCCCAGATGGATCCCAGGTGGGCGTCGCGCAGCAGGCGGGCGTCGGGGAACTCCTCGATGTAGCCGCAGCCGCCGCGCACCTCCATGGCGTCGCCCGTCACCTTGCGGGCGTCGCGGCAGGCGCGGAACTTCAGCAGGGGCGTGAGGATGCGCAGCAGCGCGTATTGCCCGTCCTCGCCCGCATCGCTCCGGCGCAGCGCCTCGGACGTCAGGAACACCATGGCGCGCGCCTGCTCGGTCGGCAGCAGCAGCTTCAGCAGCTGGCGGCGCATCAGCGGCATCCGCGCGATGGGCTGGCCGAAGGCGACGCGCCGGTGGGCGATGAACAGCGCCTCGGTGGTGGCGCGGCGCATCAGCCCGGCGGCGCGCACGCCGTTGCTCAGGCGCGAGTTGTTGACCATGTCGGCCATCTGCCGGAAGCCCGCCCCGGGGTCGCCCACCAGGAAGGCGCGGGCGCCGTTCAGCGCGATCTCGCCCGAGGCCATGGAGCGCGTGCCCAGCTTGGGCTTCAGGCGGACGATGCGGTGCGCGTTGGGCGTGCCGTCCGGCATCTCGCGCGGCAGCAGGAACAGCGACACCGCCTTCAGCCCCGGCCCGGCGCCGCGGCGGCGCGCCAGCACCATGGCGAGCGCGGCGTCGGGGTTGGAGCAGAACCACTTGTCGCCATGCAGGGTCCAGGTGCCGTCCGCCTCCTCCACCGCCTCGACGGCGGTGTTGGCGATGTCGCTGCCCGCACCCTGCTCGGTCATGAACATCGCACCCTGGGCCAGCGCGTCCATGTCCTGCGCGGTCAGGGCGGGCAGGTAGCGCGCCACCAGGGCGGGGTCGCCGAACCGGCGCAGGGTGCGGGCCAGGCTGTCGGTCATGGAGACGGGGCAGCACAGGCCGAACTCCGCCTGCACCAGCAGCATGGTCAGCAGGTATTTCGCCGCGGGCGGCAGCGGCGCCGGCCAGCCCAGCACGCCGGGGCGGTGCGACATGGCGGCCAGGCCCAGCTCGCCGAAGGCGATGCGCTCCATCTCGCGGTAGGCGGGGTGCTTGGCGATGCGCTGGCGGTCCTCGCCGCGGCGGGTGCGGGGCTCCAGCACCGGGGGGTTGCGGTCGGCCTCGGCGGCCAGGGCGTCCAGTTCGCCGCCGGCCAGGGCGCCCAGCCGGTCCAGGTGCGGCTCCAGGTGGGCCAGCAGGTCCGGCGGCAGGTGGTGGGCGGCCAGGGCCCGCAGCGCCGGGTCGGCGCGCCACAGGTTCAGGCCGGCGCTGTCGGGCACGGCCTCCGGCCCGGTGGGGGCGGCGAGCGGGCTGATGTGCATGGGCGGTTCCTTCCGCCCGCGAGGCTAATGCCCCGGCGGCGGCAGGGCCAGGGTGGCGGCCCACAGGGCCAGCGCGGCCAGCGCCACGCGCTCGGCGTGCCACAGCAGGCGCGGGCGCAGGTGCTGGCGCAGGCGGCCGTGGCGGCGGGTGCGGTGCGGCACCCGCCACGCCGCGAGCAGCAGCCCGAGGGTGAGCAGCGCGGCCGCCTGCGCGCCCATGCGCAGGGCCAGCGCGGCCTCCGGCGCCAGGGCCAGCGCCGCGGCGGCGGCCAGCAGCCCGACCCCGGCGCAGGTGCGTCGGATGGCGGCGTCGTCGGCGCCCGGGGCCGGGTGATGCATCGCGGCGTCCTTTCCCGGCCATCCTGCCAGGGCGGGCGCCGCCGCGGGATGAAAAACCCTCAACCCATGCGGGCGAGCAGCCCCCAGCCGGCCAGGGCGGCGGCCCCGGCGCACCACAGGCGCAGCGCCGCGCCGGGAGAGGCGCCCAGGCGCTCGGCGATGGCGGCGGGCACGGCGGCGAGCAGCAGCGTGCCGGTGCTGACGATGAGAGAGGCGCCGTAGAACACGATCTCGGCGGTCACCGGGAAGGCCTCGGGCAGCCAGACCGGGTGGAAGAACGCCACCACCATCAGCAGCGGCGAGACGAGGCCGTGCAGCAGCGAGGCGGCGACGGCGAGGACGAAGGCGGTCTCGTCGGACATGGGGCTCAGCCGGGCGGGGTGATCGAGGGGGCCAGGCCGGCGCCCATCATGGACAGGCCGGCGACCCAGCGCAGGGCGAACAGCCAGCAGCACGCCACCAGCGGCAGCCAGCGCGGCCCGACATAGGACGGCACCAGGAAGGCGGCGGCGCCCACCGGCCAGGCGGTCAGCGCGCGGAAGCCGCGCCAGATGTAGTTGGGGCTGTCCGGCGGCAGGAAGGCCGACATGACGAACCGGCCCACGCAGGCCCAGGCCAGCAGCGCGAGGAGGTAGTTGACGATCCAGAAGGGCAGGTGGCCCAGGACGAATTGGTTCATGCGGCCCTTCGGAGGTGGGTGGGGGCGGCCGGGCGGCCGCCCCCGTGGCGCCCGCTATTCCTTCACCGCGTCGCGGGCGTCGGCCAGGGCCACGCCGCCGCGGGGGATGCGGATGCTTTCCACGAAGTCCTGCATCGCCCGGGACGGCGCCCGGGTGAAGTGCGAGACGACGTAGATGGTGAGGAAGGACAGCGGCACGCCGAAGATGCCGCCGGAGATGTTGTTGATGCCCCACAGCCGCCCGACCACGCGGCCGCGCAGCACCTGGTGGTCGGTGGTCATCCCCAGCCCGGACAGCAGGCTGCCCAGCCAGGACAGCGCGCCGTCCGGCAGCGCCGCGCCCTGGGCCACCAGCGCGGCGGCGTAGGCCTTGGCCTCGGCGGTCGCCTGGGGCAGCGCCACCGTGGCCTGGGCGGCGCGCAGGATGGCGTCGCGCGTGCCGAACAGCTCCACGAAGGACAGGCCGTAGAATTCCGTCCACATCAGGTAGCCGAAGGTGACGACGTAGCCCACCACCATGCCCCAGCAGGCGGCGGCGTTGGTGGTCTTCTTCCACCACACCCCCATCACCAGCGCGGCGAACAGCCCCGCGGCGGCGATGGAGAAGGCCCAGGCGACCAGGAACAGGATGTCCGCCCCGGCGTTGCCCGCCGTCCAGGCCGCGGCCAGCGCGACGAGGATGAGCAGCACGCGGGCGACGATCAGGCGCTGGGCCGTCGGCGCGTTGCGGTTGATCATCTTGTAGTACACGTCGTGGCTCAGCGCGTTGGCCAGTGCCAGCAGCAGGCCGTCGGCGGTGGACAGCGCCGCCGCCAGCCCGCCCGCGGCCACCATGCCGGCGATGACGTAGGGCATGCCCGCGATCTCGGGCGTGGCCAGCACCACGACGTCCGGGTGGATGCGGAACTCGCTCCACTGCAGGATGCCGTCGCCGTTGCCGTCCACGATGTTGATCCAGGGCACGCCATAGGGCGAGACGATCTGCCAGTTGCGCACCCATTCGGGCAGCGAGGCGATCGGCTGGTTGATGAAGTTCTGGTAGATCTCCAGCTTGCCGAAGGCGGCGTAGGCCGGCGCGGTGAAGTACAGCAGGAAGATGAAGAACAGCGACCAGGCGACGGAGGCGCGGGCCTCGCGCACGCTGGGCGTGGTGAAGTAGCGCATCAGGATGTGCGGCAGCGCCGCGGTGCCCACCATCAGGCAGAAGGTCAGCGCGAAGAAGTTGACCGCGGCGGGCATGGAGAACTGGCCGTTGGCGCCGACGAAGGGCGCCGAGTGCCAGCCGGTGACGCCGGGCGGCGGCGACTGGCCGGCGGCGCGGAAGGCGTCCTCCAGCCCGGCGATGCGCTCCAGCGCGAAGCCGTACATCAGCTGCGGCACCGGCACGCCCGTGACCTTCATGGACATCAGGATCGCGGGGATGAGGTAGGCGATGATGAGGATGATGTACTGCGCCACCTGCGTCCAGGTCACCGCGCGCATGCCGCCCAGCATGGAGCAGACCAGGATGCCGGCGAGGCCCACGAACACCGCCACGCCGAAGGAGACGTCGAGGAAGCGCTGGGTGATGATGCCCACGCCCACGATCTGCGCCACCACGTAGACGAAGGAGGCGGTGATGAGGACCACCACGCCCAGCGACCGCGCGAGGTTGCCGCCGAAGCGCGCGCCCAGGAAGTCCGGCACGGTGTACTGGCCGAACTTGCGCAGGTAGGGCGCCAGCAGGATGGCCACCAGCATGTAGCCGCCGGTCCAGCCCAGGATGAAGGCCAGCCCGCCATAGCCCAGCGCGTAGAGGCTGCCGGCCATGCCGATGAAGGAGGCCGCGGACATCCAGTCCGAGCCGGTGGCCATGCCGTTGTAGATGGCGGGCACCTTGCGGCCGGCGACGTAGTACTCGCTCACCTGCGCCGTGCGGCTGATGATGCCGATGTAGGCGTAGACGCCGATGGTGAGGAACACGAACAGGTAGCCGATGATGCGGTCGGGCACGCCCATCTGCTCGAGGATGCCCAGGATCACCACGAAGGCCAGGAAGCCGCCGGTGTAGCCCGCGTAGATCTTGTTCAGGTTGGAGATGAAGGGGTCCTTGCCCCCGGTGCTGGCGGACATGGCTACGCGTCCTCCTGCACGCCGAACTCCTCGTCGATCTGGTTCTGGCGACGGGCGAACCACCACAGCCCGACCACGAACACGACGAGGGAGCCCTGGGCCGCCATGTAGAAGCCCAGCGGGAAGCCGAGCACCCGCACGGCGTTGAGCGAGGGCGCGAAGACATGCACGACGAAGCTGGCGACGAACCAGATGGCCAGCACGGTCCACATCAGGGCGGAGGTCTTCCTCCAGTAGGCGCGGGCCACGGCCGGCTCGATGGCCGGCGGGGCGGCGGCGGGCGGCGCCGCGCCCGGTTCAGCGAGGGGCAAGACGTTTTCCTCCTTCGGCTTCCTCCCCCGCCCCGGATTCTCCGACCCGGCAACAGGGGAATGTCATTTGGACGTGGGCATATGGCCCGGCACCTTACGCCTGTGTCACAAAGCGAGGCTTGCTGCAACGAGGAACTGCGGGCCAAGTCACCGGACCGCGCCACGGGGGAACGGATGGACTTGAAAGGGTTGTTCCGGCCGCGCCGGCGCGCCGGGCTGGCGGAGTTGCCGGGCTTCCTGCACCGGCAGGCGGCCTTCGTCGCGCAGAAGACGGTGCTGGACTACTGCCGGGTGAAGGCGGGCCGCAACGAGCGCCGGCACTTCGCCGACCGCGACTTCCAGGCGGCGCTGGAGCACTGCCGCTGGCAGGTCTTCCTGGCCGCGGCGGCGGACCTGGCGCTGGTGCTGGAAGCGGCCCTGCGCCCCCACGCCCCGGGCCGCGAGGCGGCGCTGGCCGCCGGGCTGGCGGCCGCGCACGCCGCCGCCCTGCGCGAGGAGCCGGCGCCGGAGGCGGAGCGCGCGGCGCTGGAGGACGCGCTGCGCGCCCTGCCCCACCACCTGGCCGCGGCGCAGGCGGCGCCGCCGCGCCCCTCCTCCTCGCGGCCCATGCTGGCGGAGCCGGTGCTGTTCGCCACCCTGCCGGTCCACCCGGAGCAGCGGCGCGACGAATCCCCGGCCATCCGCGGGGCGCTGCGCTTCCACCTCGTCTCCTCCGAACAGGAGTTCGAGCGCCGCTTCGACGTGGCGGCGCTGGCCGCGGCCATCGCGTTTCCCGATGAACGGGGCGCCGCGGCAGATGGAGGAAAGGTCACCTCACCTTAAGTTGCTTGCCCGGCGGGGGCCGCTGAAAAAGTGGAGAGGCCCGGGCATCACCCCGGGACCCGGAAGGCTTCGAGGGGGAAGACAAGAAAGATGGCAAACGCAAGGGCCGCAGGGCCGATGACCGCGGAGGAGAGGAAGGTCATCGTCGCCTCCTCGCTGGGCACGGTGTTCGAGTGGTACGACTTCTACCTCTACGGGTCGCTGGCCGCGATCATCGGGCTGAAGTTCTTCTCCATGTTCGACGAGACGACGCGCAACATCTTCGCGCTGCTGGCCTTCGCCGCCGGCTTCCTGGTGCGGCCCTTCGGCGCGCTGGTGTTCGGCCGCCTGGGCGACTTGGTGGGGCGCAAGTACACCTTCCTCGTCACCATCGTGATCATGGGCGCCTCCACCTTCCTGGTGGGCATCCTGCCCGGCTCGGAGAGCTGGGGCATCGCCTCGGCCATCATCCTCATCATCCTGCGCTGCCTCCAGGGCCTGGCGCTGGGCGGCGAGTATGGCGGCGCTGCCACCTACGTGGCCGAGCACGCGCCCAATGGCCGGCGCGGCTTCTACACCTCCTTCATCCAGATCACGGCGACGGCGGGGCTGTTCCTGTCCCTGCTGGTGATCCTGGCGACGCGCTCCATCGTGGGCGAGACGGCCTTCCTCGACTGGGGCTGGCGCGTGCCGTTCCTGCTGTCGGTCTTCCTGCTGGCGATCTCGGTCTACATCCGCTCCCAGATGAACGAGAGCCCGGCCTTCAAGAAGATGAAGGAGGAGGGCAAGCAGTCCAAGGCGCCGCTGGGCGAGGCCTTCGGCCAGTGGAAGAACGCCAAGATCGCGCTGTTCGCGCTGCTGGGCCTCGTCATGGGGCAGGCGGTGGTCTGGTACACCGGGCAGTTCTACGCGCTGTTCTTCCTGGGCTCCGTGCTCAAGGTGGACGGCTTCACCACCAACATGCTGATCGCCTGGTCGCTGCTGCTTGGTTCGGGCGGCTTCGTGCTGTTCGGCTGGCTGTCGGACAAGGTCGGCCGCAAGCCGATCATCCTGGGCGGCTGCCTGATCGCCGCGCTCACCTACTTCCCGCTGTTCAAGCTGATGAGCGCGGAGGCCAACCCGGCCCTGCACCAGGCGCACCAGAACATCCCGGTGCAAGTGGTGGTGGACCAGTCCACCTGCTCCTTCCAGTTCAACCCGACCGGCACGGCGCGCTTCACCCAGCCTTGCGACGTGGCCAAGGCGGCGCTGGCGCGCCTGTCGGTCAACTACCGGGTGGAGAACCAGCCGGGCCGGCAGGGCGCGGGCGTGGTGATCGCCGGCGGCGCGCCGATCGAGGTGGCGGGCAACGCGCAGTTCGCGCAGCAGCTCGGCGCGGCCATCACCGCGGCGGGCTACCCAGCGGCCAACAACCCCTCCGTGGTGCGGATGAGCGGGCCCTTCGACCTGTTCCGCGAGCAGCCGGCGGTGCTGATCGGCATCCTGACCCTGCTGGTGATCTACGTGACCATGGTCTACGGCCCGATCGCCGCGGCGCTGGTGGAGCTGTTCCCGACGCGGATCCGCTACACCTCGATGTCGCTGCCCTACCACATCGGCAACGGATGGTTCGGCGGGCTGATGCCGGCCACCGCCTTCGCGATGATCGCGCAGACCGGCGACGTTTACTTCGGCCTGTGGTACCCGATCGTCATCGCCCTGGCGACCGTGGTGATCGGCACCTTCATGGTGCCCGAGACCAAGGACCGCGACATCTTCGCGGAGAACGCCGACGGCTCGGCCTCCGCCGCGGCCTACAAGCCGGCGCGCTGAGCGCGCAGGCCGGCGAAACCGGAAGGGGCGCCGCGAGGCGCCCCTTTTTTCGTGCCCGCCGCCGCGACCCCCGACCATGCCGCCGCGCGCCCGCCCGGCGCGTTGGAGCGGGATGAGCAAGGAGTTCCCCATGCGCAAGGCATTCGCGGCCGCCGCCCTGGCGGCCCTGTCCAGCATCGCGGTGGCGGCGGCGCAGCCCGTCGCGCCGGGCCAGGAGGCGGCGGGCGGCGTGCTCGCCTCCACCGGCACCTCCTCGGCGGGCGGGGCGCAGCCGGCGGCGGGCAGCGCCGGCGGCGGCGTGCAGCCGACCGGCCCGGCCGGCACGGCGACGCAGCCGGCCGGCCCGGGCCCGGCCAGCGGCGGCGCCACCCCGGCCTCCAGCGGCCAGAGCAGCGGCGCCGGCCCGGCGCGCTGAGGCGCCCGTTGCCGCGGCGCCGTCGCGCGCCGGGGGATGGCGCCTGAGCGTGTGACGCTTCCGGCCTCCGGCGCGGGGCGGCCCCCGCGCCGCGTCCGCTCAGCGCAGCTGGGCGATCTGCTGGCGCATGGCCGCCAGCAGCGCGGCCACCTGGTTGCCGCCGCGCTGGATGACGGAGGAGTACTCCGAGCGCTGGGTGAGGCGCAGCGAGGCGCCCTCCGCCACCAGGTCCACGATGCGCGGCTGGCCGTTCACGTCGGCCACCCGCCAGTCCAGGTTGAAGGCGGCGGTGCCGGGCCGCTGGACGATGGTGGTCACCAGCGCGTCATCCTCCGTGCGCTGCTGCGAGCGGCCGAGGGCGAAGGTGACGCCCTGGAACTCCCCGAAGCGCGAGGCGAGGTTGCGGATCAGCACCTCCTCGAACAGGCGCAGGTACTCGCCCTGCTCGGCCGGGCTGGCCTGGCGCCACCAGCGGCCGAGGATGAAGCGGCCGGTGCCCTCGATGTCCACGGCGCGGCGCAGGATGGTGGCCACCTGCTGGCGGCGCTGCTCCACCGGCGCGGGCGAGTTGATGACGCGCACCAGGTCCTCGCCGGTGGCCTGGATGAAGGCGGCGGCGCGGCCGGGATCCATCTGCGCCAGGGCAGGGCGGGACAGGGCGAGGGCAGGCAGGGCAGCCAGCAGCAGGCGGCGGGTGGTCACGTGCGGAGTCCTTCGGGGTGATCAGCGCGGCGCGGGGTCGCGCGGGGTCGAGTCGAGGGCGGGGCCCATGCCCAGCCCGGTGCCGCCGATGGTGGCCTGGGGCTGGCGCTCGCCGCGGTTGGCGATCTGCGCCGCGCGCTGCTGGCGATAGCCTGAGCGCAGCGTGGCATAGGGGTCGAGCGAGGTGCGGGCGATGTCGTCCAGCGTGTCCAGCGCGCCCTCGCGCGCGTCGAGGATGGTGAGGCCGAAGCGCGTCCAGCGCAGCGCCTCCACCGTCGGGCCCTGGCCCACCCAGGTCCAGGGGGAGGCGGCGGCGTCCACCGCCGTGCCCACCAGGTCGCGCGGGCTGGAGGGGCCGATGACCGGCAGGAACAGGTAGGGCCCCTCGCCCACGCCCCAGACGGCGAGGGTCTGGCCGAAATCCTCCGCATGGCCGGGCAGGCCGAACTGCCACTCCGCCACGTCCACCAGCCCGCCGATGCCCAGCGTGGAGTTGATGAGGAAGCGCACGGCGGTGCGCAGCGCGCGCTCCGGCTGGGCCTGCAGCACGTCGTTCATCAGGATGGTCGGCGCGCGCAGGTTGCCCAGGGCGTTGCGGATGCCGGTGCGCACCGGCGGCGGCACCACGGCGCGGTAGGCCACGGCGGCCGGGCGCAGGGCGTAGCCGTCCACCACCCCGTTCACCGCGTACATGGCGCGGTTGAAGGGCTCGATGGGGTCGTTGGTGGCCAGGAACTCCTCCAGCGCCTCCGGCTCGGTGGCCGGGGGCCGGGTGGCGCAGGCACCGACGGCGAGCGGCAGGAGGGCGGCGAGGAGGAGGAGCGGACGGCGCATCGCGGATGGGTCACCTGGGCTGCGGGCCGGGCCGCGCATCGGCCCGCCTCCCCGTCACAAGCGGGGAAACTGCCCGTTGGTTTACCCCGGGGGGGGCCGGAGGCGCAAATCCCCCCTTGCACGGACCTTGCGGCGGGGCCATTCGGGGGGGCATGGACACCGTGCCCAACACCCTGGAACGCTGGCTGACGGGGCCGCGCATCGGCACCCTGCCGGCACCTGCCGCCCTGCCGGTGCCGAAGCTGAGCTTCGAGTTCTTCCCGCCCAAGAACGAGCGCATGGAGGGCGAGCTGTGGGCCGCCATCCGCCGGCTGGAGCCGCTGGGGCCGCGCTTCGTGTCCGTCACCTACGGCGCCGGCGGCTCCACCCGCGCGCGCACGCACGACACGGTGGCGCGCATCGTGCAGGAAACGGCGCTGACCCCCGCCGCGCACCTGACCTGCGTCGGCGCGACGCGCGAGGAGGTGGACGAGGTGGCCCGCGCCTACCTGCAGGCCGGGGTGCGCCACATCGTGGCCCTGCGCGGGGACCCGCCGGCCGGCGCCGCGCGCTACGAGCCACATCCGGGCGGCTACGCCCAGGCGGAGGACCTGGTGCGCGGCCTGCGCGCCGTGGGCGACTTCGACATCAGCGTCGGCGCCTATCCCGAGGCGCACCCGGCGGCGATGAGCGCGGATGCCGACCTGGACTTCCTGAAGCGCAAGCTGGATGCCGGCGCCAACCGCGCCATCACCCAGTACTTCTTCGACACCGACGTCTACCTGCGCTTCCTGGACCGCTGCCTGGCCGCGGGCATCACCGTGCCCATCGTGCCCGGCATCATGCCCGTCACCAGCATCGCGGGCGTCAAGCGCTTCTCGGCCATGTGCGGCGCCTCCGTGCCCGGCTGGATGGAGGCGCTGTTCGAGGGCCTGGACGAGGACCCGGCGACGCGCCAGCTGGTGGCGGCGACGGTGGCGGCGGAGCAGGTGCGCATCCTGCAGGCCAACGGGGTGGACGAATTCCACTTCTACACGCTCAACCGCGCCGACCTCACCTACGCCATCGCCCACATCCTGGGCGCCCGGCCGCAGCCCGCCCCTCAGCCCGCCGCCTGAGGCCGCAGCCGGGCATAGGCCGGCCGCAGCAGGAAGGGGCTGAGGAACAGGGGGAACTGGCACAGGGCGAAGAACATCAGGATGCTGGCGTCGGTGGCGGCCGGCAGCACCGCGAGGTAGAGCGCCATGTTGCGGTTGCCCGACAGCAGCCCGGCCGACAGCGCCACCCGCCCGCCGAACGGCGCGAAGGCCAGGGCGGTGGCGAGGTTCAGCGCGAAGGCGCCGGCGAAGGCCAGCGCGATGCCGCCCAGCACGAAGCCCGGCTGCTCCAGCATCCGCGCCAGGATGCCGTCCATCACCCCGAAGCCGTAGAGCACCACCAGCAGCACCACCGCGCCGTCCACCGCGCGGCCCCAGCGCGCCAGGGCAGCCGGCGCCACCACCCGGCGGATGCCGATGGACAGCAGCAGCGGCAGCCCCACCAGCAGCGCCAGCCGCAGCATCAGCCCGGGCAGCGAGATGGCGAGGTCGATGCCCATCAGCCCCAGCGCCAGCGGCGGCGCGGTGAAGGGCACCAGCAGGGTGGACAGCACGGCCGCGACCAGGGAGATCTCGCCATCCAGCCCCACCAGCCGCGCGAAGGCCGGCGAGGAGGTGGCGGCGCAGCCGGTGGCCATGATGACCAGCGCGGCGGCCAGCGGCCCCTCGAAGCCCAGCGCGGCGCAGGCGGCCCAGGCCAGCACCGGGCAGGCCGCCAGCAGCCACAGCAGCAGCAGCCCCACCAGCACCGGCCGGCGCAGCCAGGCCAGCACCTGCGCCGGGTCCACCCGCAGCAGCACCAGCGTCATCAGGCAGAACACCACGGGGGTGACGACGTCGCGCATCGCCGAGGCCAGTGGCGGCACGAACAGGCCGACGAAGATGCCGCCGGCCAGCAGCGCGGCGCCGCGGTGGGCGGACCATTCCAGGAAGCGGCGCAAGACAGGTCCCGTTTGGCGATGTTTGCCGGATGTTCTATAGGCGCGCGCGTGACCGCAAGCCCCCCCGACTACCTCGCCCGCCTGAACCCCGAGCAGCGCGCGGCGGTGGAGGCCACGGAAGGCCCGCTGCTGGTGCTGGCCGGCGCCGGCACCGGCAAGACGCGCGTGCTGACCACCCGCTTCGCGCACATCCTGCTGTCGGGCCGCGCGCAGCCGCACCAGGTGCTGGCGGTGACCTTCACCAACAAGGCGGCGCGCGAGATGCGCGAGCGCCTGTCCGCCATGCTGGACCGCCCGGTGGAGGGGCTGTGGCTGGGCACCTTCCACGCGCTGGCCGCGCGCATGCTGCGCCGCCACGCCGAGCTGGCGGGCCTGCGGCACGACTTCACCATCCTCGACACCGACGACCAGGCGCGGCTGCTGAAGCAGGTGATGGACGCCGCCGGGGTGGACCTGAAGCGCTGGCCGGCCAACGGGCTGATGGCCGTCATCCAGCGCTGGAAGGACCGCGGCATCGCGCCGGGCAAGGTGCCGGCGGCGGAGACCAGCGACTACGCCAACAACCGCGCCGAGGCGCTCTACGCCGCCTACCAGGAACGCCTGCGCGCCCTGAACGCCTGCGACTTCGGCGACCTGCTGCTGCACGTGGTGGAGATCCTGCGCGGGCACGAGGACGTGCTGGCCCGCTACCACCGGCTGTTCCGCTACATCCTGGTGGACGAGTACCAGGACACCAACCTGGTGCAGTACATGTGGCTGCGGCTGCTGGCGCAGGGGCACAGGAACATCTGCTGCGTGGGCGACGATGACCAGTGCCTCGCTGCCGGCACGCCCGTCCGCATGGCCGATGGGCAGGACAGGCCGATCGAGCAGGTGCGGGCCGGGGAGGAGGTGCTGGCCTGCTTCGGCTCCGGCGAGTTCCGACCGGCGCGCGTCCTGCGCACCGCCGCGCGCAAGGTCAACCGCCCGCTGGTGCGGGTGCGGCTGGAGGATGGCCGCGCCCTGGTCTCGACGACCGAGCACGTGCACTTCGCCGACGTGGTGCTGGGCGCCAGCCCACAGCGGCACTTCACCTACCTCATGCACAAGCGTGGGCACGGCTGGCGCCTCGGCACCTCGCAGGTCTACACCAAGGGGCAGGCGCATCCGGTGGTGGGCTTCAAGCTCCGCGCGGTGCAGGAGCACGCCGACGCCGTCTGGCTGGTGGATGCCTTCGCCACGGAGGACGAGGCCCGCGAGCGCGAGCACCTGCTCAGCCTCGCCTACGGCATCTCCACCCTGCCCTTCGTGGCGCGCAAGGGCGGCTCGGAGAACGGGCTGGTGCACGACCAGGCGCGCCTCGACCGCATCCACGCCCGGCCGGAGGCGGAGGCCGGCGCGCGCCGGCTGATGGACGCGCTGGGCCTGGACCCGGAGCACCCGCACCACGTCCCGCAATCCGCGCCCGGGCGGCGGCGCAACCTCACCATCACCCTGTTCGCCGACCGGCGCGGCGCCACGCCGATGCATCGCGTCTCCGTCAGCGGCAATGACGAGGACGGACGCGCCGCCCTGCTGGCCGCCGGGCTGAACCCGCGCCCCTATGCCCGCAACCCGCGCAACTGGCGCTTCGAGACCGCCTTCCGGGACATGGCGGTGGCCGAGGGCATCCATGCCCGGCTGGCGCCGCACCTGCCGGTGACGCCGGTGCGCAAGGCCAACCTGCTGGGCAAGCCGCTGACGTTGCGCCCGGCGGCGCAGCTGCGGCCCGGCATGGTGATGGCCGGCGCCGATGGCCGCCACCACGCCATCGTTGCGGTTGAGCCGGTGGAGGAGGCGATCACCGTCCACGACCTCGACGTGGAGGGCGTGCACAACTTCGTGGCCGACGGCATCGTCACCCACAACTCCATCTATTCCTGGCGCGGCGCGGAGATCGAGAACATCCTGCGCTTCGAGAAGGACTTCCCCGGCGCCGCCATCGTGCGCCTGGAATCCAACTACCGCTCCACCCGGCCCATCCTGGCCGCCGCCTCGCACCTCATCGCCCGCAACGAGGGCCGGCTGGGCAAGACGCTGCGCCCCGGCCGCAACGACGCCTCCGGCGAGCGCGTGCGCGTGCTGTCCCTGTGGGACAGCGAGGAGGAGGCGCGCGCGGTGGGCGAGCGCATCGAGCAGGCGCAGCGCGCCGGCACCTCGCTGGCCGAGATGGCCATCCTGGTGCGCGCCGGCTTCCAGACCCGCGCCTTCGAGGAGCGCCTGATCACCCTGGGCGTGCCCTACCGCGTGTTCGGCGGCGCCAAGTTCTACGAGCGGCAGGAAATCCGCGACGCCATCGCCTATTTCCGCGCCGCCGCCAGCCCTTCCGACGACCTGGCCTTCGAGCGCATCGTCAACACGCCCAAGCGCGGGCTGGGCGATTCCGCGCTGTCCACCCTGCACGTCACCGCGCGCGAGGGAGGGATGCCGCTGCAGGTGGCGGCCCTGCGCGTCGTCTCCTCCGACGCCATCCGCGCCCGCCCGCGCGCGGCGCTGCGCGAGCTGCTGGAAGGGCTGGCGCGCTGGCGCGCCGCGATGGAGAAGGAGAGCCACGTCCTCGTCGCCGCGCAGGTGCTGGAGGAAAGCGGCTACACCGAGATGTGGAAGCAGGACCGCTCCCCGGAGGCGCCGGGCCGGCTGGACAACCTGAAGGAGCTGCTGCGCGCCATGGGCGACTTCCCCACCATGGCCGCCTTCCTGGAGCACATCGCCCTGGTGATGGAGAACGACGACAAGGCCGAGGGCGACAAGGTCTCGCTGATGACGCTGCACGCCGCCAAGGGGCTGGAGTTCGACCTAGTGTTCCTGCCGGGCTGGGAGGAAGGGCTGTTCCCCTCGCAGCGCTCCCTGGACGAGGGCGGCAACAAGGCGCTGGAAGAGGAGCGGCGGCTGGCCTATGTGGGCATCACCCGCGCGCGGCGGGAATGCGTCATCTCCCACGCCGCCAACCGCCGCATCTACGGCAACTGGACCTCCTCCATCCCCTCGCGCTTCCTGGACGAGCTGCCGGAGGAGCAGGTGGCGCGCGAGGGCGCCGACCTGCGCCCCAAGGCGCCGCCCGCCTCCGTGTTCGGCGGCGGACCGCTGCTGGGCACCCGCAAGCCCCGCGTGATCGAGGCCGGCGCCTGGGAGGTGCAGGGGCGCCCGCAGGCGGAATTCAGCGTCGGCACCCGCGTCTTCCACCAGAAATTCGGCTATGGCCGCGTCACCGCGGTGGAGGATGGCCGGCTGGACATCGCGTTCGAGAAGGCGGGCGACAAGCGCGTCATGGCCGGCTTCGTGGAGAAGGTTCAGTGATGCGGCGTCACGTCCAGCCCCTGGAAACCCTGGTCCTCGACGGGCTGCCCGAGGACGCCGTGCCGATCTACGAGGGCGCGCTGCTGCCGGTCTGCCTCACCGTGGCGCTGTTCCGCGACGAGCCGACCGACACCTGGCGCATCGAGGCGGTGCGCGAGGCCACCGCCGACCCCGCCGCGCTGGCATCCGCCCTCGCCCTCGCCGCCGGGCTGACCGGGCACGAGGCCACGGCGGAGCACCACGCCACCGAGGCCGATGGCTGGCTGGCCCGCACGGTGGAGGCCTTCCCGGTCATGCCGGTCGGCGGGCGCTTCCTGGTCCGCCCCACCCATGCGCCGCAGGGGCGGGTGCACGGGCGCATCGCGCTGACGCTGGATGCCGGGCTGGCCTTCGGCTCGGGCGAGCACCAGTCCACCCGCGGCTGCCTGATGGCGCTGGAAGCCTTGCCCCGGCGCGGCCGCCACGCCCGCGTGCTGGACCTGGGCGCGGGCAGCGGCATCCTGGCGATGGCGGCGGCGAAGCTGTGGGGCTGCCGGGTGCTGGCCACCGACATCGAGCCCTGGTCGGTGCGCGTGGCCGCCGACAACGCGGTGATGAACGGGCTGCGCGGGCAGGTGCGCGCCATCCTGGCCGATGGCTGGAAGGCCGCCGCGGTGCGCCGCCCGGCGCCCTATGACCTGGTGTTCGCCAACATCCTGGCCCGGCCGCTGTGCGCGATGTCGCGCGCGCTGGCCACCCACCTGGCGCCGGGCGGCACCGCCATCCTGGCCGGGCTGCTGGGGGCGCAGGTGCCCATGGTGCTGGCCGCCCACCGTCGGCACGGGCTGGTGCTGGAACGCCGCATCGACCTTGCCCCCTGGGCGACCCTAGTGCTGCGCAAGCGGGCAGGCGCCGGCGCCGGGCGCTGAATCCGCCCCGGAAACGCCTTGCATCCGTCACGCCGAACGGGCATCTCCACCCCGCCCGCAATCCCGCGCGGGAGAGAGCCCCGCCAGCCGGGGCCGCCGAAGGCGCAACCGGCCCCCGGAAACGCTCAGGCAGAAGGGCCGCGCGGGGCTTGGGCACTCTGGAAAGCCCGGGGAAACCCGGCACCGACGGAGTAAGGTTCCCGGCCGGGAACTGAATCTCTCAGGTCCATGGACAGAGGGGGGCCACGACTGCAACCGCCGCCCCGCGCGGCCGGGAGGGCGCGTGGCCGACGACCTGCTTGAGACACCCCTGGGCAGCCTGCACCGCGAGCTGGGCGGCCGCATAGTCCCCTTCGCCGGCTACAGCATGCCCGTGCAGTACCCGCTGGGCATCATGGGCGAGCACCTGCATTGCCGCGCCGCCGCCGCGCTGTTCGACGTCTCGCACATGGGCCAGGCGGAGCTGCACGGCGAAGGCGCCGCCGCGGCGCTGGAGCGGCTGACGCCCGCCGATGTCCAGGGCCTCAAGCCCGGCCGCCAGCGCTACGGCCTGCTGCTGAACGAAGCGGGCGGCATCGTGGACGACTTCATGGTGGCCAACCTGGGCGACCGGCTGTTCCTGGTGGTCAATGCCTCGCGCAAGCAGGTGGACCTGCCGCTGATCGAATCGGTGCTGCCCGCGGGCGTCACCCTGCGCCCCCTGCCCGACCGCGCGCTGCTGGCGCTGCAAGGCCCGGCGGTGGCGGCGCTGCTGCCCACCGCCATGTCCTTCATGGGCATCCAGGCCATGGAGATCGCCGGCATCCCGGTCATCGCCTCGCGCTCCGGCTACACCGGCGAGGACGGGCTGGAAATCTCCGTCGCCGCGGAACACGCGGAGCGGCTGGCCCGCCACCTGCTCTCCCTGGAAGGCGTGCAGCCCGCCGGGCTGGGCGCGCGCGATTCGCTGCGGCTGGAGGCCGGGCTCTGCCTCTACGGCAACGACCTGGACGAGACGACCAATCCAGTCGAGGCCGCGCTCACCTGGTCCATCGGCAAGCGCCGCAAGCTGGCGTGGGACTTCGTGGGCGCCGAGGCCGTGCGCGCGGCGCTGGACCACGGCCCGGCGCGGGTCCGCGTCGGCATCCGCCCCGAAGGCCGCCAGCCGGCGCGCGGCGGCACCCCTGTGGGGGGCGGCGGCACCGTCACCTCCGGCGGCTTCGGCCCCTCGGTGGGCGGGCCGGTCGCCATGGGCTACGTGCCGCGCGCCCTGGCCGCGGACGGCACGGAACTCACCCTGGAGGTGCGCGGCAAGCCGCTGCCCGCCCGCGTCGCCCCCCTCCCCTTCACCCCGCACCGCTACGCCCGCTGAGAAGGATCGCCGCCATGACGACCACCCACTTCACCAAGGACCACGAGTGGCTGCGCCAGGATGGCGAGGCCTGGACCGTGGGCATCACCGACCACGCGCAGAACGCCCTGGGCGACGTGGTCTTCGTGGACCTGCCCGAGCCCGGCCGCGTGGTCGAGGCCGGCGAGGCCATCGCCGTGGTCGAGAGCGTGAAGGCCGCCAGCGACGTCTACGCCCCCATCTCCGGCAAGATCGTCGAGGTGAACGCGGCGCTGGTGGACGACCCGGCGCTGATCAACCAGTCCCCCACCGCCGATGGCTGGTTCTTCCGCATCGCCCCCAGCGGCGCCCTGCCGGAGGACCTGATGGACGCCGACGCCTACGCCCGCCACGTGGAGAGCGCCTCGTGAGCGCCGCCGACTTCGCCGCGCTGGAGGACCAGGGCGAGTTCATCCGCCGCCACATCGGCCCCAATGAGGCCGAGGTTTCGGCGATGCTGCAAGCGGTGGGCGCCGAGAGCCTGGAGGCGTTGGTCGCCCGCACCGTGCCCGCCGGCATCCGCGGCGTGGACCTCTCCGCCCTGCCGCCGCCGGTGAACGAGGCCGGGGCCCTCGCCGAGCTGCGCGCGCTGGCCGAGGCCAACCAGGTGAAGCGCTCCCTCATCGGCCTGGGCTACCACGGCACCCGCACGCCCCCGGTGATCCTGCGCAACATCCTGGAGAATCCGGGCTGGTACACCGCCTACACGCCCTACCAGGCGGAGATCGCCCAGGGCCGGCTGGAAGCCCTGGTCAACTTCCAGACCATGATCACCGACCTGACGGGCCTGCCCGTGGCCGGCGCCTCCCTGCTGGACGAGGCGACGGCGGCGGCGGAAGCCGTGACGCTGGCGCATGCCCAGCACAAGGCGAAGTCCGACGTGCTGGTGGTCGCCGATGACCTGCACCCGCAGACGCTCGCCGTGGTGCGCGTGCGCGCCGAGCCGGTGGGCATCCGCGTCGTCGTCGCGCCCGCGGCCGCCCTGACCGCCGCCATCGCCGCCGAGACGCCCTTCGCCGTGCTGACGCAATATCCCGGCACGGAAGGCGCGCTGCGCGACATCGCACCCGAGATCGCCGCCGCCCACGCCGCCGGCGCGCTGGCCATCGTCGCCGCCGACCTGCTGGCGCTGACCCTGGTGACGCCGCCGGGCGAGATGGGCGCCGACATCGTCGTCGGCACCTCGCAGCGCTTCGGCGTGCCGCTGGGCTATGGCGGGCCGCATGCCGGCTTCATCGCGGTGAAGGACGCGCTGAAGCGCTCCCTGCCCGGCCGGCTGGTCGGCGTGAGCGTGGACGCGCAGGGCGCGCCGGCCATGCGCTTGGCCTTGCAGACGCGCGAGCAGCACATCCGGCGCGAGAAGGCGACCAGCAACATCTGCACCGCCCAGGTGCTGCTGGCGGTGATGGCCGGCATGTACGCCGTCTGGCACGGCCCCGAGGGGCTGCGCCGCATCGCGCGCCGCGTGAACCTGGGCGCGCGGCTGCTGGCCGGCGCCTCGCGCTTCGGGCTGCGCCACGCCGCCTTCTTCGACACGGTGGTGCTGGAAACCGGCGCCGAGACCGACGCCGTGATGGCCGCCGCGCTGGACGCCGGCTTCAACCTGCGCCGCCTGGACGGCGCCGTGGCCGTGGCGCTGGACGAGACGGTGACGGGCGATGAGCTCGCCACCCTGGCGCGCCTGCTGGGCGGCGCCGTCGCCGCGCCGAAGGGCGGCCTGCCCGATGCGCTGGCCCGCACCACCCCCTTCTGCACGGCCGAGGTGTTCAACAGCCACCACGCCGAGCACTCCATGCTGCGCTACATGAAGCGGCTGGAGGACAAGGACGTGGCGCTGAACCGCTCCATGATCCCGCTCGGCTCCTGCACCATGAAGCTGAACGCCACCGCCGAGATGATGCCCATCACCTTCGCGGGCTTCGCCGACATCCACCCCTTCGCGCCGGTGGAGCAGGCGCAGGGCTACCTGGAGATGATCCGCACGCTGGAAGGCTGGCTCTGCGCCGTCACCGGCTTCGCGGCGGTGTCCTTGCAGCCCAATGCGGGGTCGCAGGGCGAGTATGCCGGGCTGCTGGCCATCCGCGCCTTCCACCGCGCCAATGGCGAGGGCCACCGCGACATCTGCCTGATCCCGTCCTCCGCCCACGGCACCAACCCGGCTTCCGCCGTGATGGCCGGCATGAAGGTGGTGGTCACGGCCTGCGACCGCGACGGCAACGTGGACCTCGACGACCTGCGCGCCAAGGCCGAGCAGCACAAGGACCGGCTGGCGGCGCTGATGGTGACCTACCCCTCCACCCACGGCGTGTACGAGGAGGCGATCCGCGAGATCTGCGCCATCGTCCATGCCCAGGGCGGGCAGGTCTACATGGACGGCGCCAACATGAACGCGCAGGTCGGCCTCACCAGCCCGGCCGCCATCGGCGCGGACGTGTGCCACCTGAACCTGCACAAGACCTTCTGCATCCCCCATGGCGGCGGCGGGCCGGGGGTCGGCCCCATCGGCGTCGCCGCGCACCTGGCGCCGCACCTGCCCAACCACCCGCTGGTGGCCGAGGCGGGGCCGGCGACGGGCTTCGGCCCCGTCTCCGCCGCGCCCTTCGGCTCGGCCTGCATCCTGCCCATCTCCTACGCCTATATCCGCATGATGGGCGCCGAGGGGCTGACGCGGGCGACGCAGGTGGCCATCCTGAACGCCAACTACCTGGCCGCCCGGCTGGCGCCGCATTTCCCCATCCTCTACCGCGGCGCCAAGGGCATGGTGGCGCATGAGTGCATCCTGGACTGCCGCGGCTTCGGCCAGGGTGGCGGCGTGCTGGTGGAGGACATCGCCAAGCGCCTGCAGGATTACGGCTTCCACGCCCCCACCATGTCCTGGCCGGTCAACGGCACGCTGATGGTGGAGCCCACGGAAAGCGAGACCCAGGCCGAGCTGGACCGCTTCGCCGAGGCGATGATCGCCATCCGCGGCGAGATCCGCGCCGTCGAGCAGGGCCGGGCGGACAAGGCGGACAACGTGCTGAAGAACGCCCCGCACACGGCGGCGGAGGTGACGGGCGACGCCTGGACCCACCCCTACAGCCGCCAGCAGGCCGCCTTCCCGCTGCCCTGGGTGCGCGCGCACAAGTTCTGGCCGCCGGTGAAGCGGGTGGACAACGTGCATGGCGACCGCAATCTGGTCTGCACCTGCGCCCCGCTGGAGGAATACGCCGAGCGGCAGCTCATGCAGGCGGCGGAGTAGGGGGCAGCGGCCGCATCCGGAGCCGGTCATCCTCCAGTACGGAGAAATGGCCGGCCCAGCCGCCGCGCTGGCGGAGATGGGCGAGCAGGTGCGTCGCCCATTCCGCCAGCGGGCGCTGCCGGAACCGCAGCAGGATCACCCCCGCCGCCTGCCCTTGCGCCGCCAGCGCACCGAAGTCGGTGTCGAAGGTGAGGAGGACCCGCCCCTCTGCGACGGCCCGGGCCAGCACTTCCCGGTCAGGCGCCCCGCGGGCGACCTCGGCCACCCAGGCGGCGTCATGGCCCGCCTGCCGCAGCGCCTCGACCATCCGGCGCGGCACGTTCTCGTCGCACAGCAGGCGCAGGCTCATGCGGCGGAGGGAAAGACCTTCTCGCCCGCCAGCGCGTCGCGCGCATAGGCCAGGCAGGCCCGCAGGTGAGCCTCCGTCACGCCTGGGTAGTTCTCGGCGAAGTCCCGCGCCGTCCAGCCTTGCGCCATCAGCCCCAGCACGAAGGGCACCGCCAGCCGCGTGCCCTCGATCACCGGCTGGCCAGCGAGGATGGCGGGGTCCAGGATGATGCGCGGCGTCTCGGTCATGGGAGGCACGCTAGCACCAACGCCGGCGGCGGCGCAGCGGCTTCCTTTCCCCCGCCCCCGCTTGGCCCTACAACCTCCCCCCATGCGCTACGTCTCCACCCGCGGCGAGGCCGCGCCCCGCGGCTTCGAGGATGTCCTGCTCGCCGGCCTCGCCGAGGATGGCGGCTTGTTCCTGCCCGACGCCTTCCCCCAGTTCAGCCCGGCCGAATGGCGCGCCCTGCGCGGCCTCCCCTATGCCGAGCTGGCAGCGCGCGTCATCCATCCCTTCACTTCGAGCGGGGGCACCGGCGGCGCCATCGCCTTCGAGGCGCTGCACGCCATGTGCCGCGACGCCTATGGCAGCTTCCGCCACCCCGCCGTGGTACCGCTGGTCCAGCTGGATGACCGCAGCTTCGCGCTGGAGCTGTTCCACGGCCCGACGCTCGCCTTCAAGGACGTGGCGCTGCAACTGCTGGGCCGCCTGTTCGACCACGTGCTGACCAGGCGCGGCGAGCGCATCACCATCGTCGGCGCCACCTCCGGCGACACCGGCAGCGCGGCCATCGAGGCGGTGCGCGACCGCGCGGCGGTGGACATCGTCATCCTGCACCCGCGCGGCCGCACCTCCGAGGTGCAGCGCCGGCAAATGACCACGGTGCTCTCCCCCAACGTCGCCAACCTCGCGGTCGAGGGCTCCTTCGACGATTGCCAGGACATGGTGAAGGCCATGTTCGTGGACGCGCCCTTCCGCGCCGAGATGAAGCTGGCCGCGGTGAACTCCATCAACTGGGCGCGCATCGCCGCCCAGGTGCCCTACTACGTCGCCGCCGCGCTGGCGCTGGGCGCGCCGGACCGGCCGGTGGCCGTCTCCGTCCCCACCGGCAATTTCGGCAACGTGCTGGCGGCCTGGGTGGCCTCGCGCATGGGGCTGCCGGTCGCGCGCTTCATCATCGGCGCCAACCGCAACGACATCCTGGCGCGCTTCCTTTCGGCCAACGACATGAGTGCGCGCCCCGTCGAGCCCTCGCTGTCGCCGTCCATGGACATCCAGGTCAGCAGCAACTTCGAGCGCCTGCTGTATTCCCTGCTGGGCGAGGACGCCGCCGCCACCGCCCGCACCATGCGCGAGTTCCGCGCCACCGGCCGCATGCCGGTGCCCGACGCCGCCTGGAAGGCGCTCTCCGCGAAGTTCCACGGCTTCACCCTGGACGACGAGGGCACGCTGGCCGAGATCCGCCGCCTGCACGACGGCGCCGGCTACCTGGCCGACCCCCACACCGCCATCGGCACCGCCGCCGCCCGGGCCCTGGCGCCGGAAGACCGCGGCATCCCGGTCATCGTCGCCGCCACCGCCCACCCGGCCAAGTTCCCCGACGCGGTGGAGCGCGCCACCGGCCTGCGCCCGCCCCTGCCGCCGGCCCTGGCCGACCTCTACGCGCGGGAGGAGCGCTTCTCCACCATCCCCAACGACCTCGCCGCCGCGCAGGGCTTCGTGCGCGCGCACGCCCTGCGAAACGCCGCCTGAAGGCCCATATCCCTCCCATGCTGACCATCACCAAGCTTCCCAATGGCCTCACCGTCGCCTCCGAGACCATGCCGCGGGTCGAGACCGTCTCCATCGGCGCCTATGTCCATGCCGGCACCCGCAACGAGGCGGCGGCGGAGAACGGCGCCTCCCACTTCCTGGAGCACATGGCCTTCAAGGGCACCCGCCGCCGCGACGCCGCCGGCATCGCGCGCGAGATAGAGAACGTCGGCGGCCACATCAACGCCTACACGGCGCGCGAGCAGACCGCCTACTACTGCAAGGTGCTGAAGGAGGATGCCGGCCTGGCCGCCGACATCATCGGCGACATCCTGTGCCACTCCAAGCTGGAGCCCGAGGAGCTGGAGCGCGAGCGCGGCGTCATCCTCCAGGAGATCGGCCAGGCGAACGACACGCCGGACGACATCGTCTTCGACCACTTCCAGGAAGCCGCCTTCCCCGACCAGCCGATGGGCCGCCCGACCCTGGGCACCACCCCCATCATCGAGGGCATGCAGCGCGAATCGCTGACCGCCTACATGCAGCGCCACTACGGCCCCTCGCGCATGGTGGTCGCCGCCGCCGGCGCCATCCAGCACGAGGACCTGCTGGCGATGACCAAGGCGCATTTCGCCGACCTGCCGGCGGTGGCGCCCGAGGCGCCCTCCGCCGCCCGCTACGTCGGCGGCGAGTTCCGCGAGGAGCGCGAGCTGGACCAGGTGCACCTGGTGCTGGGCTTCCAGGGCGTGCCCTATGGCGACAAGGACCACCACGCCTCCCTGCTGCTCTCCACCCTGCTGGGCGGCGGCATGTCCTCGCGCCTATTCCAGGAAATCCGCGAGAAGCGCGGGCTGGTCTATTCCATCTACTCCTTCGCCCACCCCTACGAGGACACCGGCCTGTTCGCCTTCTACGCCGGCACCGGCGAGGACCAGGCGGCCGAGCTGGTCCCCGTCGCCGTCGAGGAGCTGCGGCGCGTGCAGCACGACGTGAGCGAGGAGGAGCTGGCGCGCGCCAAGGCGCAGCTGCGCGCCTCCCTGCTGATGTCGCTGGAATCCACCGGCTCGCGCTGCGAGCAGATCGCCCGGCAGATCCAGGTGCACGGCCGCGTCATCCCGCTCGAGGAGACCAAGGCCAGCATCGCCGCGGTGGCGGTGGAGGACGTGCAGCGCGTCGCCGCCCGCCTGTTCCGCTCGGCGCCGACCCTGGCCACGCTGGGCCCCATCGGCAACGTCCCGCGCCTGTCCGCCATCGCCGAGAGCCTGGCGGCATGACGGCGCAGGACACCCTGGCCGCGCTGCTGGAAGCGGCCCGCCGCGCCGGGGCGGACGCCGCCGACGCGCTGCTGGTGCACGGCGCCTCGCTGCACGTCACCCGCCGCCTGGGCGCCATCGAGCAGCTGGAGCGCGCCGAGGGGGTGGACCTGGGCCTGCGCGTGTTCCTGGGCGCGCGGGTGGCCACCGTCAGCGGCAGCGACGCCAGCCCGGCGGGCTTCGCCGCCCTGGCCGGGCGCGCGGTCGCCATGGCCCGCGTGGTGCCGGAGGACGCGCTGACCCTGCTGGCCGAGGCGCCGCCGCCGCCCGCCCTGGCGCTCGACCTCGATGACGGGCAGGAGCCTTCGGCGGAGGCGCTGCTGGACGCCGCGGCTCGGGCGGAGGACGCGGCGCTCGCCGTGCCCGGCGTCACCAACAGCGAGGGCGCCTCGGCCGGCTGGGGGCGCACGCGGCGCGCCCTGGCCACCTCGCGCGGGTTCTTCGGCGAATACGCGCGCTCCTCGCACTCGCTGTCCGCCACCGCCCTGGCCGGCGCCGGCACGGCGATGCAGCGCGACTACGACTACACCTCCGCCACCCACCTGCACGACCTCGACGCGCCGGAACTCATCGGCCGGCAGGCGGGCGAGCAGGCGGTGGCTCGGCTGGACCCGGTGCGCCCGCCCTCGGCCAAGGGGGTTGCGGTGGTCTATCACCCGCGGGTGGCGGGCTCGCTGCTCGGGCACCTCGCGGCGGCGCTGAACGGCGCGGCGGTGGCGCGGCGCACCTCCTTCCTGCAGGACGCGATGGGCGGGCGCGTGCTGCCCGCCGGCCTGTCCCTGCTGGACGACCCGCTGCGCCCGCGCGGCCCGCGCTCCCGCCCCTTCGACGGCGAGGGGCAGCCGGGCGCCCGCCGCGCCATGGTGGAGGACGGGGTGCTGCGCTCCTGGTTCCTCGACGGGCGCTCGGCCCGGCAGCTCGGCCTCGCCTCCACCGGGCACGCGGCGCGCGGCACCGGCGGGCCGCCCGCGCCCTCGCCCACCAACCTGTGGCTGGAAGGCGGGCAGGGCACGCCGGAGGCGCTGATGGCGGACATCCGCGACGGCATCTACGTGACGGAGCTCATCGGCATGGGGGTGAACGGCGTGACGGGCGACTACTCGCGCGGGGCCGCCGGCTTCCGCATCCGCGACGGCCGGCTGGCCGAGGCGGTGAGCGAGATCACCATCGCCGGCAACCTGAAGGACATGTTCCTGCGGCTGCGCGCCGCGGGCGACCTGCGCTTCCGCCGCGGCACCGACGCCCCGACGCTTCGGGTGGACGGCATGACGCTGGCGGGCGCGTGAGCGCCGCCGCCGGCCGCAAGCGCCCGGCGCGCGGCGACCGCGGCATGGTGGTGGCCAACCACCCGGCCGCCGCCGCCGCCGGCGCGCAGATGCTGGCCGAGGGCGGCACCGCCACCGACGCCGCCGTGGCCGCCCTGCTGGCGCTGTCGGTGTGCGAGCCGATGATGGTGGGCCTGTTCGGCGGCGGGCTGATGCACCTGGCCGCCCCCGACGGCACCCACCGCATCCTGGACGGCATGGCCTCCGCCCCGCTGGCCGCCCGGCCGGAGATGTACGAGGACCGCGACCCGCTGCTGCAGAGCCGCGGCGCCCAGGCGGTGGCGGTGCCGCGCAACCTGCTGGCCTGGGAGGCGGCGCTGGCCAGCCACGGCCGCTTCACGCTGGCCGATTGCCTGGAGCCCGCCATCCGGCTGGCGGCGCGCGGCTTCCGCGCCGGCGGCTACCTGCACGAATGCATCCAGGAGACCGCGCCGGACCTGGCGCGCGACCGCCACCTGGCGGCGATCTTCCTGCCCGGCGGCCGCCCGGCCGCGCCCGGCGCCCTGCTGCGCAACCCCGCCCTGGCCGAGACGCTGCGCCACCTGGCGCGCGAAGGCGCGGCGGCGCTGCACGGCGGCGATCTGGGCGCCTCCGCCGTGATGGAGCTGGCGCGGCGCGGCGGGCTGCTGACGACGGACGACCTCGCCGCCGTCCGCGCCACCTGGCGCGAACCGGTGCGCGGCACCTATCGCGGGGTGGAGGTGGTGGGCCCGCCGCCGCCCTCGGCCGGGGGCGTGCACCTGCTGCAGATGCTGCGGGTGATGGAGGGCTTCGACGTGGCGGCCCTGGGCGCCAACAGCCCCGCCGCGCTGCACCTGGTGGCGGAATGCCTGAAGCTGGCCTTCGCCGACCGCGCCGTGGCCACCGCCGACCCCGACTTCGTCGCCGTGCCGGTGGAGCGCCTGACCGGCGCCGCCTACGCCGCCGAGCGCCGCGCCCTGCTGGACCCCGCCCGCGCGCGCGACTGGGCGCCGGGCGTGGCGCCGCTGCGCGAATCGCCGCACACCACCCACGTCACCGCCGCCGACGCCGAGGGCGGCATCGCCTGCTGCACCCACACCATCAACAGCCTGTTCGGCGCGCGCATCCTGCTGCCCGAAACCGGGCTGATCCCCAACAACTACATGGCGCTGTTCGACCCGGTGCCGGGGCGGGCGCAGTCGGTGGCGGCGGGCAAGCGCGTCACCACCTCCATGGCGCCCACGGTGCTGCGGCGCGACGGGCGGCCCTGGGCGGCGCTGGGCCTGCCCGGCGGGCTGCGCATCTTCGGCAGCGTGTTCCAGGCGGTGCTGAACCTGCTGGACCACGGCCTGGACGCCCAGGCGGCGGTGGACGCGCCGCGGCTGTGGACGCAGGGCGCCGCCCTGGAGTGCGAGGAGGGCATCCCCGCCGCGGCCCTGGCCGCCATGGGCCACGCGGCGCAGCCGGTGCCGGTGGTGGCGGGCGGCATGAACCTGATCCGCTTCCACGCCGATGGCGCGCTGGAGGGCGCGGCCTGCTGGCGGGCGGACGGCGCCCCGGTGGCCATCGCCGGCGGCCCGGCGCGCGCCGGGGTGCGCTTCTGGCCCGACGCCGCGCGGCCCGACCTGCGGCGCTGAGGGAAAGCGGGCGCGGCGCCCCTACTCGCTGAACTCCATCTCCACCACGGCCTGCGCCCCTTCCGCCCGCACGGCGCAGCGGTCGGCCTGGCGCGCGGCCAGCCACATGGCGAAGGCCTCCTGCGCCGCCACCGCCGCCGCCAGGTCCTCCGCCCTGGGCACGCGGGCGGGCGGCGGCAGGGGCGGGCCCGGGTGGCGCAGCGCCAGCCTGACCCGCCCGTCCGCCTCCGTCATCTCGGCCGAAAGGGAGGGCACGCCGCGCGCCGCCAGCACCTCCGCCACCTCGATGGCGGCGTGGGCCAGGGCGTCGGTGGTGGCGCGGCGCAGGCCGAAGGCGCCGCCCGCGCGCTCGACGAAGCCTTCCAGGGCGCGGTTCGCCGCGGCGTCCAGCTTCAGGTCCAGGCGTTCGCTGCGGCGCACCAGGGGCAGGGTCAGCAGGTGCACGCCGAGCGCCACCACGAAGCCCAGCGTCACCGGCGCCACCAGCGCGTCGGGCAGGATGGCGCGCAGCGGGCCCGGCGCCAGCATCGCCAGGGTGGCGGCCAGCAGCCCCAGCCCCACCGCCACCGTGCGCCGCTTGTCCAGCACGCGCGAGGCCACCTGCTGCGCCCCGGCCGCCACCATGAAGCAGGCGAGGTAGAGCAGCATCGCCGCCGCCACCGCCCCCGGCAGCAGCAGCAACTGGGCCAGCAGCAAGGGCGAGCACGCCAGGGCCAGCAGCAGCGCGGCGTTCGCCCAGACCACGGCGCGCGCCAGGATGCGCGTCGCCACCACCAGCCCGACGCCGCCGGAGGAGACGTTGACCACCATGCCGCCCAGCAGCCCGGTGACGCCCATGCCCAGGGTGGTGGCCACCATGGCGCGCTGCACCGGCGCGGGGTCGGGCTTCACCCAGTCGGCGTCGCCCTCCTTCTGCAGCAGCAGCGCGGAGCCGACGGTGGAGGGCAGCAGGCACAGCGCCACCACGGCGAAGGCGGGCAGCAGGTCCCAGGCGGCGCCGCCCAGGTCGGGCCAGGCGGGGCGGGGCAGCGCCAGCCAGGGCAGGCCGGCGGTCAGCGCCGCCGCCTCCGGCCCCGGGGGCCACAGCAGCAGCCCGGCCGCCACCCCGGCCACGCCGCCCAGCAGCAGCGCGAAGGGCGCCAGCGCCCAGCGCAGCAGCGAGGCGACGACGATCACCCCCAGCACCAGCGGCAGCAGCGCCTCCTCCGCCGCCGGCGCCGCCGGCAGGCCCAGCCGCACCACCGAGGGCAGCAGGCTGAGCCCCAGCGCCATGGAGACGACGCCCGCGATCTCCACCGGGATCAGCCGCGGCAGGCGGGGGAAGGCCAGCAGCACCGCGAGCACCAGCAGCGCCGCACCCAGGATGGCCGGGCCGGCCTGGGCCATGCCCACCCCCAGCCCGGCCGCCGCCAGGTGCGCGCCCAGCGCCACCGGCGTCGGCACGGTGGTGATGGCGTAGCCCGCGCCGACCGGGCCGCGCGGCAGGGCGTGCAGCAGCCCGGCGGCGGCCATGGCCAGCAGGGTGAGCGCCAGCAGGTTGGCGGTCTGCCGCCCGTCCAGGCCCATGGCCTGGGCCAGCACCACCGGCACCAGCAGGTAGACCGCCTGCACCGCCAGGATCTGCAGGGCCAGCCCCAGCAGCGTGCCGGGGCCGGGGCGGCCCGCCGCGTCGTGCAGCAGCTCGGGCGGGCGGCGAACGCGGCGGTCGCGCGCGCGGTCCGCCCAGCCCGGCCAGGACCAGCGCGGGCCGGGAGGGTTCGTCATCGGGGCTTCGGGCATGCCGCGCCACGGTTGCACCGCCGCGGAAGGGCCGCAACTTCCCCCGGGGGGCAAGCCCCCCTATGCTGCGCCGCAAACGCCCGGACCACGCGATGCCGAACCCCGACGCCCCCTGCTTCCAGGAGATCATCCTGCGGCTGCACGCCTTCTGGTCGGCGCAGGGCTGCCTGATCCTGCAGCCCTACGACATGGAGATGGGCGCCGGCACCTTCCACCCCGCCACCACCCTGCGCGCCCTGGGCCCGCAGCCCTGGAGCGCGGCCTATGTCCAGCCCTCGCGCCGGCCCAGCGACGGGCGGTATGGCGAGAACCCGAACCGCCTGCAGCACTACTACCAGTACCAGGTCATCCTGAAGCCCTCCCCGCGCGACCCGCAGGCGCTGCTGCTGGACAGCTACAAGGTGCTGGGCCTGGACCCGGCGCTGCATGACATCCGCTTCGTCGAGGATGACTGGGAAAGCCCCACCCTGGGCGCCTGGGGCCTGGGCTGGGAGGTGTGGTGCGACGGCATGGAGGTGACGCAGTTCACCTACTTCCAGCAGGTCGGCGGCATCCCCTGCGAGGTGCCGAGCTGCGAGCTGACCTACGGCCTCGAACGCCTGGCCATGTACATCCAGGGCGTGGAGAACGTCTACGACCTGCGCTTCAACGAGGCGGGGGTGAGCTACGGCGACGTCTTCCTGCGCGCCGAACGGGAATACAGCGCCCACAATTTCGAGCACGCCGACGTCGCCCTGCTGACCCGCCAGTTCGCCGAAGCCGAGGGGGAATGCCAGGCCCTGGCCGATGCCGGGCTGGCCATGCCGGCCTATGACCACTGCATCAAGGCCAGCCACCGCTTCAACCTGCTGGACGCCCGCGGCGCCATCAGCGTGGCCGAGCGCGCGGCGTACATCGCCCGGGTGCGCGCCCTGGCCAAGCGCTGCTGCGAAACCTGGCTGGCAAAGGCCGCTTGATGGTAGAACGCTGATGGAGGCATCTACCATGGGCCAGCTGAACATCAAGGACGACGAGCTGATCGCCGAGGCGAAGGCGCTGGCGGCCGAGCTGGGCACCAGCGTGGTCGGCGCGCTGCGCGACGCGGTGCGCGCCCGCCGCGCCGAGCGCGCGCGGCAGCGGGAGGAGGAGCGCGAGGCGAAGATCGCCGCAGCCATGGCCATTGGCGCACGCGTCGCGGCGATGGTGCCGCCCCACCTGCGGACCAGTGACCATTCCGACCTCTACGACGAGAACGGCCTGCCCCGGTGATCGTGGACACCTCCGCACTGGCGGCGATCCTGTTCCAGGAGGGCGATGCACGCCGCTATGCCGGCACCCTGGTGGACCAGGGCGGCGCCACCCTGTCGGTGGCGAACCTGGTCGAGCTGACCATGGTGGTGGAAGGCCGCGCGGGCAACGCCGCCGGCACCGAGGTGGACGACCTCCTCCACCGCTTCGGCATCCATCTCTCGCCTGTGACTCGCCGGCAGGCGGAGCTCGCGCGGGCCGCCTGGCGGCGCTACGGCAAGGGTCGCCATCCGGCGGCGCTGAACCTCGGCGACTGCTTCGCCTATGCCCTCGCCGCCGAGCGCGGCGAGCCCCTCCTCTTCAAGGGCGAGGACTTCGCCCGCACCGACGTGAAGGCGGCCCTCTGACGTGCCCGAACTGCTGATCGAACTGCTTTCCGAGGAAATCCCCGCCCGCATGCAGGCCCGCGCCGCGGAGGACCTGGCGCGGCTGTGCAAGGCGGCGCTGGCGCCGCTGATGGAAGGCGAGCCGCAGGGCTTCGCCGGCCCGCGCCGCATCGGGCTGGTGGCGCGCATGCAGGCCAGCGCCGCCACCGCGGCGAAGGAGGAGCGCGGCCCGCGCATCGGCGCGCCCGAGGCCGCGCTGGCCGGCTTCCTGAAGAAGCACGGCGCCGCGCGCGAGGACCTCCGGGAGGAGAACGGCTTCCACGTCCTGGCCAAGCCGGGCGAGACGGTGACGGCCGAGGCGCTGCTGCACGCCAGGCTGCCCGACCTGCTGTGGTCCTTCCCCTGGCCCAAATCCATGCGCTGGGGCACCAGCGGCTTCACCTGGGTGCGCCCCTTGCAGCGCATGCTGGTGCTGCTGGGCGGCGTGGCGGTTCCCGTGTCGCTGGCCCGCAACGGCGACGACGCGCACGGGCTGGTGGCGGGCGACCTGACCGAGGGCCACCGCGTGCACGCGCCCGGCGCGGTGCGCGTGGCCTCGGCCGGCGATCACGCCGCGACGCTGCGCGCGCGCTTCGTGTTGCGCGACGCCGCCGAGCGCATGGCGGCCATCCGCGACGGCGTCACGGCGCTGGCCGCTGCCGAGGGGCTGGAAGTGGTGCCCGACGAGGGCCTGCTGGCCGAGGTCGCCGGGCTGGTGGAATGGCCGGTGCCGCTGCTGGGCCGGATTGACGACGCCTTCATGGACCTGCCGGCCGAGGTGATGCGCACCTCCATGCGGGTGAACCAACGCTACTTCGCGCTGCGGCACCCGGATGGCCGCCCGGCCAACCGCTTCGCCCTGGTGGCCAACATCGCCGCCAGCGACGGCGGCGCGGCGCTGGTGGCCGGCAACGAGCGCGTGCTGCGGGCGCGGCTGTCGGATGCGCGCTTCTTCTGGGACGGCGACCTGAAGGCGGGGCTGGAATCCTTTCTGCCGAAGCTGGCGGGCGCCACCTTCCATGCGCAGCTGGGCACCCAGGCCGACCGCGTGCAGCGCATCACCGCCCTGGCCAAGCACCTGGCGCCGCAGGTGGGCGCCGATGCCGCGCTGGCCGAACAGGCGGCGCGGCTGTGCAAGGCCGACCTCGCCTCGGGCATGGTGGGCGAGTTCCCGGAATTGCAGGGCATCATGGGCGGCCACTACGCCCGCGCCGCCGGCCTGGACGCGCGGGTGGCCGACGCCATCGCCCAGCACTACCGCCCCCTGGGCCCGACCGACGCGGTGCCGGCGGAGCCGGTGGCGGTGGCGGTGGCCCTGGCCGACAAGCTGGACACCCTGGCCGGCTTCTTCGCCATCGGCGAGAAGCCGACCGGCAGCGGCGACCCCTACGCGCTGCGCCGCGCGGCGCTGGGGGTGATCCGCATCGTGCGGGAGAATGGGCTGCGGCTGGGGCTGAAGGACGCCTTCTACGAAGCCCGCATGAATCTCGCCCAGGTCGTGCCGGCGGCGTTGGACACCTGGCGGAGCGACACAGCCGACCTCCTCGCCTTCCTCCTCGAACGCCTGCGCGTGCAGCTCCGCGCCGAGGGCGCGCGGCACGACCTCGTCGCCGCCTCCATCGGCGAGGATGACGACATCACCCGCATCCTGGCCCGCGCCGAGGCGCTGCGCGCCATCGTCGAGACGCCGGAGGGCGCCGACCTGCTGGCCGCCGTCAAGCGCGCCGGCAACATCCTGCGCATCGAGGAGAAGAAGGACGGCCACCCCCACGACGCGCCGGTGGACCCCGCCCTGCTGGAAGCGCCCGAGGAGCAGGCGCTGAACGCCGCCCTGGGCGCCGCCGAGGCCGCCTCGGCCCGGGCGATGGCGGCGGAGGATTTCGCCGCCGCCACCGGCGCGCTGGCAACCCTGCGCGCGCCGCTGGATTCCTTCTTTGACAAGGTGGTGGTGAACGCGGAGGCCCCGGCCCTGCGCGCCAACCGCCTGCGCCTGCTCAACCGGGTCCGTGCCGCCGCCGCGCAGCTGGCGGACCTCGCCAAGATCGAAGCCTGAGGAAAAGCCTGATGACGCAATGGGTGTACAGCTTCGGCGCCGGCCGCAACGAAGGCCGGGCCGGCATGCGCGACCTGCTCGGCGGCAAGGGGGCGAACCTGGCGGAGATGGCCTCCATCGGCCTGCCGGTGCCGCCGGGCTTCACCATCACCACGGAGGTCTGCACCCATTTCTACGCCCATGGCCGCACCTACCCGGAGGCGCTGAAGGCCCAGGTGGCCGAGGCGCTGGCCCAGGTGGAGGAGGCCGTCGGCCTGAAGTTCGGCGACGCCGCCAAGCCGCTGCTGGTGTCCGTGCGCTCGGGCGCGCGGGTGTCCATGCCGGGCATGATGGACACGGTGCTCAACCTCGGGCTGAACGACACCACGGTGGAGGGGCTGGCCGCCGCCTCGGGCGATGCCCGCTTCGCCTGGGACAGCTACCGCCGCTTCATCCAGATGTTCGGCTCCGTCGTGCTGAACGTGGACCACCACCGCTTCGAGGAAGTGATCGAGGAGGTGAAGCTGCGCGAGGGCGTGACGGAGGACACCGCGCTGTCCGCCGCGCATTGGCGCGAGGTGGCGCAGGGCTACCAGCAGATGGTCGCCGAGGTGACGGGCCAGCCCTTCCCGCAGGACCCGCAGGCGCAGCTCTGGGCCGCCATCGGCGCGGTGTTCGAGAGCTGGATGAACCAGCGCGCCATCACCTACCGCCGCCTGAACGACATCCCGGCCGAGTGGGGCACGGCGGTGAACGTGCAGGCCATGGTGTTCGGCAACATGGGCGAGGACTGCGCGACGGGGGTCTGCTTCACCCGCGACCCCTCGACGGGCGAGGACATCTTCTACGGCGAGTACCTGGTGAACGCGCAGGGCGAGGACGTGGTGGCCGGCATCCGCACGCCGCAGCCCATGGCCAAGCTGCGCGCCAAGCCGGGCGAGAAGCCGATGGAGGAGGTGATGCCCGCCGCCTACGCCGAGCTGGTGCGCGTCCGCGCGGTGCTGGAGAAGCACTACAAGGACATGCAGGACATCGAGTTCACCGTGCAGCAGGACAAGCTCTACATGCTGCAGACGCGCAACGGCAAGCGCACCGCCGCCGCCAGCCTGAAGATCGCGGTGGACATGTGCCGCGAGGGGCTGATCGACGAGACGGAGGCGGTGAAGCGCGTGCACCCGCAGTCGCTCGACCAGCTGCTGCACCCCACGCTGGACCCCAAGGCCGCGCGCAAGACGCTGGCCAAGGGGCTGCCGGCCTCGCCCGGCGCGGCCTGCGGCGTGGTGGTGTTCAGCGCCGACGAGGCCGAGGCCCGCGCCGGCAAGGGCGAGAGCGTCATCCTGGTGCGCATCGAGACCAGCCCGGAGGACATCCACGGCATGCACGCCGCCCGCGGCATCCTCACCACCCGCGGCGGCATGACGTCGCACGCCGCGGTGGTGGCGCGCGGCATGGGCCGGCCCTGCGTGGCCGGCGCGGGCTCCATCACCGTGGATTACGCCGCCCAGGCGCTGATGGCCGGCGGCCACATCATCCGCGCCGGCGAGACCATCACGCTGGACGGCGCCACCGGCGAGGTCTTCATCGGCCCGGTGGCGATGATCGAGCCGCAGCTGTCGGGCGACTTCGCCACGCTGATGGAATGGGCCGACGGCAAGCGCCGCATGAAGGTGCGCGCCAACGCCGAGACGCCGCTGGACGCCGAGACCGCGCGCAAGTTCGGCGCCGAGGGCATCGGCCTGTGCCGCACCGAGCACATGTTCTTCGACCCCGCGCGCATCGGCGCCGTGCGCCAGATGATCATGAGCGAGACGGAGGAGGGCCGCCGCGCCGCCCTGGCCCGCCTGCTGCCCTTCCAGCGCGACGACTTCACGGCGCTGTTCCGCATCATGGCCGGGCTGCCGGTGACCATTCGCCTGCTGGACCCGCCGCTGCACGAGTTCCTGCCGCATTCGGAGGCCGAGATCGCCGAGGTCGCGGCGTCGCTCGGCGTGGACGCCGCGCAGATGAAGCGCCGCGCCGAGGACCTGAGCGAAGCCAACCCCATGCTGGGCCATCGCGGCTGCCGCCTGGGCATCACCTTTCCCGAGATCTACGAGATGCAGGCCCGCGCCATCTTCGAGGCCGCGGTGGCGGTGGCGAAGGAGACCGGCGCCGCCCCGGTGCCGGAGATCATGATCCCGCTGGTGATGGTGAAGAAGGAGCTCGACCTCACCCGCGCCCAGGTGGAGAAGGCCGCCGCCGAGGTCTTCGCCGCCACCGGCACCACGCTGGACTACCTGGTCGGCACCATGATCGAGTTGCCGCGCGCCGCCATCACCGCCGACCGCATCGCCGAGGCCGCCGACTTCTTCTCCTTCGGCACCAACGACCTGACGCAGACCACCTTCGGCCTGTCGCGCGACGACGCCGGCAAGTTCCTGCCGCACTACGTCGAGAAGAACATCCTGCCCAAGGACCCCTTCGTCTCGCTCGACCCCGAGGGGGTGGGCGCGCTGGTGGAGATCGCGGCGCAGAAGGGCCGCGGCGTGAAGCCCGGCCTGAAGCTGGGCATCTGCGGCGAGCACGGCGGCGACCCCTCCTCCATCCAGTTCTGCGAGGGGGTCGGGCTCGACTACGTGTCCTGCTCGCCCTACCGCGTGCCGGTGGCGCGGCTGGCGGCGGCGCAGGCGGCGCTGGCCGGCAGCACGATGGACCGCAACGCCTGATGCGGCTGCGCCCGCTGCGCCCCGCCGAGATGGCGGCGCTGCGGGCGCTGCACGACGCGTCGTTCGATGCCCTCGGCGCGGCCTACGGCGCCGCGGTGAAGGCCGCGCACGCCGCGCTGGTGGCCGAGCCGGCCTATGCGGAGGAGGTGGCGCGCTGCGACCCCTGGGTGGCGGAGGGGCCGGATGGCCGGCTGCTCGCCTCCGCCGGCTGGTGCGAGCAGGAGGGGCGCTGCCGCATCCGCAAGGTCTTCGTCCACCCGGATGCCGCGCGCCAGGGCTTCGCCACCCGGCTGGTGCGCGCGGCGGAGGAACGCTCCGGCCTCGCGCGCTTCACCCTGCGCGCCTACCTGGATGCCGTGCCGCTGTACGGGAAGCTGGGCTACCGCGCGGTGGCCCCGGCGCGCATGGCCCTGCCCGGCGGCCTGTCCATGCCGGTGCTGATGATGGAGCGCCCCTGATGCCGCGTGCCCTGGCCCTGCTGCTGCTGCTCGCCGCCTGCGCCCGCCCGGCGCCGGAGCCGCCGCCGCAAGCCTGGGCCGGCGAGGCGCCGCGCGTCAGCCTGGGCGGGGCGATGTCCGCCACCTGGGGCGTCGTGCGCTAGCTCTGGTTCAGCAGCAGGAAGGGGGCCACCGGCACGCGCGGCGGCGCGCGCAGGCTGGCGTAGTCCACCTGGGCGAAGTCGCGCAGGCGGCGCTCCACCGCCTCGAAGGCGCGGCGCTGGGCGGGGCGCAGCGGGGCGTCGGGCGTCTCGGTGCGGTGCTGCAGCCAGCGCGCCAGCAGCCCGGCGCCGCGCCGGTGCGCGGCGGCCACCAGCCCGCCCTCCGTCAGCGGCACCTCCTGCCCGTCCAGCCCGCGCAGCGTGCCGCCCTGCCGGGCCAGGGCGCCGTTGCGGTCCAGCTGCGTCTCCACCCGGCGCAGGAAGGCGGTGAAGGCGGCCTCCTGTGCCAAGGGGCTGCGGAGGAACTCCTCGTCGCTGCGCACGCCCGCGCGCGCGGTCCAGGCGCCGGAGGCGTCCTTCCAGCCCAAATCCACCAGGGTGGAGGGCAGGAACTGGTAGCGCCCCAGCGCGCCGGAGCGCGGGTTCACCTGGCCGTAGCCGTGGTTGGGGTGCTCGGCGCTGCGCTCGGCGGCGGCGATGCGGGCGCGGAAGGCGGGGTTGGGCGCCGCTTCCCACGGCGCGGCCAGGCTGCCGGGCCGCGCGGCGGCGGGCGCGCGCTCCGCCCCGGCCAGGGCGAGCTGGAAGCCGCCCCCGGCGCGGCGCGGCGGGGGCGGGGCGGCGGGGGCTTCGGCGCGGCGCACGGCGTCCATGCGGCGCAGCATCGCGCCAACAGGTGAACGGCGGATTGACGCCCGCCCCGGCCTTCCGCCATGCAGCGGGGCGAACCGCCCGGAACCCCCAGGATGCGCCTGCCCCTGCTCGCCGCCCTTGCCCTGCTTCCCGCCTGCGGCGACCCGCCGCCCCCCGTTTCCACCGCCTCCACCGGCCGGGCGCCGGCGCCGGCGAACTACGAGCGCGCGCCCACCTCCCGCCTGCCGGATTCGACGCAGCGGCTGCAGTATTTCGGCCAGGGCGCCTTCGGGGTGGAGAACCCGACCAGCCCGCGCCAGCCCGCCGGCACCCTGCCCGGCCGCGGCGGCACCGGCCGCGCCGGCATGACCTACCAGGACGTGCAATCGGTGCGCTGAACGAAGCCGCGGCTGCGGCGTTGGGCGCGCATGACCCAGCCCCCGCAGCACCAGGACCGCCAGCCCGGCCTGGAATCCGAGATGACGCCCGCCCCGCGCTCGCGCATGGAAGGGTGGAAGGCCGCCGGCAAGCTCCAGGGCCAGCGCGCCCTGGTGACCGGCGGCGACAGCGGCATCGGCCGTGCCGTGGCCATCGGCTTCGCCAAGGAGGGCGCGGATGTCTGCATCCTCCACACCGCCGAGGAGGAGGAGGACGCGCGCGAGACGCTGCGCCTGATCGCCGCCGAGGGGCGGCGCGGCCTGGCCATCAGCGGCGACATCGGCGACCCGGCCTTCTGCGCCCGCGCGGTGGAGGAGGCGACCGCCCATCTGGAGGGCCCGCTGGACATCCTGGTCAACAACGCCGCCGAGCAGCACGAGACGGAGGATTTCGCGCAGATCCCGACGGAGCAGGTGGAGCGCACCTTCCGCACCAACATCCTGGGGATGTTCTGGCTGATCCGCGCCGCGCTGCCGCGCATGCCCGACGGGGCGCGCATCATCAACACCACCTCCATCACCGCCTATCGCGGCTCGGCGGAGCTGCCGGACTACGCGGCCACCAAGGGCGCCATCGTGGCGCTGACGCGCTCGCTGTCGCAGTCCTTGTGGAAGGCGCGCGGGATCCGGGTGAACGCGGTGGCGCCGGGGCCGATCTGGACCCCGCTGATCCCCGCCTCCTTCGACGAGGAGCGCACGGCCAGGCACGGCGACAGCAGCGAGATGGGCCGCGCCGGCCAGCCGGACGAGGTGGCGCCTTGCTACATCTTCCTGGCCAGCGAGCAGGACAGCTCCTACGTCAACGGCCAGGTGCTGCACCCCAACGGGGGCACCGTCATCAACGGCTGAGGGCCTCGGCCTCCCAGCCATCGGCGCGCAGGGCGGCCAGGATGGCGGCGGCGTCCGCCGCCTCCAGCCGCACCTCGCGCTTCTCCAGGTCGAATTGCGGGGCGGCGCCGGGCGCGGCCTTGGCCAGGGTGGCGGCGACGCCCTTGGCGCAGCCGCCGCATTCCATGTTGGGGATGCGGATGGTCATCATGCGGCGCATGCTGCGGCCTTCCCCGGGGGGAAGGTCAAGCGCGCCGGGGGGTGGCGCCGCTAGCGCGGGCGGCCCAGCGGGTCGGCGCGCATCTGGCTCTCGCGGGCCACGCGCTCGTGGCCGTCGGCCAGGTGGCGCAGGCGGTACTCGCGGTCCATCTGGTCGTTGGGCAGGGTGCGCAGCACGGTGAACAGGCCGCGGGGCAGGTTGCCGTCCATCTTGCCCGGGACCAGCTCGACATGCTCCCCGGCGCGGAAACGGTGCAGCGGCGTCGCCATCGGTGGTCCTCCTGAACGGAAGAAGGCGGGCCGGGGCCCGCCTTCCGTTGCATCACGCCTTGCGGATGTTGCCGGCGGAGGACTTGCCGTCCCGCCCGCCGAGCACCTCGAACTCCAGGCGCTCGCCCTCGCGCAGGTCGCGCAGGCCGGCCTTCTGGACCTCGGAGATGTGCACGAAGACGTCCTTGGAGCCGTCCTCGGGCTGGATGAAGCCGAAGCCCTTGGTGGCGTTGAACCACTTCACGGTGCCGGTGGTCATGGTGTCTGTTCCCTTTCGGAACGGAGGGTGCCGCCGCGCGAAGGGCCGCGTGGCGCATCAGCGTCGAAGGGAAGGCGGTCGCGAGGCTCGGTGCCCCCTCCGGGGAGGGGACGCAGGCTGGGCCGAACCAAACGAGGTTGACCCCCCCAATATCAGGCTTCGTGACGGGGAATACAACCTCTATCGCAGCATGGCCGCCACCGCCTCCCGGCGGGGGGTCGCGCCGTCGCGCGCGCGCAGCGCCCCGGCGGCGGCGGCGAAGCGCAGCGCGTCGGGCACCGGCTGCCCCTCGGCCAGGGCCAGGGCGTAGGCGCCGTGGAACACGTCGCCCGCGCCGGTGGTGTTGGCGGCCTCCACCGGGAAGGCGGGCACCTCCCCCGCGCGCTCCATGCCCGCGGCCAGCCACAGCACGCCGCGCTCGCCGCGCGTCACCGCCGCCACCTCGGTGCGGCCGGCGGCCAGGGCGCGGCGCAGCGCCTCGGCGGCGCGCTGGCCCGGGGCGAAATTGGCCAGCCCGCCCTCGCTGAACACGGCGTGACGGGCGCGCGGCACCAGCTCCAGCAGGATGCGCGCCTCGCCCTTCTCGGCGTCCAGCACGGTGGGCAGGTGGCGGGCGGCCTCCAGCGCCGCCGCCGCGCCCTCGGGCCAGCGCGGGTCGCAGTGGAAGCCGGCGGCGCCGCGCAGCCGCTCCAGCGGCAGCCAGCCGGGGTCGGCGGGCAGCGCCTCGCCGCGCCAGCCGAAGGTCACGCGCTCCCCCCGCTTGTCCACCACCACGGCCGAGACCGGGGTGCGCGCGCCGGGGAAGCCGCGCAGCCCGGCGCAGTCCACCCCTTCGGCCTCCAGCTCGGCGCGGGCGGCGGCGCCGTTGGCGTCCTCGCCCAGGCGGCCCCACAGGGCGGCGCGCCCGCCCAGCCGCGCCACCGCGATGGCGGCGTTGGCCGCCATGCCGCCCACCATGGCGCGGTAGGCGGTGGCGCGCTCCTTGGCCGGCGGCGACGGGATCTCGCCCACGCGGAACAGGTGGTCCAGCACGGCGGACCCCAGGCCGATGACCAGGGGGTGGGTGACTTCCGCCGCCGCCATGCCTGCTCCCCCTCCGCCGCGCGTCAGGAGGCGGAGCCGGGCTCCGCCGTCTTCCGGTGCTGCTCCGCCAGCATGGCGGCGGGGGTGACGTTGGCAATGGTGGTCTGCACCTTGTTCTTGATGCCGTGCACCACCTGGCCGTCGCCGGCCCGCATCGCCTCCCAGCCGGTGCGCGCCACCTCGGCCGGGTCGTCCTTGGCGGCGGCACCCACGGCGGTGTCCTCCATGCCGGCGCGGCGGAAGAATTCCGTCTCGGTCGGGCCGGGCATCAGGCAGGTGACGGTGATGCCCGTCTCCTTCAGCTCGTTGCCCAGGGCGGCGCAGAAGCTGTCGATGAAGGCCTTGGTGCCGTTGTAGGCCGCCTGGAAGGAGCCGGGGATGTAGCCGGCCACCGAGCCGGTGACGAGGATGCGCCCGCCGCCCTGCGCCCGCATGGCCCGTCCCACCTGCTGCACCAGCAGCAGGGTGCCGGTCACGTTGGTGTCCACCACGCGGCGCACCTCCGCCCAGTCCTGGTCCAGGAAGCCGTGGCCCAGGCCGCGGCCGGCATTGGCGCACAGCACCTCCACCCGCGCCGCGCCGATGGCGTCCAGCAGCGCGCCCACACCTTCCTCCGTCGCCAGGTCGGCCTGCACGGCGCGCACCCGCGCGCCCATGCCGCGCAGCTGGCGCGCCGCCTCCTCGATGGCCGGCTCGTCGGCGCAGATCACCAGCTCGTGCCCCTCCTGCGCCGCGATGCGCGCCAGCTCCTTGCCGATGCCGGTGCTGGCGCCGGTCACGACCACGAGGCCTTTGCCGTCCATGGGATTCTCCTGCCTTCGCATGTTCCCGCCGGCAACGCGGGGCAGGTGGCGGCGTTGCCCCGGGGTTGCGGAACACAGCGGAGGCGCGGCGATGCGGGCGATCACCTGGCACGGCAAGGGCGACATGCGGTGCGACACCGTGCCCGACCCGCGGATCGAGCAGGACACGGACTGCATCATCCGCGTCACCGCCTGCGCCATCTGCGGCAGCGACCTGCACCTGCTGGACGGCGTCATCCCCACCATGAAGTCCGGCGACGTGGTGGGCCACGAGGCGATGGGCGAGGTGATGGAGGTCGGCCGCGGCTGCAAGCGCCTGAAGCCCGGCGACCGCGTGGTGGTGCCCTTCACCATCGCCTGCGGGCAGTGCTTCTTC
The DNA here is from genome assembly GCF_045449635.1 of Sabulicella flocculans. Classification (NCBI taxonomy): domain Bacteria; kingdom Pseudomonadati; phylum Pseudomonadota; class Alphaproteobacteria; order Acetobacterales; family Acetobacteraceae; genus Sabulicella; species Sabulicella flocculans. Next base: position 100,157 of record NZ_JBJJBR010000006.1, on the reverse strand, counting down.
TGCCAGAAGGGCTTCTTCTCGGGCTGCGAGCGCACCAACCCCAACTTCGCCATGGCGAAGGAGCTGTGGGGCAACAGCCCGGCCGCCCTGTTCGGCTATTCGCACCTGCTGGGCGGCATCCCCGGCGGGCAGGCGGAATACCTGCGGGTGCCGCACGCCGATGTCGGCCCCATCAAGGTGCCGGACGGGCTGAGCGACGAGCAGGTGCTGTTCCTGAGCGACATCTTCCCCACCGGCTTCATGGCCGCCGAGTTCTGCGACATCAAGGGCGGCGAGACCATCGCCATCTGGGGATGCGGCCCGGTGGGGCAGTTCGCCATCCGCTCCGCCTTCCTGCTGGGCGCCGGGCGCGTCATCGCCATCGACGAGGTGCCCGAGCGGCTGGAGATGGCGCGCAAGGCCGGCGCCGAGGTGCTGAACTTCCGCGAGGTGGACGTCTACGAAGCCATCATGGAGGCCACCAAGGGCCGCGGCGCGGATGCCTGCATCGACGCCGTGGGCACCGAGCCCTCGCCCACCTCCTCGGCCATGGCGATGCTGGACCGCGCCAAGGTGGCGCTGTTCGCCGGCACCGACCAGCCGCACGTGCTGCGCCAGGCCATCCATTGCTGCCGCAACTTCGGCACCGTCTCCATCGTCGGCGTCTATGGCGGCTTCCTGGACAAGGTGCCCTTCGGCTCGGCCATCAACCGCGGCATCACCTTCCGCATGGCGCAGACGCCGGTGCAGCGCTACCTGCCGCGGCTGCTGGCGCTGATCGAGGGCGGGCAGATCGACCCCTCCTTCGTCATCACCCACCGCGCGACGCTGGAGGAGGCGCCGGGCCTCTACAAGACCTTCCGCGACAAGCAGGATGGCTGCATCAAGGTGGTGCTGAAGCCCTGAGGGGGCCGCCGAACGCTTGGTGCCATCACGATATCGGGGAACGTCTTGCGTCGCCCCGTCTGGCGACCATTCAGCCGGGAGCGATGCAAGCCGGAAACACCCGCTGGTGATAGCGACCGACGAAAGATAGGTAGGGGCCGCGGTACTGAAATCGCGCCAAGATGAGCCGAACCGCGAGTTCTCGGAACACCATCGCGTGGCTCCATGTCCCCGCGCGGCCGGAGGCCGCTTGCACCGTGTTGACGCCGCGATGGGTAATCTGATTGCGCGCGGTGATGGCGTCCCGCAGCGCGTGGGGCGGCAGATGGTCAGCCGAGGTGCCCCATTTGCGGAGCAAGCACTCCAGTTTTTCTCGCAGACCTTTCTCGTTGCGGGGAAGCAGGCGGCCCAGCACTTCTGGTTGATAGTGAGGCAACTCGTTTTTCAGCACTTCCTGAATGGCAGACTTCGCTTTTTGATAGATATCTTTGGAGAGAAGACCTCCGTCGCCAGAACTTAGTCCTCGGGCGATGAGATTCTCAATTGCGGTTACCGCACAGAACAGACGTACCTCGGCAAAGTGGGACGGCGCGACCAACCAGGAAAGCGCATCCTGGAGACAGGAAAGCGTTCCGATTTCTTCCGTCTCCCGCAAAATGACGGCATGCAGGAAAGCTTGCAAGCTCCAGTCCGGAATGACCTGCAACGCGGTCTCTTCGCCTCGTGTCGGCAATTCTGTAGTCCTGCGCACGGTGATAATGTTTGTTCCGTTCCGCCGATACTCGCCAATGACGCGTGGCGCCAGTTGAGTGCCGCATGCAAAGGACAGCGCCAGCAATAGTTCTTCCCCTGCCACCTTGGCGCGTTCACACCATTCAGCGTCGGTTTCCTCGATGGCGACCTCGCCGTTGGCTTGAGATATGACGAGCATACCAGACACGTCGTGCCATGAGGCTTCATCGGCGAACTGCCGCCGACAAGAGATTATCAGCGACCCAATCCCGGCAATGCGTGCTTTCAGCGGAGCGCCTGAGCATTCGAGGCCGCGGAGCCAGAACCGCACGGACCGTAACGGTGTCCGCTCGGGCCGATGCTGAGGAGGCGCCAGCGTCAGTTCGGCGTGCGCGCACGAGCCTCCGAACGCCACCGTCAAGCCATCCGGACCCGCTGAGTGGGAGAGGTCCCGGACTTCAAAGTGACTGGACCTGAGACGGGTGCCGTCTTCCGCATGCGCGTCGAGTTGAAGCCACTCAAGGTGCTCGCCGCGCTGCGTCTCGCGCAGCCGCATGTAGAGGCCATCATCCGCGTGCGGGCCCTCGAAACGCATCACGAGGACACCTTGCCGATTGACCGAGGCCGAAAAGACGACCTCCGCGATGACGGCGGCGGCATCGCGAATGATGCCAGTGAAGCGCCGCTCCTCAAACATTGGCGCTGACGGCGGCAGCGGCTTTGCGGCCTCGTTCATGACGACACCATCAGTGATTTCTGGCGCGAGGCAAGCAACCCCTCTCAAAGTCTGCTGTCGCCGCGCGCCATCACTGCCGTCCGTCATGGCAGTCCAGCGCCCACGCCGCTGGCGCCACCGGGCACAACCCGCGTAAACCCCGCCCCACCATGTCCTTCCCCCCGCTTCCCGCCTCCCTCGCCAGCGCCCTGGCCGCGCGCGGCTACGCCGAGCCGACGCCCGTGCAGCAGGCCGTGCTGGAGGAAGGGCTGGCCGGGCAGGACCTGCTTGTTTCCGCCCAGACCGGCTCGGGCAAGACCGTCGCCTACGGCCTGGCCCTGGCCGCCGACCTGATGGGCGAGGCGCCGCGCCTGCCGCCCGCCGGCGCCCCGCTGGCCCTGGTGGTGGCCCCCACGCGTGAGCTGGCGCTGCAGGTGAAGGCGGAGCTGGCCTGGCTCTACGCCGCCGCCGGGGGCGTGGTCGGCGCCGCCGTGGGCGGCATGGACCCCATCGCCGAGCGCCGGGTGCTGCAGCGCGGCACCCACATCGTCGTCGGCACGCCGGGCCGCATGAGGGACCACATCGAGCGCGGCAACCTCGACGCCTCGGCGCTCAAGGCCGTGGTGCTGGACGAGGCGGACGAGATGCTCGACCTCGGCTTCCGCGAGGAGCTGGAGGCCATCCTCGACGCCGCGCCCGAGGCGCGCCGCACCCTGCTGTTCAGCGCCACCGTGCCGAAGGAGATCGCCGCCCTCGCCCGGCAGTACCAGCGCGAGGCGAAGCGCATCGCCGTGGGCAGCGAGGCGCGCCGACACAACGACATCGAGTACCGCGGCTCCCTCGTCGCGCCGCACGAGGTGGAGCGCGCGGTGGTGAACATCCTGCGGCTGGAGGACCCGCGGCTGGCCATGGTGTTCTGCGCCACCCGCGCCGCGGTGAACCGCCTGCACGCCAACCTGACGGAGCGCGGCTTCGCCACCGTGGCGCTGTCGGGCGAGCTGTCCCAGGCCGAGCGCACCCGCGCCCTGCAATCCCTGCGCGACGGCCGCGCGCGGGTCTGCGTGGCGACCGACGTGGCGGCGCGCGGCATCGACCTGCCGGACCTCGCGCTGGTCATCCACGCCGAGCTGCCGCGCGATTCCGAGACGCTGCTGCACCGTTCGGGCCGCACCGGGCGCGCCGGGCGCAAGGGCGTGTCCTGGCTGGTGGTGCCGCACAACCGCCGCCGCACCGCCGAGCGCCTGTTCGGGGGCGCCAAGCTGGACGTCGCCGTGGTGCCCGCCCCGGGCGCCGATGCGGTGCGCGCCAGGGACGCCGAGCGGCTGCGCGAATCCGCCGCCGCCCTGCTGGCCGAGGAGCCGGAGGAGGCCGATGCCGCCATCGGCGCCACCCTGGTGGCCGGCCACGCGCCCGAGGCGCTGGCCGCCGCGCTGGTGAAGCTGCTGCGCGCCCCCCTGCCCGCCCCCGAGGAGCTGGCCGAGGCCCCCGAGCGCCAAGCGCCGCCCCCGCGCGAGCGCCGCGACCCGGCGGCGGCGGCGGCCGGCAACTGGTTCCGCGCCGATGTGGGCCGCGAGGACGGGGCCGACCCCAAGTGGCTGCTGCCCTTCCTGTGCCGCCGCGGCCACGTGACGCGCGAGGCCATCGGGCGCATCCGCATCCTGGGCCGCGAGACCCAGTTCGAGGTGGACCCCCGCGTGGCCGCGCGCTTCGCCGCCGCCATCCGCCGCCCGGTGGGCGGGCAGGACGGCCGCGTGCGCATCGAGGCGCTGCGCTGAGCTTGCGCCCCCCGCCCGCCGGGGCGAAGGTGCCGCGGTTGAGGGCAGGGGAAGGGCGCGCATGCGCGACGTGATCGACGACATCGCCGGCATCGGGGCGGGCAGCGACCTGGATGCGCTGCGCGCCCTGCGCCCGGACGTGCGCGCCGCCACCGCGGGCAGCGAGGACGCCATCTTCGCCGGCCCCTCCGGCCTTTCGCCCGGCGAGCGCCACGCCGTGGCCGCCCACGTCGCCCGCCTGCACGACGACCCGCGGCTGCAGGCCCGCCACGCCGCCCTGGCCGACACCACCAGCCCGCGCCTGCCCGTGCTGTACCCCTTCGCCGAGCTGCTGACGCTGCACACCGACCAGGCCAGCCCCGCCGCCATCCGCGCCCTGACCGAAGCCGGGCTGGCGCCGCGCGACATCGTGATGCTGGCGCAGCTGGTCGCCTACGTCGCCTACGTCAGCCGCATGGGCGTGGCGCTCGACCTGCTGGCCGGCCGGGACGGCGCGGGCGGGACGGCGGTGCCGCTGCACCCGCGCTCCCCCGGCACGGCGGATTTCGGCTTCACCGCCGACAGCCTGGACTGGGAGGCCTGGGCGCCCATCCTGGACATCGCCCAGGCCACGCCCGAGCAGCTCGCCATCCTCGACGCCTCGCACGCCTCGGCCCGCATCTCGCCCTACTACCTGCTGCTGGTGCAGGAGCCCGCGGTGCTGCGCGAGCGCTCGAAGCTGTTCAACACCATCATGTACGGCCCGCGCGGCGCCTCGCGCGCCGAGCGCGAGTTCGCCTCCGTCATCGAGAGCCGCATCAACGGCTGCCCCTACTGCGCCAGCGTGCACGCGCAGCGCTGGGCGCAGCTGAAGGGCGACCCGGCGCTGATGGCGCGCATCCTGGCCGAGGGCGTGGAGGTGGAGATGCCGCCGCGGCTGCGCGCCATCGCCGACTTCGCCGCGCGCCTGTCCGCCACGCCGCCGGCCGCGGCGGCGAGCGACGTGGCCCACCTGCGTGCCCAGGGGATGAACGACGCCGAGATCCTGGACATCGCCGCCGCGGTGGCGATGTTCGCCTGGGCCAACCGGCTGATGCAGACGCTGGGCGAACCCAGGCGCAAGCCGGCCTGAGGGCTGGTTCTCCGTGCCCGCACCGCCGTGGCCGATCGTCGCGGCTGCGCCGGGCGGCGGCCATCCGGCCGCCTGGGCTTCGCGCCCCGGAAGGGACGCGGCGCTGGGTTCTGCGGGGCACGCCTGATGGCCGGCCTCGCCCGCGGCGCTGGCCTCCCGCGCCAGGCGGCGCAACGGGGCATCGGGACGGGCGTTGCCGGGCCATGCGTCCGCTCCTCCTGCTCGCCCCGCTGCTGCTGGCCGGCTGCGCCACCGGCCTGTCCTACCAGGGGCAGCCGATCGAGCCCTCGATCACCGGCGAGGCGCGGCGGCTGAACGACGGCGCCTATTCCGCCGGGGCGCGGCTGGGGCAGCGGCTGGGGCTTTCCCCGCCCGCCGACACGCCCGCGGCGGGGGTCTGGCAGGAGCGGCGGTAGCTTGACCCCGGCGGCGCCGCCCGTCAGGTTCGGCCGCTGCCATGCTCCTGCTCATCGACAACTACGACAGCTTCACCTGGAACCTCGTGCATTTCCTGGGCGACCTGGGGGCGGAGGTGGAGGTGGTGCGCAACGACGCGCTCTCGCCCGCCGAGGCGCTGGCGCGGCGCCCCTCGGGCATCGTGCTCTCGCCCGGCCCCTGCACGCCCAACGAGGCCGGCATCTGCCTGGACCTGATCGCCGCCGCCGCCGAGGCGCGGATGCCGCTGCTGGGGGTCTGCCTGGGCCACCAGGCCATCGGCCAGGCCTTCGGCGGCGAGGTGGTGCGCGCCCCCGCCCCGGTGCACGGCAAGGTGTGGGAGGTGACGCACGGCGATGGCGGCGTCTTCGCCGGCCTGCCCTCGCCGTTCCGGGCCACGCGCTACCACTCGCTGGTGGTGCGGCGCGACACCCTGCCCAACTCCCTCCGGGTCACGGCCGAGACGGCGGACGGCCTCGTCATGGGCCTGTCCCACGCCGAACTGCCCATCCATGGCGTGCAGTTCCACCCGGAAAGCATCGCCTCCGAGCACGGGCACCGCATCCTGGGCAATTTCCTCGCCTGCACGAAGCAGCCGGCATGAGCGCCGGCCTGAAGCCCGTCCTCGCCCGCCTCGCCGAGGGCGAGACGCTGGCGGAAACCGAGGCCGAGGCCGCCTTCGCCGTCATCATGGCCGGCGAGGCGACGCCGGCGCAGATCGCCGGCCTGCTGATGGCCATGCGCGTGCGCGGCGAGACGGTGGCGGAGATGACCGGCGCGGTGCGCGCCATGCGCGCGCGCATGACCGCGGTGGAAGCGCCGCCGGGCGCGGTGGACATCGTCGGCACCGGCGGCGACGCCTCAGGCAGCCTCAACATCTCCACCGCCGCGGCGCTGGTGGTGGCGGGCTGCGGCGTGCCGGTGGCCAAGCACGGCAACCGCGCCCTGTCCTCGAAATCCGGCGCCGCCGACGCGCTGGCGGCGCTGGGCGTCAACCTGGACCTGCCGCTGGAGCGCATCCCCGAGGTGCTGCGCGAGGCCGGCATCTGCTTCCTGCTGGCGCCGCGCCACCACGCCGCCCTGCGCCATGCCGGCGGCGCGCGCGTCGAGCTGGGCACGCGCACCATCTTCAACCTGCTGGGCCCGATGGCGAGCCCCGCCCGCGTCACCCGCCAGATGACCGGCGCCTTCCACCCGCGCTGGCTGCGCCCGATGGCCGAGGCGCTGGGCCGCCTGGGCACCGAGCGCGCCTGGCTGGTGCACGGCCAGGGCCTGGACGAGCTGGCGCTGTCCGGCCCCTCGCACGTGGTGGAGCTGGACGGCGGCCGCCTGCGCGAGTTCACCGTGACGCCGGAGGAAGCCGGCCTCGCCCCCGCCCCGCCCGAGGCCATCAAGGGCGGCGACCCGCAGGAGAACGCCGCCGCCCTGCTCGCCCTGCTGGACGGCGCCCCCGGCCCCTACCGCGAGGTGGTGCGGCTCAACGCCGCCGCCGCCCTGATCGTCGCCGGCCGCGCCGCCAGCCTGCGCGAAGGGGCGGCGATGGCGGCGGAATCGCTCGACACCGGCCGCGCCCGCGCCGCCCTGGACGCGCTGCGCCGCCTTTCCCAGCCCCAGGACGCCCCCGATGCCTGACATCCCCCTGCCGGACGCGCTCCAGGCCATCATCGGCGCCAAGTACGTCGAGGTGGAGGAGGGCCTGCGCGAGACCCCCCTGGCCGAGATGGAGCGCCTGGCCCTGGCCGCGCCCAGGCCGCGCGACTTCCAGGGCGCGCTCTGCGCCACCGTCGCCGCCGGGCGCACCGGGCTGATCGCCGAGATGAAGCGCCGCTCGCCCTCGGGCGGCGAGATCCGCCCGGGCTTCGACCCGGCGGAACTGGCCCGCACCTACGAGGAAGCGGGCGCCACCTGCCTGTCCGTGCTGACGGATGCGCGCTGGTTCGGCGGCAGCCCCGACGACCTGCGCGCCGCCCGCGCCGCCTGCGCCCTGCCGGCGCTGCGCAAGGACTTCCTGGTGCATCCGTGGCAGGTGTTCCAGTCCCGCGCCATGGGCGCCGACTGCATCCTGCTGATCATGGCCGCGCTGGGCGACGAGCAGGCGGTGGAGCTGGAGGAGGTGGCCCGCGCCCTGGACATGGCCGTGCTGGCCGAGGTCCATGACGAGCGGGAGATGGAGCGCGCCCTGGGCCTGCAGACCCGCCTGATCGGCGTGAACAACCGCAACCTCAAGACGCTGGCCACCGACCTCGCCACCTCCGAGCGGCTGGTGCCGATGATCCCCGCCGACCGCATCCCGGTGGCGGAATCGGGCATCCGCACCGCCGCCGACGTCCGCCGCATGGCCGCCGCCGGCGCCTTCTGCATCCTGGTGGGCGAGCACCTGCTGCGCCAGCCCGCCCTGGGCGACGCCACTCGGGCGCTGCTGGCGTGACCTCCCTCACCCACTTCGACGAGGCCGGCCGGGCGGTGATGGTGGACGTGGGCCCCAAGGCCGTCACCCAGCGCCGCGCCGTGGCCGAGGCGCGGGTGGTCATGCTGCCCGCCACCCTGGCGCTCATCCGCTCCGGCACCGCCAGCAAGGGCGACGTGCTGGGGGTGGCGCGGCTGGCCGGCATCATGGCCGCCAAGCGCACCGCCGACCTGATCCCCCTGTGCCACCCGCTGGCGCTCGACAGCGTGACGCTGGAACTGGCGCCGGAGGGGGCGGACACCGTGCGCATCCAGGCCACCGTCGCCTGCACCGGCCGCACGGGGGTGGAGATGGAGGCGCTGACCGCCGCCTCCGTCGCCGCGCTGACGGTCTACGACATGTGCAAGGCGGCCGACCGCGGCATGCGGGTGGAGGGGCTGCGGCTGCTGGCCAAGGAAGGCGGCAAGTCCGGCGCCTGGGCCGCCCCGTGATCACCGTCGCCGAGGCGCGGGAGCGCATCCTCCGCGCCCTGGCGCCCGTGGGGGCCGAGACGGTGTCGGTGGCCGAGGCCGCCGGGCGGGTGCTCGCCGCCCCGGTTGCCGCGCGCCTCACCCAGCCGCCGGCCGACGTCTCCGCCATGGATGGCTACGCCCTGCGCGCCGCCGAGGCCCCGCTGGGCGCCGTGCTGCCGCTGGCGGGCGAATCCGCCGCCGGGCGCCCCTTCGGCGGCGTCCTGCCGGCGGGCGCCTGCCTGCGCATCTCCACCGGCGCCGTGGTGCCGGCGGGCGCCGACGCCATCCTGCTGCAGGAGGACGCCGGCCGCGCCGGCGACGCCGTGACGGTGAACGAGGCGCCCCGACCCGGCCGCTGGATCCGCCGCCGCGGCCTGGACTTCGCCGAGGGCGAGGCGCTGCTGCCCCCCGGCCGGCGGCTGACCCCGCGCGAGGCCGGGCTGGCCGCCGCCGCCGGCCACCCCTGGCTGTCGGTGCATCGCCGTCCGCGCGTCGCCATCCTGGCCACCGGCGACGAGGTGGCGCTGCCCGGCGACCCGCTGGCGGCGGGGGGCATCGTGTCCTCCAACGCCTTCGTGCTGGCGGCCCTGGTGCGCGCGGCGGGGGGCGAGGCCACCCTGCTGCCCGTCGCGCCCGACGAGCCGGACGCCCTGCTGGCGGTGGCGCGCGGGGCGCGCGGGGCCGACCTGCTGCTGACCAGCGGCGGCGCCAGCGTGGGCGACCACGACCAGACCGTGCCCGCCCTGGCGCGCGCCGGCTTCCGGCTGGACTTCTGGAAGATCGCCATGCGGCCGGGCAAGCCGCTGGTGTTCGGCGACTGGGACGGTCTGCCGGTGCTGGGGCTGCCGGGCAACCCTGTGTCCGCCTTCGTCTGCGCCGTGGTGTTCGCGCTGCCGGCGCTGGCCCGGCTGGGCGGGCTGGCCGAGGCCGCGCCGCCGCTGGTGACGGCGCGGCTGGCCGCCCCGCTTCCGGCCAACGACCACCGCGCCGACCACCTGCGCGCCACCCTGCACCGCGACGGCGCCGCCTGGCGCGTCACCCCCGCGCCGATGCAGGACAGCTCCATGCTGCGCATCCTGGCCGCCAGCGACGCCCTGATCCTGCGCGCCCCCCACGCCCCCGCCCTGCCCCCCGGCGCCGAGGTGGACTGCCTGGACCTTCAGGCCCTGCGGGCCTGAAGTTTTTTGTGCCCTCACCGCCGCCGCCCATGGCGGCGGCTACGCCGGGCGCCCGCCTCCGGCGGGCTTGGCTGCGGCCCCCTGAAGGGGGCCGGCGCGCGCTGTGCGCGCGCATCCTCGGGAGGTGGTGCTTGGCTTGGCCGGCAGCGCGGGCTGGCCGGCCTCGCCTGCGGCGTCGGCCTCTGGGGTTGGGGGTGCGCTGACCTCCTGCGGGTCGGTGCGCGCGGGCCGGCCTCGCCTGCGGCGTTGGCCTCGGGCACGGGGCGTGCGCTGACCTTGCACGGTGCGGCACGGGTGGGCCGGCCGCGCCTGCGGCGTCGGCCTCCGGCGCGGGGCGTGCGCTGACCTTGCACGGTGCGGCACGGGTGGGCCGGCCGCGCCTGCGGCGTCGGCCTCCGGGGTTGGGAGTGCGCTGGTCTTTCGCGCGACGGCGTGGGCGGGCCGGCCTCGCCTGCGGCGTCGGCCTCTGCGGCGGGGCACTGACTTCCCGAAAACGCGTGCGGGCGGGCCGGCCGCGCCTTCGGCATCGGCCTCGGTCGCAGGGCGCTCCTTCCCCGTCCGCGCACCCCCCACCTTGCGGTCGCGCCGGGGCTTCGCCCTGGCGCGGAGCAGGCTTCCCAGGATCAGGCACGGCCCGGAGCGCGCGAAGCCGCGCGGCCGCCCTCCAGCCGGCGGCCACCCTCAACCGAAACGCGCGCCCCCCACCCGGGGCCCCCGCCGCGGTTTTCCGCCGCCGCACAGCGGCGGCGGAAAACTGCGGTGGGGACTATCGGACTCCCGCGGATTGCGAGCGGAGTTCGCGCGCGCGCGCCAGCACGCGGTCCTCCATCTCGCCATTGGTGGCGGTGCTGGTCGGCGCATCCACCCAGGCGCCGCGCTGCGCCACCTGGCGGAACACCTGCACCCGCACGCCGTCGGAGCGGAGCTGGCGGGAGGTGATGTAGGCGGTGGCCTTGAAGCGCTCGCCCTCCGCCTGCGGCGGGGAATACCAGTCGGTGATGATGACGCCGCCGAAGGGGTCGGCCGAGGCGAGCGGCATGAAGGAAAGGGTGTCGAGCGCCGCGCGCCACAGGAAGGCGTTGACCGTCATCCCCGCGCCGCCGCCGGCCGCGGCCGCCGCGGCGGCCTGCTGCGCCTCGCGCGAGCGGTCCACGCCGAACACCACGATGCCGTCGCCCGCGCCGCCCAGCCGGCCCTGCACGCGCGCGCGCTGGCTGTCGCTGCCGTATTCGTCATTGCCGACGAGGCGCCCGGAGGTGCACCCGGCGAGCAGGGGAAGGGCGGCGAGCGCGACGAGGTGGATGTGCTTCATGGCGCCGGATGTCTAGGCCGCGCCTTCGCATGTGAAAAGGGGGCGGCAGGTTGCCCTGCCACCCCCCGTATCGGTTCCGCTCGCGCGGCCTGGCTCAGAAGGCCAGGCGCGTGCCCAGCAGGAACACGTTGGCCGTCGCGCGGCTCTGCGTGCCGGCGCGGAACGGGTCGAAGTCCTGGCCCTGCTCGCGGCGGCTGAAGTAGACGTACTCCGCGATCAGGTCCATGCCCGGGGCGAGGCGGTAGTTGGCACCGACGCCGAGGCCCCAGCGACGCTCACGCGCGCGGTTGGCCTGGTTGGTGATGGCGGTGAAGCCGCCCGCCGTGTTGGGCGAGAAGCCCGTCGCCTGCGCGCCCTCGAAGATGCCCGAGAACATGTTGGCGCCGATGGTGAACGGACCGGCCGCATACTGGCCGCCGACCGCGAGCTGGCCGGCGGAACGACCGCCGCGCAGCACGTTGCCGTAGAACCAGTTGAAGTCGCCCCACATGTAGTTGGCGCCGACCGTGAAGCCCATGTATGAGGCCTGCGCACCCACTTGGAAGATGTTCAGGTCATTGAACACGCGGGCCTGGGTGGCGGTGACCGGGTGCAGCTCACGCCGGGCGGAGGAGCCGATGTAGCCGGCGGTGGCCGCCAGGCCGACGCCCGCCAGGTTGCCGCGCCAGCGCGCCGCCAGCTGGTACTCGTTGCGGCGCGCGGCGTAGTCGGGGATCGCCGACGGGATGCCGACGGCCGAGGCGCCGGTGAAGGCGTAGGCGCGGTCGCAGAAGCCGGACGGGCCGTTGTTCGGGCAGCCCGTGTCCTCGCCGCCATTGTAGTTCGGGGCGAAGGAGGCGCCGAAGTCGAAGCCGAAGAACTGCGGCGACATGTAGATGATCTTGGAGCTGTCGCCCAGGCCGCCCGGGGCGGTCAGGGTGCGCGCGCCGCCGGAGCGGACCACGAAGCTCTCCCACTCGCCGAAGATGCCGCCGGTGCCGAAGCCGGTGACCCAGCCGGAGTTCATGAGGCCGCCCATCGGGCCGTCCTCGTCACCGAAGCGGACCTGGCCGAAGCGCGGGTGCGCGACGAAGGCGTAGGCCTCGTCCAGGCCGGCCGTCGTCTTCGGCGAGGAAGCGCGCTCCTGCAGGGTCTGGCGACCCTCGAGGTTGTTGAAGTTGACCTCGATCACGGCGCCGTAGGTGATGCCGTTGGCGAGCTTGCCGTTCACGAACACATGGATCTCGGTGTCGGTCGAGATGTCATGCTTGCCCAGGCGGGCCTGCTGGCCGGTGGCCGGGCTGGTCAGCGTGCCGCCGGGAACCGCCAGCAGCGCGGTGGACTGCGGCGCCGTGCCCAGGAAGCCGTTGCCGCCGCCGCCGGCGGCCGGAACGCCCAGGTTCAGGCCCTGCTGGCCGCTCTGCTGCGTGTAGCCGTAGTAGGCCCGGAAGAAGCCACCGATGCGGACGGTCGGCGCCTCCTGGGCGGAGGCCTGCGGCGCCATCACGGCGGCGCCGACGACCGCCGAGACGACCGCCGTCGTGCCCAGCAAAATCTTGCGCATGTTAAACTCTCCTCACGCGCCGGGCACGCCCGGCTTGTTCCCCTGACCCCCCCCTCCCCCGAAAGGCAGGCGGTGCGTTCCCAGGCCAGATGCCCCGCCCCGAAGGCCGGATTGCATGAAGGCAAGGGAACCCTCACCTGGGTCCACGCCGACTATGCGTTGGCTGGGCGCGGCCCGGCAACGGGCTTCGGGCGATCCGCGCGGTTTCCGGCACACACTGTGGCGCAGGAACCACAGGTCACCGCCACGCCCCGATGGCCGCCCAGCCCCAGGCCAGCCGCCGCGGCAGCCGGCGCCATCGCCGCGCGTCCATGCCACCCAGCGCCACCGCCGCGCAGGGCAGCGCCCGCGCCAGCGCCGCCCAGCGCAGCGGCCCCAGCGCCGGGGCGCCCGGGTGGCTGGCGGTGGGAAAGGCCGGCGAGGCCAGCGCGGCGTCCGCCCGCAGCCGGCGCGCCCGCGCCACCCCGGCCCGCCCGTGCACCGCCACCGACAGCAGCCCGCCCCCGCGCAGGAAAGGCAGCAGGTGGCGCGCCGGCCGGCGGCCGGGCAGGTGCAGCCCGGCCCGCAGCGCCAGCGCCAGCCGGCCGTCGCCCGCCACCACCGGCAGCAGGCCGCGCGCCCGCGCCGCCCGGGCGGCCCGCCGCGCCGCCCCGGCCTCCATGTCCCGCAGCAGCACGGCCGCGCCACGCGGCAGCCTGGGCAGCAGGGGCAGCGGGTCGGGCAGGCGGCGGGCGTCCGTCACCAGCCACAGGCGCGGCACCGCCCTGGCCGCGCCGGGCCGATTCCCTATCCTGTGCGGCATGACCGACTCCATCGCCTCCAGGCTGGCAGCCATCCGCGCGCGAATCGAGGCCGCCACCGCAGCAGCGGGGCGCCCCGCCGGCAGCGTCGCCCTGGTCGCCGTCTCCAAGACGCACGGCGCCGCGGCGGTGGAGGAAGCCCTGGCCGCCGGCCAGCACCTGTTCGGCGAGAACCGGGTGCAGGAGGCTCAGGGCAAGTTCCCCGCCCTGCGCCCCGCCCACCCGGCGCTGCGCCTGCACCTGATCGGCGCCTTGCAGACCAACAAGGCGCGCGACGCCGTGCGCGCCGCCGACGTCATCGAGAGCCTGGACCGCCCGAAGCTGGCCCTGGCCCTGAAGGACGCCATGGACAAGGAAGGCCGCCGCCCTGGCCTGCTGGTGCAGGTCAACACCGGCGACGAGCCGCAGAAGGCCGGCGTGCCCCGCGCCGCCGCCGAGGCCTTCATCGCCGCCTGCCTGGAGGAATGGGCGCTGCCGGTGCGCGGGCTGATGTGCATCCCCCCGGCCGAGGGCGACCCCCGCCCCCACTTCGCCGCCCTGCGCGGCCTGGCGCAGCGCTTCGCCCTGCCCGTGCTGTCCATGGGCATGAGCAACGACTTCGAAGCCGCCATCGCCGAGGGCGCCACCCACGTGCGAGTCGGCACCGCCATCTTCGGGGGCCGCTGAAGGCGGCCGCCGAAGATGGCGTTTTCTTGATGCCCTCACCGCCGCCGCCCATGGCGGCGGCTACGCCGGGCGCCCGCCTCCGGCGGGCTTGGCTGCGGCCCCCTGAAGGGGGCCGGCGCGCGCCGTGCGCGCGCATCCTCGGGAGGCGGTGCTTGGCTTGGCCGGTAGCGTGGGCTGGCCGGCCTCGCCTTCGGCGTTGGCCTCGGGCGCGGGGCGTGCGCTGACCTTGCACGGTGCGGCACGGGTGGGCCGGCCTCGCCTGCGGCGGCGGCCTCCGGCGCGGGGCGTGCGCTGGACCTTGCACGGTGCGGCACGGGTGGGCCGGCCTCGCCTGCGGCGGCGGCCTCCGGCGCGGGGCGTGCGCTGGACCTTGCACGGTGCGGCACGGGTGGGCCGGCCTCGCCTGCGGCGTTGGCCTCTGGGGCTGGGGTGCGCTGGCCTTTCGCGCGACGGCGCCGGTGGGCCGGCCTCGCCTGCGGCGTCGGCCTCTGCGGCGGGGCACTGACTTTCCAAGCAGCGCCGCAGGTGGGCCGGCCGCGCCTTCGGCCTCGGCCTCGGTCGCCGGGCGCTCCCTCCCCGTCCGCGCACCCCCCACCCTGCGGTCGCGCCGGGGCTTCGCCCTGGCGCGGAGCAGGCCCCCCAGGACCAGGCACGGCCCGGAGCGCGCGAAGCCGCGCGGCCGCCTCCCAGCCGGCGGCCACCCTCACCCGAAACGCGCGCCCCCCACCCGGGGCCCCCGCCGCGGCTTTCCGCCGCCGCACAGCGGCGACGGAAAACCGCGGCGGGGAACTCACCGCATATCCCCGATCACCACGCCATCGCGCGGCAGGGATCCCGCGGGCACCACGCGCACCGTGCCGCGCAGCCGCGTCTCCTCGCGCAGCGCGGCCTCCAGCGCCGCCGCGTCGCCTCCCTCCGCCAGCAGTTCCATCGCGTCCTGCTCCTCCGCGCGGGTCACCACCAGGCGCAGCCGCCCGGCCTCGGGGTGGCGGCGGAGGATGGCGGCCACCTGCTCCGGCCGCACGAACAGGCCCTTCACCTTGCAGGTCTGGTCCGCCCGGCCCAGCCAGCCCCCCATCCGCCCCCCCGGCAGCAGCCGCGACATGTCGCCGGGCGAGAAGCGCAGCAGCGGATGCGCGGGGTCGGGCACCGTCACCGCCACCTCGCCCACCTCGCCTTCCGGCAGCGCCTCGTTGGTGCCGGGGCGCAGGATCTCCAGGATGATGCCGGGCGCGATGGCCATGCCCGGCGCGCCATCCGCGGTGCCGTGCGCCACCAGGCCCAGTTCGGCGGTGCCATAGGCCTCGATGGCCCGCACGCCGCGCCCCGCCACCCATTCGCGCAGGCTGGGCGGGAAGGCGGCGGCGGTCACCACCGCCTTGGTGATGCTGCGTCCGTCCTCGCCCGCCGCTTCCAGCAGGATCTTCAGGAAGTCCGGCGTGCCGGCATAGGCGGTGGGGCGGTAGGCGCGCATCACCTCCACCAGCGCGGCGGTGTTGCCCGGCCCGGCGGGAATCACCGCAGCGCCCGCGGCGCGGGCCCCGCCATCCAGGATGAAGCCGCCGGGCGTCAGGTGATAGCTCAGGCAGTTCAGCACCACGTCGCCGGGGCCGACGCCCGCCGCGCGGAAGGCCGGGGCGAAGCGCCAGGGGTCGGGCCGGTCGGGCACGCCCTCGAAGATGGGCCCGGGCGAGGCGAACAGGCGCGCGAATCCCGCCGCCGGCCCGGCCAGGGCGGCGAAGGGGGGCGCGGCCGCCTGCATGGCCGGCAGGTTCGCCTTGCGCAGCACCGGCAGCGCGCCCAGCGGCGTGTCCGGCCCGCAGCCGGCGAGCAGCGCCCGCCAGCCCGGCAGCTCCAGGGCGGCGGCGATGGTGGCGCGCAGGTCCATGATGCGGTGTCCTCCCGCCCGCCATCGCAGCACGGCGCGGCCCGGCGCGCCACCGGCCGCGGCCCGCCTGGCCCGGCCGCATGCCCGGCACGGGCGGCGGCCCCGCAGGAAGCGCCCCGCGCGCCGCGCGGTGCCCCCGTGCAAGGCTTCCGATGCCGGTGCAGCATGCGCCCGATGAACCGCACCACCATCCTCGCCGCCTGCCAGATGGGCCCCCTGCAACGCGCCGAGGGGCGCGGCATCGCCGTCGCGCGCATGGTGGCGCTGCTGGAGAAGGCGGCGCGCATGGGCGCCTCCGTCGCCGTCTTCCCCGAGCTGGCGCTGACCACCTTCTTCCCGCGCTGGTTCCACGAGGACCTGCGCGAGGCCGACCACTGGTACGAGACGGCCCTGCCCTCCAACGAGACGGCGCCGCTGTGGGAGGCGGCGCGGCGCCTCGACATCGGCTTCCACCTGGGTTTCGCGGAGAAGACGCCCGAGGGCCGCCGCTTCAACACCGCCATCTATGTGCACCCGAGCGGCGAGACGGTGCTGAAGTACCGCAAGGTCCACCTGCCCGGCCACGCCGAGCACGACCCCATCCGCAAGGTCCAGCACCTAGAGAAGCGCTACTTCGAGCCGGGCGACCTCGGCTTCCCGGTGGTGCGCGCGCCGCTGGGGGGAACGGAGGCCAATCTCGGCCTGCTGATCTGCAACGACCGGCGCTGGCCCGAGGCCTGGCGCGTGCTTGGG
The DNA here is from genome assembly GCF_045449635.1 of Sabulicella flocculans. Lineage (NCBI taxonomy): Bacteria > Pseudomonadati > Pseudomonadota > Alphaproteobacteria > Acetobacterales > Acetobacteraceae > Sabulicella > Sabulicella flocculans. Next base: position 83,487 of record NZ_JBJJBR010000006.1, on the reverse strand, counting down.
CTGCAGCAGGTCGAGCTGGTCATGCTGGGCTACAACACGCCCTCCCTGAACATGGAGAACCGCGGCTTCGAGGCGCACCACCTGCGCGTGGAGCATTCGGTGCTGAGCGTGCGCGCGGGCTGCTACCAGAACGCCTGCTACGCCGTGGCGGTGGCCAAGGCCGGCACGGAGGACGGGCACGAGCTGTTCGGCCACTCCGTCATCGTCAACCCGCAGGGCGAGGTGGTGGCCCAGGCCACCACCTGGGACGACGAGGTGGTGGTGGCCGAGGCCGACTTCGCGCGCTGCGAGCTCGGCCGCACCACCATCTTCGACTTCGCCCGCCACCGCCGGCCGGAGCACTACGGGCGCATCGTGGAGCAGGTGGGCAGCGTGGCGCCGCCCCGCTGGTCACCGCCCGAGGGGTAGCGTCAGCGAGACGCCGGGTTCCGGCCGCAGGGCGCCGGCGCCGCGCTGCGCCTCCGGCGCGGCGTCGCGGTCGGTGAAGGAGGCGCCGCGGGTGGGCACCGGGGCGGTGGGCACCACCGGGCGCAGCCGCGCCTCCGGCGGCGCAGCCTGGTTCAGGGTGGGGAAGCGGCGGTCGGGCACCGGGGCCAGGCCGGGGCGCGGCGCCGGGTCCACCACCGGCTGCGGCCGGGCGGGCGCCGGGCGCGGGGCGGCGCGCCGCCGCCGCCCCTGCGCCAGGGCCGGCCCCGGCAGCAGCAGGCCCAGCAGCAGCAGCCGGCGGCGCATCAGCGGCCCAGCGGCAGGGTGAGCGACAGGCCGGGCTCCGCCCGCGGGGCGTCGCCGCGCAGCCGGCCATCGGGGTCGGCCACCGCGTCGGTCACGGCGGCGCCGCGGGCGGGCGCCTGCTCGGTGGCCACGGCGGCGTCCAGCCGCGGGCCGGGCGGCGGGGTGGGCGCGGCGTCGAAGCGCCGGTCGGGCACCGGGGCCAGGCCGGGGCGCGGCGCGGGGTCCACCGGCGGGGCGTTGGCGGGCTGCGCCAGGGCCAGGCCGGGCAGCAGCAGCAAGGAAAGGGCGCGCATCATGCCCTCCCAACGCGCGGCGGCGTCATCCGTAGGGGAAGGGCCCCAGCCACAGCACGTCCTCGATGCGGCGCGCCCCGGTGGCCAGCATCACCAGCCGGTCCCAGCCCAGGGCGATGCCGCTGCCGGCCGGCATGGCGCCCACCGCCCGCAGGAAGTCCTCGTCGGCCGGCCAGGCCTCGTCCGCGCCATGCAGGCGCAGGCGCTCGGCCACGTCCTGGGCGAAGCGCCGGCGCTGCTCGGCCTCGTCGGTCAGCTCGTCGAAGGCGTTGGCCAGCTCCATGCCGCCGGCATACAGCTCGAAGCGCAGCGCCACCCGCGCGTCGCCGGGGTCGCGGCGGGCCAGCGCGGCCTGGGGGGTGGGCCAGTGGGTCAGGAAGGTCGCGGCGCCCTCGGCCATGCGCGGCTCCACATGGTCCAGCAGCAGGCGGAAGAAGGCGTCCTCCCAGCCCTCGCCATCCTTCGCGCCCAGGGCGGCGGGGTCGCCGGTGCCGTCGGGACGGATGCTGGCCAGCAGATCCAGCCCGGCCCAGCGTTCGAACGCCTCGGCGCAGGTGATGCGGCGGAACGGGCCGGCGCAGGCGGGGTGCGGGCACAGGGCGCGCACCAGCGCCTCCGTCTCGTCCATCAGCGCCTCCAGCGTCCAGCCGGGGCGGTACCATTCCAGCAGGGTGAATTCGGGGGCGTGGGTGCGCCCGGCCTCGCCGTTGCGCCAGACGCGGGCGAACTCGAACACCGGGCCGCTGCCGCCGGCCAGCAGGCGCTTCAGCGCCATCTCGGGGCTGGTGCGCAGCCACAGCGGCCGCGCCGCGCCGCCGTCCAGGGGCCGGTAGTCGCTGCGGAAGCCGCGCAGGTGCACCTCCATGCCCGGGGCGGGCACCAGGCAGGGCGTCTCCACCTCGCGCAGGCCGCGTCCGGCGAGCCAGGCGCGGGCCTGCGCCGTCATCCGCGCGCGGGCGTCCAGGAAGGGCATGCGCGCGGCGAGGCGCTCGGGCGACCAATGGGGCATTGCGCGCGGCGCGTTAGCAGGGCAAGGCCCGCCCCGCCATGGCCCGCACCCTCCGCAGCGCCGACGACCTCATCGCCGCCGGGCTGGCGGAGGAGGCCGCGCGCCCGGCGCTGGAGGCGGTGGCGGCGCGCTACGCCATCGCCCTGACGCCGGCGATGGCCGCGCTGGCGGCGCGCGAGCCCGCGGTGGCCCGCCAATACCTGCCCGACGCCGCGGAGCTGCGCACCGCCCCGCACGAGCTGGACGACCCCACGGCGGACGCCCCCTTCACCCCCGTGCCCGGCGTGGTCCACCGCTACCCCGACCGCGCCCTGCTGAAGCCGCTGCTGGCCTGCCCGGTGTATTGCCGCTTCTGCTTCCGGCGCGAGCATGTGGGCCCCGATGGCGGCCTGCTGGACGAGGCGGCGCTGGAAAGGGCGCTGGGCTGGTTCGCCGCCAGCCCGGGGGTGCGGGAGGCCATCCTGACCGGCGGCGACCCGCTGATCCTGTCGCCGCGCCGGCTGGCGCACATCCTGTCCCGCCTGGCTGCCCTGCCCCATATCGAGGTGCTGCGCATCCACACCCGCGTGCCGGTGGCCGACCCGGCGCGGGTGACGCCGGCGCTGCTGGAGGCGCTGGCGCTGGACAAGCCGCTCTTCCTCTGCGTTCACGCCAACCACGCGGGCGAGTTCACGCCCGAGGCCGCCGCAGCCCTGCGCGCCCTGCATGGCGCCGGCGCGGTGCTGCTGGGGCAGAGCGTGCTGCTGCGCGGGGTGAACGACACGCCCGAGGCGCTGGAGGCACTGCTGCGCGCCATGCTGCGCCACCGCGTGAAGCCCTACTACCTGCACGCGCTGGACCCCGCGCCGGGCACCGCGCGCTTCGCGGTGCCGGACGCCGAGGGGCTGGCGCTGCTGGAGGCCCTGCGCGGCCGCCTCAGCGGCACCGCCCTGCCGCATTTCGTGCGCGAGCGGCCGCTGGGCGGCGGAAAGCGGCCGGTGGGGTTTGACATGCCGGTGGATGGCGCTAGATAGCGCCCCCACGGATGGGCGTTTAGCTCAGTTGGTAGAGCAGCTGACTCTTAATCAGCGGGTCGTAGGTTCGAGCCCTACAACGCCCACCATCCCCACCGCGGACACGCCATGACCCACCGCCTGCTCGTGGATGCCGATGCCTGCCCGGTGCGCGAGGAAGTGCTGCGCGTCGCCGGGCGGCTGGGCTTCGGCGTGGTCTTCGTCACCAACGGCGCCCGCCCGATCCGCCCGCCCGAGGCGCCCTTCGCCCGGCTGCACATCGTCCCCGACGGCGCCGACCAGGCCGATGACTGGATCGCCGCCGAGGCCACCCCGCGCGACATCTGCCTGACCAACGACATCCCGCTGGCGGCGCGCTGCCTGGCCAAGGGCGCCGCCTGCCTGTCCTTCAAGGGCCATGCCTGGACGGCGTCCAACATCGGCAGCGCCCTGGCCGGGCGCGAGCTGGCGCGCCACCTGCGCGAGATGGGCCAGGGCGGCGGCCAGGCGCCGATGGCCAAGGCCGACCGCGCCCGCTTCCTGGTGGCGCTGGACACGATGGCCCAGGCGGTGCGGCGCGCGCCCTGAACGGGCGGGACCGCCCCCGGCCCCGCCTGCCGCGGGCAAGGGCGGCCAGGACCGCCCGGCCGGCCCGCTGCGCGCCGCCGACCGGGGCGCGAAACAGGGAACGCCGCCCTGGCAAAGCCAGGGCGGCGCGTGAAGTCTCGAACGAGTTTGGTAGTCGGTAGTGTGGGGCCAACGCGCGTGCCGTTGGGGCGGTTTCAGGCGCCGGGGATCACCGCGCCCTGGAACTGGCGCTCCACGAACTCGCGCACCTCCGGATGGGCGTAGCCGGCGGCCAGGCGGCGCGCCCAGGGCGCGGACTCGTCGCGGCGGCGGACCACCACCAGCACGGTGTAGACGCTGCGCTGGTCCTCGCGCGCCAGGGCGTCGCGCAGCGGGTTCAGCCCGGCCGGCACGGCGAAGTTGCCGGTGATGGCGCCGGCATCCACGTCCTCCAGCGCGCGGACGATGCTGGCGGCCTCCAGCTCCACGAAGCGCAGGCGCCTGGGGTTCTCCGTCACGTCCGCCACCGTGGCGCGGAAGTCGGCGCCGGGGCGCAACCTGATGACGCCGGCCTCGGCCAGGATCAGCAGGGCGCGGCCGCCATTGGTGGGGTCGTTGGGGATGGCGATGCGCCCGCCCTGCGGCAGCGCCTCCAGCGTGCGGTGGCGGCGGCTGAACACCCCCATCAGCGTCAGCACCGTCTTGCCCACCGGAACGAAGTCGTAGCCGCGCTGGGCGCGCTGCGCCTCCAGGAAGGGCAGGTGCTGGTAGGCGTTGGCGTCCAGGTCGCCCCCCGCCAGGGCGGCGTTGGGCTGGATGAAGTCGCCGAACTCCACCGCGCGGGTGTGCAGGCCGTCGCGCCGCAGCACCTCGGCCACCTTCTCGAAGGTCTGGGCATGCACGCCCTGGGTGACGCCGACGCGCACCGGGCGGGCGGCGGTGCCGATCTCCGGCGCGCCTTGCGCCGCGGCGGCCAGCGGCAGGGCGAAGGGCAGCAGCAGGGCGGAACGTCGCAGCATCATGGGGGCTCTCCTGCGCGTCAGAAGCCGGGCACCACGGCGCCCTGGAAGGTGGCCTGGACGAAGTCGCGCAGCTCGGGCGTGTGGTAGGCGGCCAGCAGGCGCGCCACCCAGGGCGCCCCGCGGTCGGGCTGCCGCACAACGAGGAGGTTGGTGTAGGGCGTGTCCCGCCCTTCCAGCGCGATGGCGTCGCGCACCGGGTTCAGCCCGGCGGGGATGGCGAAGTTGGTGTTGATGGCCGCGGCCTCCACCTCGTCCAGCGCGCGGGGCAGCTGCGCCGCCTCCAGCTCCAGGATGCGCAGGCGGCGCGGGTTCTCGGCGATGTCGGCCACGGTGGCGCGGAAATCGGCGCCGTCGCGCAGGCGGAACAGCCCGGCCTTGGCCAGCAGCACCAGGGCGCGGCCGCCATTGGTGGGGTCGTTGGGGATGGCGATGCGCGCGCCCTGGGGCACGTCGGCCAGGTTGCGGTGGCGCCGCGAATACACCGCCATGGGGAAGAGCAGCGTGGGCCCGACGCTGACCAGCGGCAGGCGGCGGTCGCGCACCTGCTGGTCCAGGAAGGGCTGGTGCTGGTAGGAATTGGCGTCCAGGTCGCCGGCGGCCAGGGCGGCGTTGGGCTGGATGAAGTCGGTGAACTCCACCACCCGCAGCGCCAGCCCGTTGGCCGGCCCATCGGCGCGGGCCGCCACCTCGCGCACCTTCTCCATCACCTGGGCATGCGGGCCGGCGGTGACGCCGACGCGCACCGGGCGGGCGGCGGTGCCGATGGCGGCGCCTTGGGCGGCGGCGGCCAGGGGCGTGGCGAAGGGCAGCAGCAGGGCGGAACGTCGCAGCAGCATGAGGGGAACTCCGGTCACGAGTGGGACAGCCGGCGCACGAGCCAGTCCCCGAAGGACTGCACCCCCTGCACCAGCAGGATGAGGACGAGGACGACGGTGGCCATCACCTCGGGCATGAAGCGCTGGTAGCCGAAGCGGATGCCCAGGTCCCCCAGGCCGCCGCCCCCCACCGCCCCCGCCATGGCCGAGAAGCCGACCAGCGAGACCAGCGCCACGGTGGTGGCGGCCACCAGGCCGGGCAGCGCCTCGGGCACCAGCACCTTCAGCACGATCTGCATCCGCGTGGCGCCCATGGCGCGCGCGGCCTCCACCACGCCCTTGTCCACCTCGCGCAGCGCGTTCTCGAACAGGCGGGCCAGGAAGGCGGTGGCAGCCAGGGCCAGCGGCACGATCGCCGCCCCGGTGCCGATGGAGGTGCCGGCGACCAGCCGGGTGAAGGGGATGATGGCCACCATCAGGATGATGAAGGGAGTGGAGCGCAGCGCGTTCACCGCCAGCCCCAGCGGCCGGTTCAGCCAGGCATTGGGCGACAGCCCGTCGCGGCCCGTGACGTGCAGCAGCAGCGCCAGCGGCAGCCCCAGCGCCACCGCGATGGCGGCGGCGGCGCCGACCATCAGCAGCGTCTCGGCGAAGGCTTCCAGCAGAAGGTCCTGCATGGTGGGCGTCAGCCAGCTCATGGCGCGATCTCCTGCACGTCCAGGCCCAGGCCGCGCATCCAGGCGAAGGCGCCGTCCAGCTTCTCCTCCGGGCCATAGGCGGCCAGCGCCATGACGCCGAAGGGCTCGCCGGCGATCTCGTCCACGCGGCCGCTCACGATGTTCATGTCCAGCCCCCAGTCGCGGCTGGCCTCGCTCACCACAGCGCGGGTGGAATGCGGTCCGGCGAAGAGCACCTGCACCAGCCGCCGCGCCTCGCCGGGGCGCGGTCCGGGCAGGCGGGCCAGGGTGCCGGGCGGCACGGCGTGGCCGATCACCTCGGCCACGAAGCGGCGCGTGGTCTCCGCCTGCGGGCGGGTGAAGACGTCGAAGACGCGACCCTGCTCGATCACGCGCCCGGCCTCCATCACCGCCACGCGGTCGCACACCGCCTTCACCACCGCCATCTCATGGGTGATGAGCAGCACGGTCAGGTCCAGCCTGGCGCGCAGGTCGCGGATCAGGGCCAGGATCTCGCCCGTCGTCTCGGGGTCCAGCGCGCTGGTGGCCTCGTCGCACAGCAGGATGCGGGGGTTGGAGGCCAGGGCGCGGGCGATGCCCACCCGCTGCTTCTGCCCGCCGGAGAGCTGCGCCGGGAAGGCGTCGCGCCGCGCCTCCAGCCCCACCAGGGGCAGGATGGCGCGCACCCGCGCCTCGCGCTCGGCGCGCGGCATGCCGGCGATCTCCAGCGGGAAGGCGATGTTCTCCGCCGCGGTGCGCCGGGCATGCAGGTTGAAGTGCTGGAACACTATGCCCATGCCGCGGCGGGCCTGGCGCAACGCCGCCTCGTCCAGCGTGTCCAGGCGCTGGCCCAGCACCTCCACCGTGCCGGCATCCGGGCGCTCCAGCAGGTTCACGCAGCGGATCAGCGTGGATTTCCCCGCCCCCGACCGGCCGATGATGCCGAAGACCTCGCCCGGCGCGACGTCGAGCGAGACGCCGTCCAGCGCGGGCGGGGCATCGGGGGCGAAGCGGCGGGACAGGCCGGACAGGCGGATGGCGGACATGGGCGCCCCATGCCCCAGGATGGGCGCGCCGGAAAGCGCGGCGGGATGGATGTCGGGCATGCGGTCTCCGGCCGGCCGGTTCCACGCCGGCCGCCTTCGCATCATGCGCGAATATCACGTTTTTCGTAAGCGCATTTGGGTTGACCAACGCGCATGGCGCGTTGAATCTGGGTGCATGGCGATGCTGCACCTCCTTCCCGTCCTCCCGCCGGCCGTGGCGCTGGCTTGGTGCGCGGCGCTGATCGGGGCGTGGCTGCACACCTGCGCGCCCGCCTTGCCCCCGCAGCTGGAGGCGGCGGTGCTGGCCGCCACCGGCCACGGCGCGTGACGCAACCGGTGCGGGGCCCGCCCCGCGCCGGCGTCAGGCGATGGCGACGGCCACCGCCTCCATCATCAGCAGGGCGAAGTCGGGGCAGCGCATGCCGCAACGGCGGCCGTTGGGGTCACTGGAAACGCGCGGCCCCCAGCGCACCGCCCAGCCCTCCGCGCCCGGCAGGTCCTGGGTGTTGGGGCGCGGGGCCGGGCGGGGCGGCCACCAGCGCTGCGTCCCGCGGTCCACCACGAAGGGGTAGAAGCGCGAATCCGGCGGCGGCGCCTGGAACCGGCGCACGTTCCAGTCCAGCACCTGCGCCGCCTGCGCCGCTTCGGGCAGCGGCAGGCCGGCCGGGCGCAGGATGCGGCCGTAGGCGGGGCCGCCCAGCACGTCGCGCACCTCCGGCGCCGGGGTGGCCAGGACCTCCGGCTGGGCATAGCTGCCGAAGCGGCCGAAGGCTCCCTCCAGGCCGGCAAACAGAAGGCCAAGGCCGGGTGGCGGAATCAGCAGGATTTTGGCGACGATCAGCGCCGTGTCCTGCTCCTCGCCAGGGTCGGCCGGCACGGCGGGCACCAGCACCCGCTCCCCACCCAGCAGGCCGTCCAGCGTCTCCACCGCGCCGCAGGACTGGCGCGCGGGGTCCGGCGCGCCGGGCGAAGCCGGCACCAGCGGCGCCGCCGCCGCCGAGAGGTGGTGGCCATGCGTGCCGCGCGCGACGTGGATGCGCGGGTGCAGCCCGCCATCCGGCCCGGCCACCGCATCCACCTGCGCCCAGGGAAAGGCGCGCAGGCTCACCCGCCGCTCGCCGCCCGGCGCGGTGGCGGGGTTGGCCGGGTTGCGCGTCGTCAGCCCGATCATCAGCGGCGCGTCCGCCTGGTCCAGCAGCAGCGCCACCGCCCCCCATTCACCGGAGAAGCGGCCGAACAAGTCGCCCTCTCCCGCGCCCTCGCAGCCTTCCAGCGCCTCCTCCCGCACCGGGTACAGGAAGTGGAAAACCAGCAGCTGCGGTGCCCGCAGCGCCGGGTTGGTGGCGATGGCGGTGAACAGGTCCAGCCCGCCATCGCGCAGCAGCGGGTGCGGCGTCAGCCGGCGCAGGTCCACGTTGTCCAGGTACTCGACGGAATACCAGGGCTCGGTGCCGGCGAAGGGCTGCAGGTAGGCGGCGGGGTCCAGCGCGGCGTGCCGGTCGGGCAGCGCGGGCGGGATGGCCGGCTCCCACCCAGCCAGTTCCAGGAAGAACTCGGGCGCGGCCGCCGGCTCCTCCAGCGGCTGGGCGCCGGTGCCGAAGGCCGGGTCGGCGCCGATCCAGGCCCGGCCGCCGGCCTTGTCCTGTACCGTGTCCAGCGCCGCCAGGCTGCCCCGCGGCCGCAGCTGCGCCCAGCCGGCGCGGTCGGTGAAGGGCGGGTCGGCGCGCCACAGCGCGCAGGCCTCGATCCAGCGCTTGGGGTCCAGCGGCAGGAAGCGCTCCTCCGGGTGGAACAGCAGGATCGGCTCGAAGCGCTTGGCCAGCGCGGCGGCCTTGGCCGGGTTGCCCATGTCACGTCCCCCCCGGCGCGGCGGCGCGCGCCATGATGCGCAGGAAGCGCAGCAACTGCGGGTCGCACCCCGCGTCGAGCGTCGGCGGGGGCGGGCGCACCACCCAGGGCGCGGGGTCCGCCAGCGCCACCTCCGGCAGCGCCGAGGAGAAACCCTGCTCCGCCAGGGCGGCGCGCCAGGCGCCATAGGCCTGCTCCATGCGGCGACCGCCGATCTCGCCGGCGAACCAGGCGGCCAGCACCTCCGCCAGGGCGTGGCGCAGGCGGTCCTGCGCCGGCTCCGGCCGCAGGCGCAGCGCGCGCAGGAAGGCGTCCGTCTCGGCGCGGACCGCGTCCAGCAACGCGGCCGCTCCTGCGGGGTCGGCCGCCATCCAGGCGCGCACGCGGCGGATGATCTCCTCCCAGCAGGCCGCCAGTTCCGGGGTCATCGGCCGGGCGAGGAACTCGCGCCGCATCGCCGCCGGGTCATGCCGCCACAGGCGCAGGCGGGCCAGCGCGCCGCCCAGCGGCATGCCGCCCCCCACCGCATTGCCGATGGTGACGCCCCGGCCGCGCACCGCCGCCACATGGCCCGGGCCGGTCACCTTCGCCGCCACCAGGGCGCCGTCCATGAACAGGCGCAGGTGCGCGGCGCCGTCATGCTCCGCCACCAGTTCCACCCACCGGCCGAGCGGCAGCGGGTGCAGGCGGCCATCGGGCGCGGAGGCGGGGTCGGCGCGCACCTGTTCCAGCCCGCCACCCGCATTCAGCACGGCGACGGTGGGCGCGCCGTCATCCACCGCCAGCCGGAAGGCGGAATCCCCGTCCACCACCACGCCGTAGCGCGCGGCGGCGGCATCGGGCAGCCGCACCAGCGCCTCCACGCGCAGCGCGACCAGGGGCGCGAAGGGACGCGCCGGCCCGCCCAGCCCCAGCGCCACCGCGCTGCCGGCCATCGGGAAGGACAGCGCCCCGCCGCCCGGCCCGGCCACCCCGGGGGCGTCCACCGCCCGGCCGTGGTTGCGGTAGGGGGAGCGGTCCACCGGCACCCCGTTGGCGCCGTAGCCCTGGTCGCAGACGAGTTCGAGCATCCCGCTCCCCTCCGTTCGCACCCACGCCCCAGTGTGGGAAGGATGCGCCGGACGGAGGGCGGGCCGCAAGCGCGGCCTGCGCTCAGTCCGCGGTGCGCAGGTAGGGCTCCACCGGGCCCATCAGCTTCATGGTCAGCGGCTTGCCGCGGCGGTCCACCTTGTTGCCCAGGCCGACGCGCACCCAGCCCTCGCTGACGCAGTATTCCTCCACGTTGGTGCGCTCCTCGCCGCGGAAGCGGATGCCCACGCCCTGCTTCAGCAGCTCGGCGTCGTGGAAGGGGCTGTCGGGGTCGTTGCTCAGGCGGTCGGGCAGGTCGGTCATGGCGGGGCGCGATAGGCCATGCGCCGGGCGCGGGCAAGCCGCGCCTTGCCCTGCCGCCCCGATGGGTCTATGCGGCGCGCTTCACGGCCGGGCCGCCATCGCGGCCTGCCGCATCCCCGAGAGCCCGCCATGAAGCCCGACACCCACCCCGCCTACCATGAGCTGAACGTCATCATGACCGACGGCACCACCTTCAAGACGCGCACGGCGGGCGGCAAGCCGGGGGACACCCTGCGCCTGGACATCGACCCCAAGTCCCACCCGGCCTGGACCGGCGTGCAGCGCATCATCGACACCGGCGGCCAGGTGGCGAAGTTCAACAAGAAGTTCGGCGGGCTGGGCGTCAAGAAGGGCTGACGCCGGCCCCTTGAACGGGCGGCGCGCGCCGCCCAGATCACCCTGCGTCGCGGCGCCCTCGTGGGCCGCGGCGCGAGGCATCCGCGGCCCCGCCCGATCGGGGGGGCCGTGACGGACATCCTCGCTGTTCCGAACCTTGCTCCGCATGAAGGAGGTTCCTCGTGAACGCGATTGATTTCTCCCCCCTGTTCCGCACCGCCATCGGCTTCGACCGCTTCGCCCGCCTGCTCGACGGCGCGCGCACGGCGCCCGAGGCGCAGTCCTACCCACCCTACAACATCGAGGTGACGGGCGAGGACACCTACGCCCTGACGCTCGCCGTCGCCGGCTTCGGCCCGGACGACATCGAGCTGGTGGCCAAGGACGACACGCTGACCGTCACCGGCAAGCTGCCTGCGCAGCCCGAGGGCGAGGGGCGCAAGTTCCTCCATCGCGGCATCGCCGGCCGCGCCTTCGAGCGCCGCTTCGTGCTGGCCGACCACCTGGTGGTGGAAGGCGCGCGCATGGAGAACGGGCTGCTGCACGTCTCCCTGCGGCGCGAGGTGCCCGAGGCGCTGAAGCCCCGCCGCATCGAGATCGCGGCCCCGCGCCAGCCGGTGCTGACCCAGCAGGCGGCGTGATCGGAAAGGCGGCCCTGGCGGGCCGCCTTTCTTTTTGTGCCCTCGTCTTTTTGTGCCCTCACCGCCGCCGCCCATGGCGGCGGCTACGCCGGGCGGCGGGCATCCGCCCGCCTTGGCTTCGGCCCCCTGAAGGGGGCCGGCGCGCGCTGTGCGCGCGCATCCTCCGTGCGCGGTGTTGACCTTGGAGGGGCGGCTCCCGCTGGCCGGCCCCGCCTGCGGCGTTGGCCTCTGGGGTTGGGGGTTGCGCTGACCTTGCACGGTGCTGCGCGGGCTGGCCGGCCTCGCCTTGCGGCGTCGGCCTCTGGATTTTGGGGGGCGTATTGACCTCTGGCTGGACGACGCGGGCGGGCCGGCCTCGCCGATGGCGTCGGCCTCTGGGGGTGGGGTGCGCTGGCCTTGCGTTGTGTGGTGTCGGTGGGCCGGCCTCGCCCGTGGCGTCGGCCTCGGTCGCGGCGTGCGCGCTCACCTTCGACGGGACTGGACGGGGCCGACCGGCCTCGCCCGCTGCCCCGCGCCACGACGCTACGACTTGCGGAAGAAGGCCTCGGCGGCCGCCTTCTGGTGGTCCTTCGCGGCCAGGGCGGCCTCGGCGCGCCGCATCTCCGTCGCCAGATCCTCCAGGTAGGCGCGCAGCGCCTCGGCGCTCCAGCCTTCCAGCTTCGCGGGCTGGAACCCGTCCTTCGGCCTGGGCCGCGGCTCCTCCTCGAACATGTCCATCCTCCGGGCGTTGGGGCTTGGCCCCCTGTGCGCCTGCCATTATAGGGCAGGCGAAGCCGGGCGCGCGCGCCCATCCGGCGCGATCCCGTTCGCCCCTTTGACGCAGAGACACGCATGGCCCAGCCCCTGATGCCCAAGGCAACCGCCGTGTGGCTGATCGAGAAGACCTCCCTCTCCTTCGACCAGATCGCCGATTTCGTGCAGATGCACCCGCTGGAGGTGCAGGCCATCGCGGATGGCGAGGTCGCGCAGGGCATCATCGGCTACGACCCGGTCCAGAACGGCCAGGTCACGCGCGAGGAGATCGCCAAGGCGGAGGCCAGCCCGGAATACCGCCTCAAGCTGGCGGCCAACGCCATCCCCGTCGCCAAGGGGCGCGGCAAGGGCGCGCGCTACACCCCGGTCTCCAAGCGGCAGGACAAGCCGGACGGCATCATGTGGCTGCTGCGCAACCACCCCGAGCTGTCCATCGCCACCATCGGCAAGCTCCTCGGCACCACCAAGGAGACCATCGAGAAGGTGCGCGACAAGACGCACATCAACAGCGCCAACATCAAGCCGCGCGACCCCGTCATCCTCGGCCTGTGCACGCAGAGCGCGCTGAACGCCGCCGTCGCCGCCGCGCGGGAGAAGCTGCCCCCCGCCCCCGCCGAGGCGGCGGAGGACGAGGGGCAGCCCGAAGGGAACTAGTGCGCGCGGCGCAGCCGCAGCCTCTCCATCTCCTCCTTCAGGGCCAGTTTCTCGCGCTTCAGCTTCAGCAGCACGGCGTCGTCCGGGCGGGGGCGCTGGCCCTCGGCGGTGATCTGCGCCTCCAGCGCCTGGTGGCGCGTCTCGAGGCTCCGGAAACGGGGAGCATGCATCATGCGGCGTCGTCCTCCATCTGCTGGACCGGCCGGCTGCCAGCCGTGGAATGGTGCGGTGCCTGGGCGCCGTGGCTGTTGCAGCCGGGGCAGCCATGCTATCCCTCTCCGGCGACGAAAGTGAACTTTTTCCTTCGGGGCGCCCCCGGGGGAGGTTCCCGCGCCGGGAGTGCCTGCACGGACCATGCTGGAAGACCGCGAATCGCTGCTGCGACGCCTCCATGAGTTGCGCTCCGAGCACCGGGACCTCGACACGGTGATCGCCCGCCTGACCGACAGCCCGGCGGACGCGCTGCAGATCCAGCGCCTGAAGAAGCGCAAGCTGAAGCTGAAGGACGAGATCTCCTGGCTGGAAGGCCGCATCGTCCCGGACATCATCGCGTGAGCGCGCCGCCCCTCGTCGGCCTCATCATGGGCAGCCGCTCCGACTGGGAGACGATGCGCCACGCCGCGGAGGCGCTGGCCGCGCTGGAAGTGCCGCACGAGGCGCGCGTGGTGTCCGCCCACCGCACGCCGCAGCGCCTGGTGGACTACGCCACCACCGCGCGCGGCCGGGGGCTGAAGGTCATCATCGCCGGGGCCGGCGGCGCCGCCCACCTGCCCGGCATGGCCGCCAGCATGACGCCCCTGCCCGTGCTGGGCGTGCCGGTGGAAAGCCACGCCCTGAAGGGCATGGATTCGCTGCTGTCCATCGTGCAGATGCCCGGCGGGGTGCCGGTGGGCACGCTGGCCATCGGCAAGGCCGGCGCCATCAACGCCGCGCTGCTGGCCGCGGCCATCCTGGCCCTGGGCGACGCCGCCCTGGCCGCCCGCCTGGACGCTTGGCGCGCCGCCCAGACCGAGGGGGTGGCGCTTGACCCGGCCTGAGCCGCTGCCCCTGGGCGCGCGGCTGGGCATCCTGGGCTCCGGCCAATTGGGGCGGATGTCGGCCATGGCGGCGGCCCGGCTGGGCCTGCGGCCGCACGTCTTCGGCCCGGAGGGCGACGGGCCGGGCATGCAGGTGGCCGCCGCCCGCACCGTCGCCGCCTACGAGGACGCGGCGGCGCTGCGCGCCTTCGCCGCCGCGGTGGACGTCGTCACCTTCGAGTTCGAGAACGTCCCCGCCGCCACCCTGGCGGCGCTGGAGGGGCGGGTGGAATGCCGCCCCGGGCTGAAGGCGCTGGCCACCTGCCAGGACCGCGTGCGGGAGAAGCGCTTCCTGGAGGGCGCCGGCGTGCCCGTCGCCCCCTGGCGGGAGGTGAGGGACCTGGACGGGCTGCGCGCCGCCGTGGCCGAGCTGGGCCTGCCGGCGGTGCTGAAGACCACCCGCATGGGCTATGACGGCCGCGGGCAGGCCGTCATCCGCGCGCCCGCGGAGGCGGAGGCCGCCTTCGCGCGCCTGGCGCCGCACCCGCTGGTGCTGGAGGCCTTCGTGCCCTTCACCCACGAGCTGTCCGCCGTGGCCGCCCGCGGGGCGGACGGCGCGCTGGCGGTCTACGAGGCGTCGGAGAACCGCCATGTCGGCGGCATCCTCGACGTCTCGCTAGTGCCGGCCGACATTCCCCCGGCAGCGGCTGCCGAGGCGCGCCGCCTGGTCGGCCGCGTGGCCGAGGGGCTGGAGCTGGTGGGGGTGGTGGCGCTGGAGATGTTCCTGCTGCCCGATGGCCGCCTGCTGGCGAACGAGATCGCGCCCCGGCCGCACAATTCCGGCCACTGGACCATGGACGCCTGCGCGTGCTCGCAGTTCGAGCAGCACGTGCGCGCGGTGGCCGGCTGGCCGCTGGGCCCGGTGGCGCGCCACGCCGCGGCGGTGGAGATGCGCAACCTCATCGGCCCCGAAGGTCTGGCGGCCTGGCCGGGCTTCCTCGGCCGGGCGGATGCGGCCTGCCACTGGTACGGCAAGGCGGAGGCGCGGCCGGGCCGCAAGCTGGGCCACGTGAACCTCCTGCGGGGCTGATTCCGGCCTGTGGCAAAACTGCCCAGGGGGCCTGTGGCGATTCGGCCACATCCCCCGGGAAATCCCGGAGCAGGTGGTGCAACCCCTTCGGCCTTGGTGTTAGGGTCCCCCCACGCAGCGAGGAATCGCCCGTCCCGGGCGTCCCACGCAGCGACCGAACGAACGAGTTTGGATTAAGGAGAACGAGGATGAGCCTCAAGAAGGCCCTTCTGGCCGCGACCGTTCTGTCGCTGCCCGTGGCTGCGCAGGCGCAGCCGATCACCGGCCTGTACATCGGCGCCGGCGCCGGCGCCAACTATCGCGTCGAGAACGACAACAACCTGCCCGCCGGCCCGCGCCAGCTGGCGGCCAATGCCGGCCTGCAGCAGAACGGCAAGGTCGAGACCAACTGGGGCTACGTCGGCGTCGGCAGCATCGGCTGGGGCTTCGGCAACGGCATCCGCGCCGAGATCGAGGGCAACTACCGCAACAACTCCGTTGACACGGTGACGCTGTCCGGCCGCCAGGCCTTCTCCGCCGGTGGCACCATCCACCAGTACGGCGTGATGGCCAACGCCCTGTACGACTTCAACCAGTTCAACCTGGCTGGCTTCGTGCCGTATGTCGGCGTCGGCGCCGGCTACGTCTGGACGGACTTCCGCAACGTGCGCGGCGCCTCGGCCTTCCCGGGCCGCACCGGCTCCATCCGCATCGACGACCGTGACGGCCGCTTCGCCTACCAGGGCATCGCCGGTGTCGCCTACAACCTGTCCTCCGTGGCGCCCGGCCTGGCCGTGACCGCCGAGTACCGGTTCCTCGGCACGCTGGAGAACAAGCTGGACGGCCGCGGCACCCTGACGGGCGCCGGCGGTGGCACCGGCCCGATCCGCGCCGAGGGCGAGAGCTACAACCACAGCATCCTGCTGGGCCTGCGCTACGCGTTCAACGCGCCGCGTCCCGCCCCGGTGGTTGCCGTGGCCCCCGCGGCCGCCCCGGCCCCGGCCCGCACCTACCTGGTGTTCTTCGACTGGGATCGCGCCGACCTGACGGACCGCGCCCGCCAGATCATCGCCGAGGCCGCCCAGAACGCCCAGCGCGTCGGCAGCACCCGGATCGAGGTCTCTGGCCACGCCGACCGCACCGGCACCGCGCAGTACAACCAGCGCCTGTCGGTGCGCCGCGCCGAGGCCGTGGCCGCCGAGCTGGGCCGCCGCGGGATCGCCCGGAACCAGATCACGGTGCAGGGCTTCGGCTTCGACCGTCCGCTGGTCCCGACGGCCCAGGGCGTGCGCGAGCCGCAGAACCGCCGCGTCGAGATCGTCCTGCGCTAATCCCGCACGACGCCCTCACTGGCAAAGCGGGAGGCGGCCTTTGGGCCGCCTCCTTTTTTTGTGCCCGCGCGCCGGCTGGCGGCCATGAAAAAGGGCGGCGCCCGGTTGCCCGGGGCCGCCCCTGTCGGTCCGGGGAAGGACGCCTCAGCGGCCCTGGGCGCGCTGCTGGCGCGGCGCCGGCGCCGTGCAGGTCGGCAGGGAGTAGGTCTGCGGCACCTCCCGCGCCACGGAGATCTGCGCCAGCGCGGCGACGTTCGGCGCCGCCAGCGCCTCGGCGAACAGGCCCTGCTGGTTGCGGCAGAAGAAGGTGCCCTGGCTGATGCCCACCTGCGACTGCCCGTTGGCCAGGTTGGTGATGTACTGGTCGGTCTGGCGCTGGTGCTGGGAGCCGGCGACGCGGCGGAAATGCCCCTGCACGCCGCGGAAGGCGGCGGCCAGCTGCGGCTGGAACTGCGTCACGAAGCGGTTGTAGTCGTCGTGCCGCTCGCAGGAGATGGCGAGCACCATCAGCTGGCTCTGCAGCGCGCGCACCTGGAAATGCTGCTGCTCGGCCGGCTGCAGGCACTGCTGGGACTGCGCCGCGGCGAGGTTCGGGGTCAGGGCCAGCAGCGCCGCGCCGGCGAGAAGGCTACGCAGAGGCGTCATTCCGCCCGTTCTCCTGTTGCGGGCCCTGCCCGGACGATCCGGCCAGAATGGTGCAGGGCCAAAGGGGTGCGGGGGGTTCTACACGCCCCGCCTGAAAACGCGAAGCCCGTTCATGCCGCCTTGGGGTTTCTGCGGGGGGCCAGCTCGGCCAGGCGGCGGTCCAGGAAGGCCATCGCCTCCTCCATCTCCGGCGCGCGGGGCGACAGCCAGAAGGCCAGCGTGGCGCCGTACACCGCCGCCAGCGTGGCCCGCCGCGTGTACCAGGAGAAATCGGCCGAGGTGTCGCCCGCCGCGTGCCACATGGCGTCCGCCGTGCGCGCGGCGGTGCGCAGGGCCAGCGGCAGGTTCCACGGCAGCGCCAGCACGCGCAGCGCGCCGCGCAGCGCCTCGCGGTGGGGCTCCACCGCGCGCAGCCGCAGCTCCACCAGCCGCCGGACCCGCACGGGGATGCGCCAGGAGGCCATCTCCTCCAGCGCGGCGGCCGCCTCCATCTCCTCGTCGGCCAGGGCGGCCCAGTCGGCCACGGCGCCGGCGACGCCGCGGGGGAAGTGGCTGTCCACCAGGGCCGGGTCCTCGCCCGTGTCCAGGCAGGCGGCGCGCAGGGTGGCGGGGCTCCAGCCCTCCCACTCGGCGCGCTCCACGGCGGCGCGGATCAGCTTGGGCTCGGAATTCATGCGCGCGTCTCCATGCTGCGGGCGATCTCCTCGACGAAGCCCAGCCGCGACAGGTCGGGCATGCGGCTGAGGTAGAACACGCCGTCCAGGTGGTCGTTCTCGTGCTGCAGCACCCGGGCGGCAAGGCCCTCGGCCTCGCCGGACACCGGCTGCCCCTCCTCGTCCAGGCCGCTCCAGCGCACGCGGGCCGGGCGCTCCACCAGGCCGCGCAGGCCGGGGATGCTCAGGCAGCCCTCCCAGGCCATGGCGCGCTCCTCGCCCAGGGGGGCGAGGACGGGGTTGAACAGGGCACGCACCGCCTCGCCGTCGTGCCACAGGAACAGGCGCAGCGGCTGGTGCACCTGCGGCGCGGCCAGGCCGATGCCGCCGGCATCGGCCAGCGTCTCGCGCATGTCGGCCACCAGGCGGCGCATCTCCGGCGCGCCGGGGCGGGCGACGGGCGCGGCGGCGCCGAGCAGGACGGGGTGGCCCATGCGGGCGATCTTGAGCAGGGCCATGGCTCCCATGCAGATGCGGGCGAAAAAGCGCTTGGCCAAGGGGGGCATCGGTGGTATCGCGCCGCTTCCGGTCCCGGGGCGGCTGTCGCACCGTGGCCTTCTGCGCACCGAGGAGATCGCGCCGCGTGCAAGTCGTCGTTCGGGACAACAATGTGGACCAGGCGCTGAAGGCGCTGAAGAAGAAGCTCCAGCGTGAGGGCGTGTTCCGGGAGATGAAGCTCCGGCGCCACTACGAGAAGCCGTCCGAGCGCCGTGCCCGCGAGGCCGCCGAGGCCGTGCGCCGCGCCCGCAAGGTGGAGCGCAAGCGCATCGAGCGCGAGGGCTTCTGAGCCCCCGCGGGGCCGCCTTCCGGCCCCGTCCATGACCCGGCATCCGGCACGGCCGCGGCACCGCCGCGGCGCCGTGCTCGCTTGTCTGGCGCTGTGCGCCGCCGGCCCGGCGCGGGCCGACGCCATCCTTCCCTTCCTCGTGCAGTCGGATTGCCTGCCCTGGGCCTGCCCGGGCGGGCCGATGCTGCGCGCCGGCGACCCCCTGCCCTGGCGCAAGCACGACTGGCCCGACGCCCGCTGGAACCCCGCCCCGCCCCTGGGCCACCAGGCCAGCGACTCGGTGCTGCTGCGCTTCCGCGGCGCCGAGGCGGTGATGCAATCCTTCGACTTCGGCGACGGCGCCCGCCGCTTCGGCCGCTTCGACGCCGGGCAGGGCGATGGCGGCCAGGTGCTGGTCCGCACGCCCGAGGGCTGGGCCATCGCGCTGACGGAGGATGGCGGCAACGGCGTGCAATGGTTCCAGCGCCCCGACTGCACCCCTGGCGGCTGGCTGGTCGCCGGCCCCGCCGCCGGGCCGGAATGGCAGGAGGCGGTGGCGCCGCTGCACCTGCGCCGCGGCCCCGCCGAGTGCCCCGCTCAGCTGGACCGCAGCCTGACCCGCTGGCGCATCCAACCGGTGGAATACCCTTGGCGCTCGCCCAGCCTGGCGGGGGGCCGCTTCACCGCCGCGACCCTGCTGTCCGAGCACTACAGCCACCCCGCCGTGCGGGAATCCGACCACCTGGAGCGCTCCTGGCACGCGCTTCACCTGGGCCTGCTGCGCTGGGAGCGGTGGGAGGCGGCGCCCAGCCCCGCCCAGCACCGACAGGCCGACGATCTCGCCGCCTCCGGCCGCTGCCCCCCGGTGGCGGGGGACGAGGCCCCGGCGCCGGGCTGGCGGCGGCTGGATTGCCGGATGTGGACGAATTTCGCCCCAGGCCCGGTCAGCCCGGCGCCCTGGCCGGCCTCACAGCGCCCGTAGTGCGGCGCGCAGCGCCCCTTCCGTCAGCAGCTGCGGCAGCACCGCGGGCTCCCCGCCCCCGGCCGGGTACAGCAGGTAGAGCGGCACGCCGTCCCGCCCGTGCTGGCGCAGCAGCGCGGTGATGGCGGCGTCGCCCCGCGTCCAGTCGCCCACCAGCACCGCCACGTTGCGCTCGGCGAAGGCGGCGCGCGCGCCCTCGGTCTCCAGCGCCACGCGCTCGTTCACCTTGCAGGTGATGCACCAGGCGGCGGTGAGGTTGACGAAGACCGGCCGCCCCTCGGCCTGCAGCGCGGCCACGCGGGCGGCGGACCACGCCTCGCCCGCGGCGGCGCGGGCGGGGGCGGCGGCGGGCGCGGCTTCCAGCGCCGGCAGCAGGGCCAGCGCCCCGCCCAGGGCCAGCGGCGCCAGCACGCGGCCGGGCCGCGCCCCCAGGCCCCACGCCCAGGCGGCCAGCGCCACCAGCACGCCGCCGGCCAGCACCGCCGCCAGCCCGTCCGGCCCGGCCTGCTGCGCCAGCACCCAGGCCAGCCAGGCCGCGGCGCCGTACATGGGGAAGGCCAGGAACTGCCGCAGCCGCTCCATCCAGGGGCCGGGGCGCGGCACCGCGCGCGCCAGGGCGGGGAAGGCGGCGAGCAGGGCGTAGGGCAGCGCCAGCCCGGCGCCCAGCGCGGCGAAGACGCCCAGCGCCCAGCCGGGCGGCAGCACCAGCGCCGCCCCCAGCGCCGGGGCCATGAAGGGGGCGGTGCAGGGCGTGGCCACCAGCACCGCCAGCAGCCCGGTGGCGAAGGCGCCGCGCGTGCCCGCCAGCGCCGGCCCGCGCAGGGCGAAGACGCCCGACAGGTTCAGCCCCACCGCCAGCATCACCCAGGCCATCGCGGCGACGAAGGCCGGGTGGGTGAACTGGAAGCCCCAGCCTGCCGCCTGCCCGCCCAAGCGCAGCGCCAGCAGCCCCGCGCCCAGCCCCAGGAACCCCGCCACCACCCCGGCCACGTAGCCCGCGGCATCGCGCCGCACCGCGGCCGCCCCGGCGCCGCCCAGCCGGGCCAGCGCCATGGCCTTCATCGCCAGCACGGGGAACACGCAGGGCATCAGGTTCAGCACCAGCCCGCCCAGCAGCGCCAGCGCCAGCGCCTGCCACGGCGCCGGCCCGGCGGCTTCCGGCGGGCCCGGCGGCGCGGACAGGGTGAAGCCCGCCCGCTGCCCGCCGGCATCGGTCAGCACCAGCACCCCCTCCAGCGGGCCGGCCGGCGCGCCGGGCGCCAGGGGCAGCGCCAGGGTCAGCGCGCCCTCGCGCACCGACAGGCGCTGCGGCGGCGGGTTCAGCAGCCGGTCCTGCGCGAAGGGGAAGAAGGCGGCCTCGCGCACCCGGCCGGGGCCGATGGCGTCCCCCTCCACCCGCAGCACCCCTTCGGGCGACAGGCGCGCGGCGAAGGGCGCGGGGCGGGGCAGCGCGGCTTCGGCGGCGGCGAAGCGCACCGCCTCGGCCGGGCGGGCGGCCGCCTCCACCGGCAGGTCGAGGACGAAGCGGCCTTCCTCGGGGATGCAGACATCGGCGCAGGCCAGCCAGGTGGCCTCGGCCACCAGCCGGGCGCGGCTGCCGGGGCGCAGCGTCGCCGGCGCGGTGGCGGCCAGCGGCAGCACCACCTCGCCGGTGTAGCCGAAGTTCATCAGCGGCCCGAAGGCGATGCGCCCGGGCAGCGGGAAGCGCAGCGGCCCGGCCTGCCAGGCGGGGTCCAGCGCCACTTCCGGCGCGGCGCCGGCATCGCCGGGGTTGGACCAGTAGGTGTGCCAGCCCGGCGCCATGCGCAGCCGCAGCGCCAGCCGGAACTCCTCGCCCGGGGCAAGGGCGGCGCGGTCGGCCAGCAGGGTGGCGGTGACGCGCGGCGTCGCCACCGCGGGGGATTCCGCCCCCAGGGCCGGGGCGGCGAGGGACAACGCCAGCAGGAGGGGGATCGCGCGCATCACGGCTGCGGTGATGGGGCGGGTGTGGCTTTCTTGCAACCACGAAGATTCATGTGCAACCATTCCGAAACCGCCGTTCAGACCAGCGGTTGTGCCCGCATCCATTGGCAACTTCCCCGGGGGAACCTGACATGCCTCGCCTCAAGCACGCCCTGCTCGCCGGTGCCGCCGTCCTCGGCCTCCCGGCCGCGGCCTCGGCCCAGTCCAGCTACTTCAGCATGGACCGCTGGCGCGTCGCGCCGCACAACACCGTCACCGGCTTCTACATCGGCGCCGGCGCCGGCGTGAACCTGCACGAGAACACCCGCCTCTCGCCCAACAACACGCTGGCCGGCGGGCTGGCCCCGCTGGGCGTGGGCGGCCGCGGCACCGCCATCTTCACCCCGGGCTTCGTCGGCGTCGGCTCCGTCGGCTACGGGCTGGGCAACGGCCTGCGCTTCGAGGTCGAGGGCTCCTACCGCGAGAACGAGGTGGAGAAGGTGCGCGGCTTCACCGGGCTGCCGCTGCGCAACCGCGCCGACGGCACCCAGCGCACCTACGGCGTGATGGGCAACATCCTGTACGACTTCGCCATCCCGGGCGTGCCCTGGTTCACGCCCTACATCGGCGGCGGCGCCGGCTACATGTGGCGCGAATGGGACGGCGTGCAGGCGGTGAACGTGCCCGGCACGGCGGCCCTGCGCTCCCGCGCGGTCGAGGGCGCCTTCGCCTGGCAGGCCATCGGCGGCTTCGCGGTTCCCTTCACCTCGGTGCCCGGCCTCGCCCTGACGGCGGAGTACCGCTACCTCGGCACCATGCACGAGGACTTCAACACCCGTGCGGTGGCGCTGCCCTCCGGCGCCGGGCTGGCCGGCGGCACGATCAAGGCCACCAGCGCCAACCACTCGGTGCTGCTGGGCCTGCGCTACGCCTTCAACCAGCCGCGCCCGGCGCCCGTCGCCGCCGTGGCCCCGGCCCCGGCCGCCCCGGCCCCGGCCCGCACCTACCTGGTCTTCTTCGACTGGGACCGCGCCGACCTGACCGACCGCGCCCGGCAGATCATCGCCGACGCGGCGCAGAACGCGCGCCGGGTGCAGACCACGCGCATCGAGGTGAGCGGCCACGCCGACCGCACCGGCACCGCGCAGTACAACCAGCGCCTGTCCGTGCGCCGCGGCGAGGCGGTGGCGGGCGAGCTGGTCCGCAACGGCATCAGCCGCAGCGAGATCAGCGTGCAGGGCTTCGGCTTCGAGCGCCCGCTGGTGCCGACCGCCCAGGGCGTGCGCGAGCCGCAGAACCGCCGCGTGGAGATCGTCCTGCGCTGATCGCGCGGAACGGAATGGAAGGGGGCGCGGCAGCGATGCCGCGCCCCTTTCGCGTGCCGGGCGTCCGGCCCTCGCAGGCCCGGGCGCGCGAGGCGCGCCCCGCCGCCAGACCGCGCTTCCGGCACGCGCATGGGTGGCGCGGCGCCAGCCCAGCCGCCGGAAGCTGCGCCCGTCGCCTGAGGGCGGAACATCCGGCACCGGCGGCTGGACGCCGCGCCTTCAGCCCGGCTCGGCGAGGAGGCGCCGGTGCGCCTCCAGCACCTGCCGGCGCTTCACCTTCATGGTGGGCGTCATCAGCCCGTTCTCCACCGTGAAGGGCTCCTCCAGCACCACCGTGCGGCGGATGCGCTCCACCGGCGAGAGCTGGGCGTTCACCCGCTTCACCGCCGCCGCCACGTCATTCCCCCCTGGGCGCCCCTCGGCGGGGACGACGAGGGCCACCACGCCCGACTGCCCCTCGCCGCCCACCACCGCCTGGGCCACCTCCGGCTCGCCGGCCAGCAGCGCCTCCAGCTTGGCCGGCGCCACCATGTCCCCGCCCTTGAGCTTGATGAAGTCGCGCTTGCGGTCGGTGATGTGGATGCGCCCGTCGCGGATCTCGGCCACGTCGCCGGTGTGCAGCCAGCCGTCGCGCATGGCGCCCAGCGTCGCCGTCTCGGCGTTCCAGTAGCCCAGCATCACCAGCTCGCCGCGCACCAGCAGCTCCCCGTCCTCGGCCACCATCACCTCCACCCCGTCCAGCGGGCGGCCGACGGAGCGGCGGTCATTGTCCCAGGGGCGGTTGACGCTGATCACCGGCCCGGCCTCCGTCTGGCCGTAGCCCTGCACCACCGGCACGCCCAGCGCCAGGAAGAAGCCCGACAGCGCCGGGTCCAGCCGCGCGCCGCCGCAGACCATGGCGAGCACCCGGCCGCCGAAGCGCTCCGCCACCTTGCGGCGCACCAGCCGGTCCAGCACGCGGTCCTCCAGCCGTTCCAGCAGGCCCAGCGGCGGGCCGTCCAGCCGGCGCATCCCCAGCGCCAGGGCGCGGTGGAACAGCCGGGCCTTGAGGCCGCCGGCCTTCTCCACCCCCTGGGCGATGCGCTCGCGCAGCACTTCATACAGGCGCGGCACGGTGGTCATGATGTGGGGGCGGATCTCGGTGAACTCGGCCGAGAGCTTGTCCGCCCCGCGGGAGAAGACGACTTCCGCCCCCGCCGCCGGCATGGCGAAGCCGCCCACCGTGTGCTCGTAGGAATGCGACATCGGCAGGAAGGAGAGGTAGACCGGCTGCTCGACGCCCGCGAACAGCTGCGCCAGCAGCACGCCCAGCCCGCGGCAATTGGCCAGCAGGGCGCGGTGCGGCAGCATCACCCCGCGCGGCAGCCCCCCGGTGCCGGAGGTGTAGACCAGGCAGGCCAGCCGCCCGTCGGGGATCTGCTCCACCTCGGCCATCAGCATCGCCGCGTCGGCCGGGGTGGCGGTCAGCGTGGCCCAGGGCAGGGTGCCCTCGGGCGGGTCGTCCATGCAGACCACCAGCTCCAGTTCCGGCACGGCCTGGCGCAGCCGCGCCGCCAGCGCGGGGGTGGAGACGATGGCCGCCCGCGCGCCGCTGTCCATCAGGATGTGGGCGTGGTCGTTCACCGTGTTGGTGACGTAGGTCGGCACGGTGATGGCGCCGATGCTCATGATGGCGTTGTCGGCGATGAGGAACTCGGGCCGGTTCTCCGCCACCAGCACCACGCGGTCGCCGGGCATCACGCCCTGCGCGCGCAGCCCGGCGGCGCAGTCGGCCACCGCCTGCACGAAGGCGCCGCGCGGCATGGAGCGCCACGCGCCGCCGCGGTGGAAGCGCAGCATCGGCCGGTCCGGCGCCTTCCGCGCCAGGGCCATCAGCAGCCCCGGCAGGCTGGTGGCGTCCTCGATCTCGCGTCCCATCCGGTTCCCCCGCTTCCTGGCGCTTGGCCGCGCCGTGCGCCCGCTTATATGGAAGCCATGCCCGACCGCCAAAGCCGCCCCGCCCCCGTCTTCGCCCCCCTGGACGCCGCCGGCGGCGCCGGCGCCGCCCTGCCCGCGTGGGACCTGGCGGACCTCTACGCCGGCACGGAGGACCCGCGCATCGCCGCCGACCTGGACCGCGCCGAGGCGGAGGCGCGCGCCTTCGCCGAGCGCCTGGCCGGCCGGCTGGAGGGCCTCTCGGGCGACGCCATGGCCCAGGCGCTGCTGGACTACGAGCGCATCGAGGAGGTGCTGGGCCGGGTGATGAGCTTCGCCCAGCTGCTGTTCGCTTCCGATGCGCAGGCGCCGGAGCACGGCCGCTTCCAGCAGACGATGAGCGAGCGCGTCACCGCCATCTCCTCCCACCTCGTGTTCTTCACGCTGGAGCTGAACCGGGTGCCGGAGGCGGTGCTGGAGGCCAAGCTGGCCGCCTCGCCCGCGCTGGCCGCCTGGCGTCCCTGGCTGCGCGACCTGCGCGTGTGGCTGCCGCACCAGCTGCCCGACGAGATGGAGAAGCTGCTGCACGAGAAGGAGGTGACCGGCCGCGCCGCCTGGAACCGCCTGTTCGACGAGACGATGGCGAACATGCAGGTGAAGGTGGGCGAGGAGGAGCTGTCCGTCTCCGCCGCGCTCAACAAGCTCAGCGACGCCGACCGCGCGGTGCGCGAGGCCGCGGCGCGCGGCGTCTCCGCCGCCTTCGGCGAGCGCGTGCGCCTGTTCGCGCTGATCACCAACACGCTGGCCAAGGACAAGGAGGTGATGGACAAGTGGCGCCGCCACCCCCGCCCCGGCTCCTCCCGCAACCGCGCCAACATGGTCGAGGACGAGGTGGTGGACGCGCTGGTGACGGCGGTGCGCGAGAGCTACGGCCGCCTGTCCCACCGCTACTACGCCATGAAGGCGCGGTGGCTGGGCCTGCCCAGGCTCCAGCACTGGGACCGCAACGCGCCGCTGCCGCGCGACGCCGACGCCACCATCCCCTGGCCGGAGGCGGTGCGCCAGGTGCGCGAGGCCTACCGCGCCTTCTCGCCGGAGCTGGAGCGCGTGGCCGCGCCCTTCTTCGACCGGCCCTGGATCGACGCCGCGCTGCGCCCGGGCAAGGCCTCGGGCGCCTTCGCCCACCCCACCGTGCCCAGCGCGCACCCCTACCTGCTGCTGAACTACCACGGCAAGGCGCGCGACGTGATGACCCTGGCGCATGAGCTGGGCCACGGCGTGCACCAGCGCCTGGCGGCGGACCAGGGCTACCTGCGCTCCTCCACCCCGCTGACCCTGGCCGAGACCGCGAGCGTGTTCGGCGAGATGCTGACCTTCCGCGCCATGCTGGACGCGGAAGCCGACCCGGCGCGGCGCCGCCTGCTGCTGGCCTCCAAGGTGGAGGACATGCTGAACACCGTGGTGCGCCAGGTCGCCTTCTACCGCTTCGAGACGCTGCTGCACGAGGAGCGCCGCCAGGGCGAGCTGAGCGCGGAGCGCATCGGCGAGATCTGGATGGAGGTGCAGCGCGAGAGCCTGGGCCCGGCCTTCGAGTTCACGCCGGACTACGCGGTGTACTGGTCCTACATCCCGCACTTCGTCCACACGCCCTTCTACGTCTACGCCTACGCCTTCGGGGACTGCCTGGTGAACGCCCTGTACGGCGTGTTCCGCGAGGGCTCGGTGCCCGACTTCGAGCGCAAGTACATCGAGATGCTGCGCGCCGGCGGCACCCTGCGCCACGGCGAGCTGCTGGCGCCCTTCGGCCTGGACGCCTCCAAGCCCGACTTCTGGAAGCGCGGGCTGGACGTCATCGCGGGCTTCATCGACGAGCTGGAGGCGGCGGCATGAGCGAGCGCGACAACTCGCTGTTCGGCGAGGTGCGGCGCATGGTCCGCACCTCCGGCGCCGTCACCGGCATCGCCGCCCGCGTGGCGGGCGAGCGCTTCCTGGGCATCAAGACCGACAAGGGCGCCCATGCCGAGGACCTGAAGAAGATCCTGGGCGGGCTGAAGGGCCCGATGATGAAGGTGGCGCAGTTCCTGTCCACCGTGCCCGACGCCCTGCCCGAGGAATACGCGCGCGAGCTTGCGACGCTGCAGGCCAACGCGCCCGCCATGGGCTGGGCCTTCGTGAAGCGCCGCATGTCCACCGAGCTGGGCCCGGACTGGCAGGGCCGCTTCGCCTCCTTCGGGCAGGAGGCCGCGGCCGCCGCCTCGCTGGGCCAGGTGCACCGCGCCCGCCTGCCCGACGGCACCGAGGTCGCCTGCAAGCTGCAATACCCCGACATGCCCTCGGTGGTGGAGGCCGACCTGCGCCAGCTCAAGCTGGCGATGCAGCTCTACCGCCGCATGGACTCCTCGCTGGACAACGAGGAAGCCTACGAGGAGCTGAAGACCCGCCTGCGCGAGGAGCTGGACTACGAGCGCGAGGCGGCGCAGCAGCGCCTCTACGGCCTGATGCTGGCCGACGAGCCCGCCATCCGGGTGCCGCAGCCGGTGCAGTCGCTGACCACCAAGCGCCTGCTGACCATGACCTGGCTCGACGGCAGCTCCATCCTCCGCCGCATCGAGGAGGAGCCCGACCTGGAGGAGCGCAACGCCTACGCCCGCGCGCTGTTCGCCGCCTGGTACAAGCCGCTCTACCGCTACGGCGTCATCCACGGCGACCCGCACCTGGGCAACTACCAGGTGCGCGTGCCCGACCGCGGCATCAACCTGC
This sequence comes from Sabulicella flocculans, assembly GCF_045449635.1. Classification (NCBI taxonomy): domain Bacteria; kingdom Pseudomonadati; phylum Pseudomonadota; class Alphaproteobacteria; order Acetobacterales; family Acetobacteraceae; genus Sabulicella; species Sabulicella flocculans. The sequence continues at coordinate 56,248 of NZ_JBJJBR010000006.1, read as the reverse complement.
TGGACTTCGGCACCATCCGCGTCTTCCCGCCCTCCTTCGTCGGCGGCGTCATCTCGCTCTACGAGGCGGTGCGCGACGGCGACGAGGAGAAGGCCGCCCACGCCTTCGAGACCTGGGGCTTCCGCAACCTGCCGCGCGAGACCATGCGCGTGCTCTACAAGTGGGCGGAGTTCCTCTACGAGCCGCTGCTGCAGGACCGCGTGCGCCGCATCCAGGAGACGGACGACCCCACCTTCGGCCGCAAGGTGGCGGAGGAGGTGCACAAGGGCCTCAAGCGCACCGGCGGGGTGCGGGTGCCGCGGGAGTTCCCCCTGATGGACCGCGCCGCCATCGGCCTGGGCTCCGTCTTCTTCCGCCTGAAGGCCGAGCTGAACTGGCACCGCCTGTTCATGGAGCTGACGGAGGGCTTCGAGGAAGGCAAGCTGGCCGAACGGCAGGCAGCCGCCCTGGCCGCGGCGGGGGTCCCGCCGGGCTGAGGCCCAATCCCCCCATTGCGCCTTCCTCTGCCCCGTGCCTATGCAGGCGGGGTTGAGAAGAGGGTGCCCTCATGCGTCTTGCCGTCCTGAAGGAACGCCGCGCCGGGGAATCGCGCGTGGCCGCCACGCCGGAGACGGTGAAGAAGCTGAAATCCCTGGGCCTGGACGTGGCGGTCGAGGCCGGGGCCGGCCTCGCCTCCGGCTTCCCGGATGCCGACTACGCCGCCGCCGGGGCCGAGGTGACGGCGGACGCCGCCGGCGCACTCAACGGCGCGGGCATCGTCTTCAAGGTCCGCGCGCCGCTGGGCACCGGCGAGGGCGCGGTGGACGAGCTGTCCCTCATCCCGCGCGGGGCGCTGCTGCTGGCGACCATGGGCGCCGACGCCCATGCCGTGCAGACCCTGGCGAACCTGGGCATCGATGCCGCCGCCATGGAGCTGCTGCCGCGCATCACCCGCGCGCAGAGCATGGACGTGCTGTCCTCCCAGGCCAACCTCGCCGGCTACCGCGCCGTCATCGAGGGCGCGGCCGCCTTCGACCGCGGCTTCCCCATGCTGATGACCGCCGCCGGCACCGTGCCGGCCGCCAACGTCTTCGTGATGGGCGCGGGCGTGGCGGGCCTGCAGGCCATCGCCACCGGGCGCCGGCTGGGCGGGCGGGTTTCCGCCACCGACGTGCGGCCGGCGGCGAAGGAGGAGATCAAGTCGCTCGGCGCCGCCTTCGTCGGCTACGAGGATGAGGAAAGCAAGGCGGCGCAGACCAGCGGCGGCTACGCCAAGCAGCTCTCCGCCGAGTTCTACGCCAAGCAGGCGGAGGTGATCGCCGCGCACATCGCCAAGCAGGACGTGGTGGTGTGCACCGCGCTGGTGCAGGGCCGCAAGGCGCCCACGCTGGTGACCAAGGCGATGGTCGCCTCCATGAAGCCCGGCAGCGTGATCGTGGACATCGCCGCCGATGCCGGCGGCAATTGCGAGGAAACCCGCCCGGGCGAGCTGCACGTCACGGCGAACGGCGTGAAGGTGCTGGGCTGGACCAACTGGCCCGGCCGCATCCCCGCCGCCGCCTCGGCGCTCTATGCCCGCAACCTGCTGACCCTGCTCTCCACCTTCTGGGACAAGGACGCCCAGGCGCCGAAGCTGCCGGCGGAGGACGAGATCGTGCAGGGCGTCATGCTCACCCGCGGCGGCGCCGTGGTCCACAAGAACTTCGTCTGAGGGGCACCGAGATGAACCCGAACGTGATCGCGGTGGAGGCGCAGGCGCTGGCCGACCGCGCCGCCGCCCTGGCGCTCCAGGCCCGCAGCATGGCGGACACGGTGGCCCCCGTCGCCGCCGCCGCCGAGCCCTTCCTGCTGCTGCTGACCGTGTTCCTGCTGGCCTGCTTCGTCGGCTACTACGTGGTGTGGCAGGTCACGCCGGCGCTGCATTCGCCGCTGATGGGCGTCACCAACGCCATCTCCTCCGTCATCGTGGTGGGCGCCATCCTGGCCACCGGCACGGCGGAGAGCGGGCTGGCGCGCTTCTTCGGCTTCGTCGCCATCATCCTCGCCTCGGTGAACATCTTCGGCGGCTTCCTGGTCACGCGGCGGATGCTGGCGATGTTCCAGTCCAAGAAGAAGGGCTGAGCGCCATGCAGACCCTGACCACCCTGGCCTACCTCGTCGCCTCCGTCCTGTTCATCCTGGCGCTGCGCGGGCTGTCGCACCCCACCACCTCGCGCCAGGGCAACCTGTACGGCATGGTGGGCATGGGCATCGCCATCCTCGCCACCCTGTTCAAGCCGGGCATGGACATGGGGGGCATCGCCCTCATCGTCGCCGGGCTGGCCATCGGCGGCGCCATCGGCGCGTACCTGGCCAACAAGGTGCAGATGACGTCGCTGCCGCAGCTGGTGGCGGCCTTCCACAGCCTCGTCGGCATGGCCGCGGTGTTCGTGGCGGCGGCGGCCTTCTACAGCCCCGAAAGCTTCGGCATCGGCGTGCGCGGCAACATCAAGGCGGCCTCGCTGGTCGAGATGTCGCTGGGCTTGGCCATCGGCGCCATCACCTTCTCCGGCTCCGTCATCGCCTTCGCCAAGCTGGACGGGCGGATGTCGGGCGCGCCCATCATCTTCAAGGGCCAGCACATGCTCAACGCGGCGCTGGGCGCGCTGCTGCTGCTGCTGGTGCTGGTCTTCGTCTCCACCGGCTCGCCGCTGCTGTTCTGGGTGATCGCGCTGCTGGCCTTCGCGCTGGGCTTCCTGCTCATCATCCCCATCGGCGGGGCGGACATGCCGGTGGTGGTGTCCATGCTGAACAGCTACTCGGGCTGGGCGGCGGCGGGCATCGGCTTCACCATCGGCAACCTGCTGCTGATCGTCACCGGCGCGCTGGTCGGCGCCTCGGGCGCCATCCTCTCCTACATCATGTGCAAGGGGATGAACCGCTCGATCATCAACGTGCTGCTGGGCGGCTTCGGCTCCGACACCGGCGTCGCCGCCGCGGCGGGCGGCGGGGCGGACCGTGCCCCGGTGAAGGCCGGTTCGCCGGAGGACGCGGCCTTCATCATGAAGAACGCTTCCAAGATCATCGTCGTGCCCGGCTACGGCATGGCGGTGGCCCAGGCGCAGCAGGTGGTGCGCGAGATGGCCGACCTGCTGAAGAAGGAGGGCGCCGAGGTCTCCTACGCCATCCACCCCGTGGCGGGGCGCATGCCCGGCCACATGAACGTGCTGCTGGCCGAGGCCAACGTGCCCTATGACGAGGTGCACGAGCTGGAGGAGATCAACCCCGAATTCGCCGAGGCCGACGTGGCCTACGTGATCGGGGCCAACGACGTGACCAACCCGGCGGCCAAGACCGACAAGTCCAGCGCCATCTACGGCATGCCGATCCTGGATGTGGAGCGCGCCAAGACGGTGTTCTTCGTCAAGCGCGGCATGGCCTCGGGCTATGCCGGCGTGGAGAACGAGCTGTTCTTCCGTCCCAACACCATGATGCTGTTCGGCGACGCCAAGAAGGTGACGCAGGAGATCGTGCAGGCGCTCCAGCGCTGAGGGGCGCCGGGCCGGTTGCGCCCTACAGGCGCAGCCGGTCGGGGATGGGCAGGCCCAGCCGGTCGGGCACCGGCCATTCCTCGCGCACCGTGCGCAGGCGGCGGAAGCCGGCGCGCTCGTAGTTGGGCAGGGCGCGCGGGTGGTCGGCGGTGCAGGTGTTCACCGTCAGCGCCGCGCAGCCCTCCGCCCAGGCGGCGGCGATGGCGTGGTGCAGCAGCGCCATGCCCAGCCCCTGGCCGATGGCGCCGGGCAGCAACCCGAAATAGGCCAGGTTGGTGGCACCGCGGTTGCGCCGGTCCAGCTCGTAGAAGCCCAGAGCCTGCCCGGCCGCGTCGCGGGCGACGTGGACGCTGATGCGCGGGTCGGCCAGCACCTCGTCCAGCTGGGCGTCGCTCAGGGTGCGGCGCAGCCACCAGACGTAGTCCTGCCCCACCCCGTCATAAAGGCGGCGGTACTGCGCCACGCTGGCCCGCGGCCGCAGCCGCTCCACCGTCACGCCCGGCGGCAGCGGCGGCGGCGGCGCGGCGGGCCGGCGATCCATCCGCAGGAAGGTGACCTCCACCGCGATGCGCGTCACCGGCTCCACCGCGAACATCCTCAATGCTCCAGGAAGGACCGCAGCTTGCGCGAGCGCGAGGGGTGCTTGAGCTTGCGCAGCGCCTTCGCCTCGATCTGGCGGATGCGCTCGCGCGTCACGTTGAACTGCTGGCCGACCTCCTCCAGCGTGTGGTCGGTGTTCATGCCGATGCCGAAGCGCATGCGCAGCACGCGCTCCTCGCGCGGCGTCAGGCTGCCCAGCACCCGCGTGGTGGCCTCGCGCAGGTTGGCCTGGATGGCGGCGTCCAGCGGGATGACGGCGTTCTTGTCCTCGATGAAGTCGCCCAGGTGGCTGTCCTCCTCGTCGCCGATCGGCGTCTCCAGGGAGATCGGCTCCTTGGCGATCTTGAGGACCTTGCGCACCTTCTCCAGCGGCATGCCCAGCTTCTCGGCCAGCTCCTCCGGCTGCGGCTCGCGGCCGATCTCATGGAGCATCTGGCGCGAGGTGCGGACCAGCTTGTTGATCGTCTCGATCATGTGGACCGGGATGCGGATGGTCCGCGCCTGGTCGGCGATGGAGCGGGTGATGGCCTGGCGGATCCACCACGTCGCGTAGGTGGAGAACTTGTAGCCGCGGCGGTACTCGAACTTGTCCACCGCCTTCATCAGCCCGATGTTGCCCTCCTGGATCAGGTCCAGGAACTGCAGGCCGCGGTTGGTGTACTTCTTGGCGATGGAGATCACGAGGCGCAGGTTGGCCTCGATCATCTCCCGCTTGGCGCGGTTCATGTCGCGCTCGCCATCCGCCACCGTGCGGTAGACGCGGCGGAACTCGCCCACCGGCAGGCCGGAATCGGTGGCCACCTGCGCGATCTCGGCGCGGATCTCCTCCAGCGGCTCGCGCGAGCGCGCGGCGAAGGCCTGCCAGTACTTGCTCTTGATCTTGGCGGCGCGGTCCAGGAAGCCCGGGTCCAGCTCGCTGCCGATCCACATCGGCAGGAAGTCCTCGCGCTTGACCTTGTGCGCCATCGCCAGGCGCATCACCTGCCCGTCCAGCGACGTCAGCCGCTTGTTGAGGCCCTTGAGCTGCTCGACCAGCTCCTCGATGCGGTTGTTGTGCAGGTGCACCTTCTGCACCAGCGCCACCAGCTCGCCGCGCGCCTTCTCGTAGGTCTTCTCCGAGCGCCCGGCCAGCTCCCCGCCCGAGGTGTAGGCGTCCATGCGCTTGGCCGACAGCTTCTGCAGCTTGCCGTAGCCCTCGCGGATGGCGTCGAAGGCGGCCAGCGCCTCGGGCTTCAGCTTCTCCTCCAGGGCGGAGAGCGACAGGCCGACGCCCTCGCCTTCATCGCCCTCCTCGAACTCCTCCGGCTCGGCGGGGGCGCCGTCGGGGTTGTCGGCGTTGTTGGTGGCCTCCAGGTCGATCACGTCGCGCAGCAGCATGCGCGGCGGCTCGGCCTTCAGCGCGTCGTGCCAGGCCAGGATGGCCTTGAAGGTCAGCGGGCTCTCGCACAGCCCGCCGATCATCATGTCGCGCCCGGCCTCGATGCGCTTGGCGATGGCGATCTCGCCCTCGCGCGAGAGCAGCTCGACGCTGCCCATCTCGCGCAGGTACATGCGCACGGGGTCGTCGGTGCGGCCGAGGTTCTCCTCGTCCACGTTGCCGCCGGACTCCTCGTCGCCCTCCTTCTCCTCGCCCTCGCCCTCGGCCTTCGCGGGCTTGCCCTCGGCCTCGGCGTCCTCCTCGGCCTCGACGACGTTGATGCCGGCCTCGCTCAGCGCGGCCAGCGTGTCCTCCATGAACTCGGTGGTGGTCTGGCCCTCGGGCAGGGCCGCGTTCACCTCGTCGAAGGTGACGTAGCCGCGCTCCTTGCCGCGGGCGATCAGCTTCTTCACCGCCGCGGAGGTCACGTCCAGCAGGACGCCCTCCACCGCCTCCTCGCGGGCCTCGGCCGTGTCGGTGCCGTTCGCCGTCTTCGTCGCCATGCGCTGCCTGCTCCGTCTCAACCAACCGCGGGGGAAAAAGGCCCCCCATATATAGGGTGGCGATTCAACCCCCCTCGCCGTCCCCGTCCGCCTCGCCCCGGCGCAGCGCGTCCAGCGCCGCCGCCAGGCGGATCAGCCGGGTCTGCGCGCCGGCATCCGCCGTCTCGGTCAGCGCCGCCGCCGCCGATTGCAGGTCCGCCACCAGTTCCGCCTCCCCGCGCAGGAAGCCGAAGATCTGCCAGAACGCCTCCAGCGCCTCCGCCGGCGTCGCCTCGGCGCGGGCGCCGGGCGGCAGGTCGGGGCGACGCAGGAAGTCCGTGATGATCCCGGATTCCGCGAGGTGGGCGATGAGGTCCGCCGAGTCAAGGCGCGGCGCGGTGGGCAGCCATGCCAGCACCGCGTCCCGGGCCGCGCGCAGGGGGCCTTCGGGGTAGTCCAGCAGGGCCAGCGGCTCCTCCACCTCGGGTAGCAGGTGGGGGTGGGCGGCGCAGATGCCCAGCAGGATGGCGGCGCGCGCGTCCCGCGCCGCCCCGGCATCGGGCACCGGGCGGGCGTGGCGCGGCGCCGCCTTGCGGTCCGGCCGCTTGGAGGCGGCGAAGAAGCGGTCCAGCAGGGCGCGGCGGTACTCCGCGGCCAGCGCCTTGTCGGGGATGGCGTTGGCCGCCGCCACCAGCCGGTTGCGCAGCAGGGCCCGGCCCTCCGGCTTGTCCGGCAGGGTGCCGCCGGCCAGCAGGCCGAACAGCGCCTCGCTCATCGGCCGGGCGGCGTCCAGCACGGCCTGCATGGCGCGCGGCCCGCCGCGGCGGATCAGCGAATCCGGGTCCTCCTTCGCCGGCAGGGTGGCGAAGCGCAGCGACTTCTCCGGGCTCAGCAGCGGCAGCGCCACCTCCGCCGCGCGGCCCGCCGCCCGTGCGCCCGCCGTGTCGCCGTCGAAGCACAGCACCGGCTCGGCCGAGACGCGCCACAGCTCGGCCATCTGCTCGGCGGTCAGCGCGGTGCCCAGGGGGGCCACCGCCCCGCCGAAGCCGGCCTGGTGCAGGGCGATGACGTCCATGTAGCCCTCGGCCACCACCAGCGGCGCCCCGCGGAAGCAGGCCTCCCGCGCCAGATCCAGCGCGTAGAGGTTGCGCCGCTTGGAGAACACGGCGGTCTCCGGCCCGTTGACGTATTTGGGCTGCCCGTCGCCCAGGATGCGCCCGCCGAAGGACACCAGCCGCCCTCGCCGGTCGCGGATGGGGAACATGACGCGGTTGAAGAACAGGTCGGTCAGCCGGCCCTCGCGGTCCTGCATCAGCCCGGCCTCGACCAGCTGGCGGGGCTCGATGCCCTCCTCGCGCAGCTCGGCCAGCAGGGCGCCGCGGCCCTCGCCGCTCCAGCCCAGGCCGAAACGGGCGATGGTCTCCTCCCCCAGCCCGCGGCCCTTGAGGTAGGCCAGCGCCTCCGCCCCGGCGGCGGTGCGCAGGCGGCGGGCGTAGCTGGCCTGCGCGGCCTCCAGCACGCCGTGGATGTCCCTGGCGCGCTGCTCGCGCGCGCGGGCCTCCGGGGTGGGCTTGGGCACCTCCAGCCCGGCCTCGGCGGCCAGGCGCTCCACCGCCTCCATGAAGGAGGCGCCCTCGGCGCGCATCAGGAAGGCGAAGGCATCCCCGTGCGCGCCGCAGCCGAAGCAGTGGAAATGCTCGTCATAGACATAGAAGGAGGGGGACTTCTCGTTGTGGAAGGGGCAGCAGCCCTTCCACTGCCGCCCGGCCTTGGCCAGCCGCGTGCGCCGCCCGATCAGCCCCGGCAGGGGGGTGCGCAGGCGCAATTCGTCGAGGAAGGCAGGGGGAAGGGCCATGCGGAAGCGCGCGAGGGTAGAGCATGGAACGCCGCCGCGCTAAAGCGCCCCGATGAAGCCCAACGAGATCGCCGCCGTCCAGGCCCACCTCCGCAAGCTGCTCGGCAGCCAGCGCCTCCACATCCGCGCCGCGCAGACGCGCAACGGCCCGGTGGAGCTGCTGGTGGACGGCGAGACCATCGGCACCGTGGACCGCGACGAGGAGGAGGGCGAGGTGGCCTACCACGTCACCATCTCCGTCCTCGCCGAGGACCTGGGCTGAGGGGCGTCAGCCCCCCAGCGCCGCCTTCACCAGCGGGCCGGCCTTGGCCATGTCCAGGCTGGCCGCGTGCCTGGCGCGCAGGGCGGCCATCACCTTGCCCATCTCCTTCACGCCGGTCGCGCCCGTTTCCGCCACCGCCGCCTGCACGGCGGCCTGCATCGCCGCCTCGTCCATCTGCTGCGGCAGGAAGGATTCGATGACGGCGATCTCCGCCTCCTCCTTCTCGGCCAGTTCGGGGCGGTTGCCCTGGCGGTACAGCTCCACCGACTCCCGGCGGGACTTGGCCATGCCGCGCAGAAGGGCGACGATGGCGGCTTCGTCCAGCGGCGGGCCGGGGCGGGCGGCGATGTCGGCGTCCTTTAGCTTGGCCTGCACCATGCGCAGGGTCGCCACCTTGGGCGCCTGCTTGCCCAGCATCGCCGCCTTGAGTTCCGCCGTGAAGCGTTCGCGCAGTTCCATGCCTGTCTCCTGGGAAGAAAATTCCCAGCCTTCCTGATTCAACTCGACCTGGGAAATCGCTTCCCATATACAGGGTGCCATGCGCACCGTGGACGACATCCTCCAGCGCCTCGGCGGGGCCGAGGCCGCCGCCGCCGCCTGCGGCGTGGGCACCGAGGCCATCCGCAAGTGGCGCCAATCCGGCGCCGTCCCCGCCAAGCACTGGCCCGCCATCCTGGCGGCCACCGGCCTGTCCCTGGCAGACTTGGCCCCTTCCAAGCAAGACCCCGAGGAACCCGCCATGCCCGATGCCGCGCCCGAAGGCGCCACCGCCGCCCTGGTGCTGGACGACGGCACGGTGCTCTGGGGCCTGGGCTTCGGCGCCCATGGCACCGCCGTGGCGGAGATCTGCTTCAACACCGGCCTGACCGGCTACCAGGAGACGCTGACCGACCCGTCCTATGCCGGGCAGGTCATCTGCTTCACCTTCCCGCACATCGGCAATGTCGGCACCAACCCCGAGGACATGGAGGCCACCACCCCGGTCGCCCGCGGCCTGGTGGTGAAGCAGGACGTCACCGAGCCCTCCAGCTACCGCGCCACCCGCCACCTGCACGAATGGCTGCTGAGCCACGGCATCCCCGGCATCGGCGGGGTGGACACCCGAGCGCTGACCGCGCGCATCCGCGACGGCGGCGCGCCCAACGGCGTGCTGCACTTCCCCGCCGATGGCCGCTTCGACATCCCTTCCCTGCTGGCCCAGGCCAAGGCCTGGCCCGGGCTGCAAGGCATGGACCTGGCGAAGGAGGTCACCGCGCGGCAGGCCTATTCCTGGAACGAGACGCGCTGGGCCTGGGGCGCGGGCTTCGGCAGGCAGGAGGCGCCGACCAGGAAGGTCGTCGCGGTGGACTACGGCGCCAAGCGCAACATCCTGCGCTGCCTGGCCGATGCCGGCTGCGAGGTGACGGTGCTGCCCGCCACCGCCACGGCGGAGGACATCCTGCGCCACCAGCCCGACGGCGTCTTCCTGAGCAACGGCCCCGGCGACCCGGCGGCCACGGGGGCCTATGCCGTGCCCGCCATCCAGGGCGTGCTGGAGCAGAAGGTCCCGGTGTTCGGCATCTGCCTGGGCCACCAGCTGCTGGCCCTGGCGCTGGGCGCCAAGACCTACAAGCTGGAGCGCGGGCACCGCGGCGCCAACCAGCCGGTGCAGGACCTGCAGACCGGCAAGGTGGAGATCACCAGCCAGAACCACGGCTTCGCGGTGGACGAGGCCTCGCTGCCGCCGACGGTGAAGGTCACGCACCGCTCGCTGTTCGACGGCACCAACGAGGGCATCGCCGCGACCGACCGCCCGGCCTTCTCCGTGCAGTACCACCCGGAGGCCTCGCCGGGGCCGTCCGATTCCCACTACCTTTTCCATCGCTTCGTGAAGCTGATGGAGGACGCCAAGGGATGATGTGGGACCTGTCGGGGCGCGTGGCGCTGGTCACCGGGGGCAATGGCGGCATCGGGCTGGGCATGGCCCGGGCGCTGGCCGCCAACGGCGCCGCCGTGGCGGTGACGGGCCGCAGCGCCGCCAAGAACGCCCAGGCCGCCGCCACCCTGCCCGAGGCGCTGGTGATAGAGGCCGACCTGACCGGCCCCGGCGCCGCCGAGGCGGTGCTGGCCCAGGTGACGGCGCGCTTCGGCCGCCTGGACATCCTGGTCAACAACGCCGGCACCAACATCCGCAAGCGGCCGGAGGAGGTGTCGGACGAGGACTGGCACCGCGTGCTGGACATCAACCTGCATTCGCTGATGCGCCTGACCCGCGCCGCGCACCCGCTGCTGAAGGCGCAGGGCGTCGGGCGCGTCATCAACGTGGCGTCCATCATGGCGCTGTTCGGGCTGCCCTTCTCGCCGGCCTATGCGGCGTCGAAGGGCGCGGTGGTGCAGTACACCAAGGTGCTGGCCACCGCCTGGGCGCAGGATGGCATCACCGCCAACGCCGTGCTGCCCGGCTGGATCGAGACCGAGCTGACCGACCGCGCGCGCGAGCACCAGCCCGGGCTGTACGAGCGCCAGATCGCCCGCACCCCCCTCGGCCGCTGGGGCAAGCCGGAGGACCTGGGCGGCATCGCCGCCTTCCTGGCCAGCGACGCCGCCGCCTTCGTGACCGGCGCCGCCATCCCGGTGGATGGCGGCTTCGCGGCGATGGGGTGACATGCCCAGCACGGAGACATTGCTGGTCTTCGCCGCCCTCTCGCTCGGCCTCGCGGCCACGCCGGGGCCGAACATGCTCTACCTCGTCTCCCGCGCGCTGGCGCAGGGGACGCGGGCGGGCATGGTGTCGCTCGCCGGCTGCCAGGCGGGGTCGCTCGCCATCATGCTCTGCGCCGCGGGCGGGCTGACGGCGGCGCTGTTCGCCGTGCCCTTCGCCTGGGATGCGCTGCGCATCGGCGGCGCGCTCTACCTGCTGTGGATGGCGTGGCAATGCGTGCGCCCCGGCGGGCAGCCCTTGTTCGCGCCGCGGCCGATGCCGGCGGAATCCGATGCGCGGCTGTTTTCCGTGGGCTTCGCCACGGCGGCGCTGAACCCCAAGGTGGCGCTGTTCTACGTCGCGGTCTTCCCGCCCTTCCTCGACCCCGCGCGGGGCGACGTGTTCTCCCAGGCGGTGGTGCTGGGCTGCGTGCAGATCGCCGTCTGCACCCTGTTCGACGGCGTGCTGGTGAAGGGGGCGGCGGCCACCGCGCGCTTCCTGTCCACCCGCCCGGCTTTCCTGGCCCTGCAACGCTGGGTGCTGGGCGCGGCGCTGGCGCTGCTGGCGGCCAGGCTGGCGACGCAGGGGCGCGCCGCATGACGCCGCTGCTGCTGCTGCCGCCGCTGGCCTTCGCCGCGCTGCTGCTCACCATCGCGCTGCAACGCGCGCTCCCCTCGCGCGAGGCGGCGATGGGCCTGTCCATGCTGCTGCTCGGGCTGCTGCTCCACGCCACCACGGCGCTGGACCGCTGGTGGGTGGTGGGCCTCGTCGCCGCCGCGCAGGCCATGGCGGCGGGCGTCGTCGCGCTGCGGGTGCGGAGGTTCGGGCGTTGAACCTCGCCGTGCCCCTGCTGGCGCTGGCCTATAACGGGCTGGTGCTGTTCTGGCTGGCCCACGCGCTGCGCAAGATCTACACCGCGCGCCGCGCCGCCTGGTCGGCCTTCCTCATCTCGGTCGCCGTGCATTCCGCCACCATGCTGTTCCTGGACGCGGAGAACCGGCTGACCGCGCTCATCTTCTGGGCCGTGCCGCACATGCTGCTGCTGCCCCTCCTCCTCTACAGCGCCCAGCGCGCCAACCGGGACTGACACGCCATGCCCAAGCGCACCGACATCCAGAGCATCCTCATCATCGGCGCCGGCCCCATCGTCATCGGCCAGGCCTGCGAGTTCGACTATTCCGGCGCCCAGGCCTGCAAGGCGCTGCGGGCCGAGGGCTACCGCGTCATCCTGGTCAACTCCAACCCGGCGACGATCATGACCGACCCGGGCCTGGCGGACGCCACCTACATCGAGCCGATCACGCCCGAGGTGGTGGAGAAGATCATCGCCAAGGAGAAGCCGGACGCCCTGCTGCCCACCATGGGCGGGCAGACCGCGCTGAACACCGCGCTGAAGCTGGACGCCATGGGCGTGCTGGCCAGGCACGGCTGCGAGCTGATCGGCGCCAAGGCCGAGGTCATCGACAAGGCGGAGGACCGCCAGAAGTTCCGCGACGCGATGACCAAGATCGGCATCGAGAGCCCGCGCTCGGGCATCGCGCACACCATGGAGGAGGCGCGCGAGGCGCTGGCCATGGTCGGCCTGCCCTGCGTCATCCGCCCCTCCTTCACGCTGGGCGGCACCGGCGGCGGCATCGCCTACAACAAGGAGGAGTTCGAGCAGATCGTCGCCGCCGGCCTCGACGCCTCCATGACCTCCGAGGTGCTGATCGAGGAAAGCGTGCTGGGCTGGAAGGAGTTCGAGATGGAGGTGGTCCGCGACCGCGCGGACAACTGCATCATCGTCTGCTCCATCGAGAACCTGGACGCCATGGGCGTGCACACCGGCGACAGCGTGACGGTGGCCCCGGCGCTGACGCTGACCGACCGCGAATACCAGCGCATGCGCGACGCCTCCATCGCCTGCCTGCGCGAGATCGGCGTGGACACCGGCGGCTCCAACGTGCAGTTCGGCATCAACCCCGCCGATGGGCGCATGGTGGTGATCGAGATGAACCCGCGCGTCAGCCGCAGCAGCGCGCTCGCGTCCAAGGCCACCGGCTTCCCCATCGCCAAGATCGCCGCGAAGCTGGCCGTGGGCTACACGCTGGACGAGCTGGGGAACGACATCACCAAGGTCACGCCCGCCTCCTTCGAGCCGACCATCGACTACGTGGTGGTGAAGATTCCCCGCTTCACCTTCGAGAAGTTCCCCGGCACCCCGGCGACGCTCACCACCTCCATGAAGTCGGTGGGCGAGAGCATGGCCATCGGCCGCTCCTTCGCCGAAGCCTTGCAGAAGGGGCTGCGCTCGCTGGAAACCGGCCTGTCCGGGCTGGATGAGCAGGCGCCGCCGGGCGATGGCTCGCGCGAGGCCTTCATGGCGTCGCTGGCCACGCCGCGCCCCGACCGCGTGCTGACGGTGGCGCAGGCGCTGCGCGCCGGGCTGTCGGTGGACGACATCCACGCCGCCTGCAAGTTCGACCCCTGGTTCATCCGCGAGGTGGAGCGCATCGTGAAGGCCGAGGCGCAGGTGAAGGCCAAGGGCCTGCCCACCACCGCCCCGGCCCTGCGCAACCTCAAGGCGCTGGGCTTCAGCGACCGCCAGCTGGCGCGCCTCACCGGCCGGACGGAGGGCGAGGTCTTCGCCGCGCGCGACCGGCTGGGCGTGCAGCCGGTGTTCAAGCGCATCGACACCTGCGCCGCCGAGTTCGCCTCCGACACCCCCTACATGTACTCCACCTACGAGGGCGGCTTCGGCACGCCCGAGTGTGAATCGCGCCCCACCGCCGCGAAGAAGGTGGTCATCCTCGGCGGCGGGCCGAACCGCATCGGCCAGGGCATCGAGTTCGACTACTGCTGCGTCCACGCCTGCTACGCGCTCAGCGAGAAGCACGGGGGACCGGCGGGCATCGAGACCATCATGGTCAACTGCAACCCCGAGACCGTCAGCACCGACTACGACACCGCCGACCGCCTGTACTTCGAGCCGCTGACGCCCGAGGACGTCATCGCCCTGATCCGCAAGGAGCAGCAGAATGGCGAGGTCATCGGCTGCATCGTGCAGTATGGCGGGCAGACGCCGCTCAAGCTCTCCCAGGCGCTGGACAAGGCGGGCATCCCCATCCTGGGCACCTCCGCCGAGGCCATCGACATCGCCGAGGACCGCGAGCGCTTCCAGCAGCTGCTGCACGGCATCGGCCTGAAGCAGCCGCGCAACGGCATCGCGCGCGACCTGGAGGAGGCGCTGAAGGTGGCCGAGGAGATCGGCTACCCGGTCGTCGTCCGCCCCTCCTATGTGCTGGGCGGCCGCGCCATGGAGATCGCGCGCGATGCCGAGCAGCTGCGCCGCTTCGGCGCCGAGGCGGTGAAGGTGAGCGGCGACAACCCCATCCTGATCGACCAGTACCTCAGCGACGCCATCGAGGTGGACGTGGACTGCATCGCCGACCGCGCCGGCAACGTCTACGTCGCCGGCGTGATGGAGCACATCGAGGAAGCCGGCATCCATTCCGGCGACAGCGCGTGCTCCCTGCCGCCCTACTCGCTGGCGCCGACGGTGGTGACGGAGATCAAGCTGCAGACCGACGCCATGGCCCGCGCGCTGAAGGTGCAGGGGCTGATGAACGTGCAGTTCGCCGTGAAGGACCGCGAGATCTTCGTCCTCGAGGTGAACCCGCGCGCGTCGCGCACCGTGCCCTTCGTGGCGAAGGCGACGGGCGTGCCGGTGGCCAAGATCGGCGCCCGCGTGATGGCCGGCGCGCTGCTGAGCGAGTTCAACCTGGACGACGACGCGGTGAACCGCCACGTCGCGGTGAAGGAGGCGGTGTTCCCCTTCAACCGCTTCCCCGGCGTGGACGTGCTGCTGGGCCCGGAGATGAAGAGCACCGGCGAGGTGATGGGCCTCGACACCTCCTTCGAGCGCGCCTTCCTCAAGTCCCAGATGGGCGCGGGGGTGAAGCTGCCGACGGAGGGCGCGGCCTTCATCTCGGTGCGCGAGGGCGACAAGGGCGCCGCGGTGGGCATCGCCCGGCGGCTGAGCGAGCTGGGCTTCCGCATCCTCGCCACGCGGGGCACGGCGGCGAAGCTGAAGGCGGCGGGGCTGGAGGCGGCGGTGCTGAACAAGGTGCTGGAAGGCCGCCCGCACTGCGCGGACGCCATCAAGTCGGGCGAGATCCAGCTGGTGATCAACACCTCCGGTGGCGGGCAGAGCGTGTCGGACAGCTTCGACATCCGCCGCTCGGCCCTGACGCAGGGGGTGCCGCACTACACCACCATGGCCGGGGCGCGGGCGGCGGTGGGGGCCATCGCGGCGCTGCGCGCGCAAACCCTTGATGTGGCGCCGCTCCAATCCTACTCTCCCGCCTTGTTCTGACAGCGGGCGGGGGCGGCCACGTCCCCGCCCCCCTCCCCACCGCCGGCGTGTGTTCAGCGGGCCGTCCGCCCGGCGGGAAAGATGCGCGAAGGACCGAGCCTTGCAGAAGTTCCCGATGACCGCCGAGGGCCTGGCCAGGCTGGAAGAGGAGTTGCGGCACCTCAAGGGCGAGGAGCGCCCGGCCATCATCGCCGCCATCGCCGAGGCGCGCGCCCATGGCGACCTGTCGGAGAACGCCGAGTACCACGCGGCGCGCGAGCGGCAATCCTTCATCGAGGGCCGCATCGGCGAGCTGGAATCCGTGATCCCCTCCGTCGAGGTGGTGGACGTCTCCAAGTTCAGCGGCGACGAGGTGCGCTTCGGCGCCCGCGTCACCATCCTGGACGAGGAGACGGAGAAGGAGCAGACCTACCGCATCGTCGGCCAGCACGAGGCCGACATGAAGACGCACTCCATCTCCCTCACCTCACCGCTGGCCAGGGCGCTGATGAACAAGAAGGTGGGCCAGACGGTGGAGGTGCCGGCGCCGGGCGGCGCGCGCTCGGTGGAGATCACCAAGGTCTCCTTCACCTGAACACCCCCAGGGTCTGGAGCGCGATCCAGCCTTTGCTGAGAGGACGATTCACCGCCTTGATGATTCCATCAAGGCGGATCGTGCTCTAGGAACCCCTCCATCCGAGGAAGGGGTTGCACACCATGCCGGTCACGCTGGCGGACATCCAGGCGGCCGCCGGCCGCATCGCCGGGCGCGTGCTGCGCACCCCGCTGATCGAGAGCCCCGCCGTCTCGCGCGCGGCGGGCGCCACCGTGCTGCTGAAGCTCGACAACCTGCAGGCCACGGGCGCCTTCAAGGAGCGCGGCGCGGCCAACCGCCTGGCCTTGCTGTCGGCCCGCGAGCGCGAGGCCGGCGTCATCGCCATGTCGGCCGGCAACCATGCCCAGGCGGTGGCGCGGCACGCCACGCTGATGGGGGTGGCGGCCACCATCGTCATGCCGCGCTTCACCCCCGCCACCAAGGTGCTGCGCACGGAGGGCTTCGGCGCCCGCGTGGTGCTGCACGGCGCCACGCTGGCCGAGGCCGCCGCCCATGCCCACGCCCTGGCGCGCGAAGGCGGCCTGACCTTCATCCACCCCTATGACGACCCCGGCGTGCTGGCCGGCCAGGGCACCATGGCGCTGGAGATCCTGGAGGAAGCCGGCGCGCTGGACGCGCTGATCCTGCCCACCGGCGGCGGCGGGCTGGTGGCCGGCTGCGCCGTCGCCGCCGCCGCGCTGCGCCCCGGCCTGCCGGTGTTCGGCGTGGAGGTCGAGGGCTATCCGGCCATGGCGCAGCGCCTGGCCGGCCGCCCGGTGGCCGTCGGCGGTCCCACCATCGCCGAGGGCATCGCCGTGCGCGACGTGGGCGAACTGCCCTTCGCCCTGCTGGGGCGACTGGGGGTGGAGGTGCTGGTGGTGGCCGAGCGCGCGGTGGAGCAGGCCATCGCCCTGCTGGCCGAGGGCGCGAAGGTGGTGAGCGAGGGCGCCGGCGCGGCGGGCCTGGCGGCGGTGCTGACCTTCCCCGAGCGCTTCGCCGGGAAGCGGGTGGCGACGCCCGTCTGCGGCGGCAACATCGACCCGCGCATCCTGTCCAACGTGCTGCTGCGCAACCTGCTGCGCGACGGCCGCCTGCTGCGCCTGCACCTGGACATCCCCGACCGGCCCGGCGTGCTGGCCGACATCGCCACCCGCGTGGCTGATGCCGGCGGCAACGTGATCGAGGTCAGCCACCAGCGGCTTTTCGCCGCGCCCTCCGTGCAGACGGCGGAGCTGGAGCTGATGATCGAGGTGCGCGACCGCACCCAGGCCGACGCCATCGTCGCGGCGCTGGAGGCGGGGGACTACGTCGTGCGGCGCGGCTGAAGGCCGGGGCGCCGCACGCAATCGGCGGATGCGGCGCGGCTAAAGGCCGGGGCGCCGCGCGCAATCGGCGGATGCGGCGCGGCTGAAGGCCGGGGCGCCGCACGCAATCGGCAGATGCGGCGCGGTTGAAAGCCGGGGCGCCGCGCGCAATCGGCGGATGCGGCGCGGCTGAAAGCCGGGGCGCCGCGCGCCGGACACGGATGCGGCGCGGCGGACAGGGGGCCGCCACGCGCCCCGCGGACGGCTGCGGCACGGCGCCGGGCACCCGCGGTCACCGCGCCCGGCTGGGCGCCGCCACCGCCGCCAGCAGCGCCGCCCCGGCCAGGCCGCAGCCCGCCGCCAGCGCCGTGGCCGCCGCCATGCCGGGCCAGCCGGCGAAGCCCAGCGCCACCAGCGGCGGCGCCGCCAGCATGGCGATGCCCCGGCTGGCGAAGGTCAGCCCCATCACCCGCCCCAGCCCCGCCAGGCCGAAGCGGTCGGCCAGGAAGGCCGGCAGCAGCGCCACGAAGCCGCCCTGCGCCGCGCCGAAGGCCAGGGCGAAGACGGCCAGCCGCGTCCAGTCCTCCGCCGCCGCCCAGAAGGGCAGGGACAGGGCGCTGCACGCGCAGCAGGCCAGGAAGACGCCTGCCCGCCCCAGCCGGTCGGCCAGCGGCCCCAGCAGGAAGCGGCCCAGCAGCGTGCCCAGCCCCACCACGCCCAGCAGCTCCACCGCCGCGGCCATCGGCACCCCGCGGTCCAGCGCGGTGCCCACCAGCAGCGCGTGCGGCACCGAAACCGGCACCGACACCAGCAGCACGCCGGCGAAGCAAGGCAGCAGGCCGCGCGGCAAGGCGCCGGGCGGCGCTGCCGCGGCCCTGGCCGGCGCCGGGCCGTGCCACGGCCGCAGCAGCGACGCCCCCAGCAGCCCCAGCGGCAGCGCCGCCAGCGCCGCCAGCAGCAGCGCGCCCTCCCACGGCAAGGGCAGCGCGGCGAGCTGCGGGGCGGCCGCCGTGCCCACCCCCGCCCCGCTGACCGCGAGTCCCGAGGCCAAGCCGCGCCGCTGGGTGAAGCCGCGCTGCACCGCCACCATGGCCGGGATGTAGGCGCAGCCCGCCCCCAGCCCCACCAGCAGCCCGTAGCCCAGGAACAGCCCGGGCAGGCCCGGCCACAGCGCCGCCAGCGCCAGCCCCGCCGCCACCAGCGACGCCCCCGCCCCGGTCAGCCGCCGCACGTCCATGCGGTCGGCCAGCGGGCCGCTCAGGGCACTGACCAGGAAGCAGCTGCCGCCGTTGATGGCGTACACCGCCTCCACCACCCCGCGCGGCAGGCCCAGCCCGGCGGCGACCGGCCCGGCGAAGGCGCCGGTGGAATAGATGGCGCCGAAGCCGACCAGGGTCAGCAGGAAGGCCCCCGCCACGCTGCCCCAATCCTCCGTCGCGCGCAGCGGCAGGGCCTGCACGGCCGCGGTCACGGCAGCTCCGCCAGCTGGACCACCAGCCAGTCCGCCACGGCGGTGGCGACGCGCTCCGTCAGGCCGGGGTCGGGGGCGGCGCGCAGGCGCGGGCCGCCCTCGGGGTCGGGCAGCAGCACGCCGCCCATCGGCCAGAAGTCGCCCGGCACGTCCCAGCCATGGCCGGCGCCCAGCAGGAAGCGCTGCTCCACCCAGGAGGCGGCGCAGCGCGGCGCGTCATGCGGGCGCAGCGCCAGGGCGGGGCCGGAGGCGCCGGCCAGCGCGGCGCAGCCCGGATACATCGCCACCCCCGGCAGCCCGGCCGACAGCGCCGGCCCCGCCCCCGCGCCCCAGCCCACCAGCCCGGCCGGGCGGTGCCCGTGCGCCACCGCCCAGGCCAGGGCGGCGCGCACCGTGGCGGCATCGGGGGCGTGCTCCTCGTCCAGCCCCAGGGTGAGCACGGCGAAGCCACGCAGCGCCAGCGCGTCGGCATAGGGCGCGGCGCGGCCGTCCTCGCCGGCGGCATCGGGCAGCAGCAGCACCAGCGGCGCGCCGGGCGCGGCGGAGGCCAGCAGGGCCACGCCGCCCGCCGCGGGCAGGTGCAGCAGCTCGTCGGCGCGGGCAGCGGCGGTCGGGAACTGGGCGGCCGCGGCCACACCGCCCAGCAGCAGCACGGCTTGCAGATGGTTGCGCATCGTCGTCGCTCCTGTCCTGCACCCCATGCCCAGGCTTTCACTGCGGGCGCCTGGGCGTCCCGAAGCGGAGGCGAAGTTTTTCCGAAAGCCGCGAATGGCCCGCGCGGGGGCGCACGGGCCGTGCATGATGCGGCGCACCCATGGTAGATTCACCGTTCGACAATCCTGGATGGGCCGGCCGGGCATGGCGTCGGGGAGCCTCGCGGTGACGATCGGCGGCTGCGTGCTGGACCCCGGCCGCGGCCTGCTGAGCCATGGCGGCCGCGACGTGCCCCTGCGCCCCAAGACCCGCGCGCTGCTGCTGCTGCTGCTGGAGGAGGCGGGCCGCCCGGTGACGCGCGACGCCATCCTGGACGCCATCTGGGGCGGGCTGCACGTGACGGATGACAGCATCACCCAATGCGTGGTGGAGCTGCGCCGCGCCCTGGGCCCGGAGGCCTGGCGCCTGAAGACCCTGCCGCGCCGCGGCTACCTGCTGGAAGCGCCGCCCCCGGCGCCGGCCCTGCCGCGCGGCGTGCCGGTGGTGGCGGTGCTGCCGCTGCGCCTGCCGGTGCCCGACCCCGCCCTGGCGCTGTTCGCCGAAGGGGTGGTGGACGGCGTGGTCGGCGCGCTGGCGGCCCGGCGGGAGCCGGTGGTGATCTCCGCCAACTCCACCCGCGCCCTGGGCGGCGCGGAGGCGGACCTGCCGTCCATCGGCCGCCGGCTGGGGGCGGGCTGGATCGTGTCGGGCCAGCTGCGGCCGCACCCGGGCGGGCTGCGCCTGTCGCTGGAGCTGGCCGAGGCCGCGACCGCCGCCGTGGCCTGGCGCCGCAACTGGGACCTGCCGGCGGGGCCCGGCCTGGAACTGGAGGAGGAGGTGGCCGGCGTCATCGCCCACGGCCTGGCCCCGCGGGTGGAGGAGGCGGAGCTGCGCCGGCTGCGCGCCCGCCCCGCCCCGGGCGACCCCGCCGCCTATCACCTGCTGCTGGAGGCGCGCGCCCTGGTGTTCCGGCTGGAGCACGAGGCCTTCGAGGCCGGCGGCGCGCTGCTGCGGCGCGCGGTGGCGCTGGATCCCGGCTTCCCGCCCGCCCACGCCGCCCTGGCCGACTGGCACAGCCTGCGCCTGGGCCAGAGCTGGAGCGACGACCCCGCCGCCGACCTGGCCGGGCTGGAGGAAGCGGCGGCGGCCGCCCTGGCGCTGGATTCCGCCAACCCGCGCGCCCTGGCCCTGGCCGGGCACAACCGCGCCATGCTGCGCCGCGCCCACGAGAAGGCGCTGCCCCTGTTCGAGCGCGCGCTGGAGGCCGCCCCCAACGACCCCGAGGCCTGGATGTGGTCCGTGCCCACCCATTCCTGGCTGGGCCGCCACGGGGAGGCGCTGCACCGCGCCCGCCGCGCCCTGGCCCTGTCGCCCGAGGACCCGCTGGCCTTCCGCGCCCACCACTTCATGGCCATCGCCCACTACGAGGCCGGGGAGCTGGAGGAGGCCGCGGAATGGGGCCTGTCCTCGCGCCGGGCGCATGGGCGCTACGCCTCCAACCTGCGGCTGACCGCCGCCGCCCTGGCCGGGCTGGGCCGGGAATCAGCGGCGCGGGAGGTGGCGCGGGAGGCGATGGCGGTGGATGGCGGCTTCCGCGTCGGCGCGGCCATCGCCCGCCACGCGGGGCGGAACCCGGCGGCGCGCGAGGCGCTGGCGCGGCGCTGGCTGGCGGCGGGCCTGCCGCCATGACGGCGCGAAAGGAGGGAGAGCGACGATGAGCGGGTTCCTGGCCGGCAACGGCGGCTACAACGGCGGCTACAACGGGGGGTACAATGGCGGCTACAACGGCGGCTATGCCGGGCTGGCGCGGCTGGCCGACGGCGCCACGCTGACGCCCGCCCCCGACAAGCTGCCCGCCCTCTCCCCCCAGCCCTTCCCCACCGCCGCCTGGGCGCCGGAGCTGCGCGCCCAGGTGGTGCTGGCCGGCCTGTCGGGCGAGTGGCGCGACCTGGCCTGCCCCGACCCGCCGGCCGATGCCGCGACGCTGCGCGGGGAGCTGCGCCACCTGATGGACCTGGCCAGCAAGCTCCGCGCCACCCGGCTGGGCGAGATCCTGGCGCAGTCGGTGGCGCTGGACGGGCCGTTCCTGAACCTGCTGGCCGCCGACCCGGCGGCGCGCCCGGCCACCTGCGCGCTGGTCGCCACCGGCATCGTGGTCGGGCAGGCGGCGGGCATGCACTGGAAATGGCACCACCAGCGGCCGCGCCCCGCGCACCTCTACCCGGCGCTGATGCCGGTGCTGCCCACCCCGCCGCATGCCTCCTTCCCGTCCAACCACGCCTTGCAGGCCCGGCTCTGCGCCCGGCTGCTGCAGGGCGCGCTGGGGCTGGAGGACGACCACCCCTTCGTCACCCACGCCCTGCTGGACCTGGCGGACCGCATCGCCGAGAACCGGGAAATCGCCGGCCTGCACTTCCCCTCCGACAGCGATTGCGGCCGCACCCTGGCCGACGCCCTGGCGCCGCTGGTGGTGGCCTCGGCCGCCGGCGAGGCGCTGCTGGAGCAGGCGAAGGCCGAATGGGCCGGGATGGCCTTCGACGCCGTCCCGCTCGCCACCCCGTGAGCACGCGCGGCTTCCTGGAGGACGCCGCGCCGCGGCTGGGCCTGCGCCAGGAGGAGCGCGACTGGGTGATGGACGCCGGGCTGGAGGACTATGACGCCCTCTACTCCCTGCTGGCCATCAGCCCTTCCGTGCGCAAGCGGCGCGGCGTGCGGCGGGAGGATCTGCTGCGGACGCTGGAAGGGCTGGTGAGCCCGGAACTGCTGGACCTGCCCACCGCCCCCGCCCAGGCGCTGGACGAGGCGCCGCCGCCCCCCGCGGGCGGCGCCGCGCCGGCGGACTGGCCCGGCCGCGCCCCGCTGCGCGACCCCCCGGCCTTCGACCACCTGGGCGCGCTGGCCCGCGCCGGCTGGCCGGTGCGCGACCAGGGGAACGAGCCGGATTGCGTGCCCTTCGCCGTGGCGGCGATGCTGGAATTCCGGCTGGGCCCGCCGCCGCCGCGGCTGTCGCCGCTGTCGCTGGTGGCGGCGCTGCGGGCGCTGGGCCGGCCGCTGGGCGCCGGCGGCACCAAGCTGCTGGCGGCGCGCGCGGCGCTGCACCAGCCCGGCATCCTGCGCCACGCCGAATGGCCCGACACCATGCCCCGCGCGGCCGACCCGCCCCCGGCGCTGTGGCAGGGGGCGCTGCGCGCCGACGCCCCCGCCTGGGACCCGGGCGGGAACGCGCCGCGCTTCCCCTTCGTGGCCGCGGCGCTGCACGCCGCCGCGCGGGCCGCCCCCTGCGCCATCACCTGCGCCGTGTGGCGCGACCCCGAGGCGCCGCCGGGGCAGGACACCTGGCGCAGCCCGCAGGGCTGGGCCTTCGGCAAGGTGCTGCCACGCGACCCCGACTTCGTGCCGGCCGGCGGGCACGCCGCCTGCGTGCTGGGCTTCCGCCCCGACGCGAACGAGGCGGCCGGCGGGCACTTCCTGCTGCGCAATTCCTGGAGCACCGCCTGGGGCATGCGCGCCCGCCCCTCCAACGACCCGGCCATGCCGCCCGCCCCCGGCTACGGCACCCTGGCCGCGCGCATCGTCGAGGACGAGCTGTACGAGATCATGCAGGCGCCCTGATGCGCGGCGCCGCGGCCTCAGCCCACCGGCACGCCCGCGGCGAACTTGCCGGTGCGGATGGTCTGCAGCGTCTGCACCCGCAGCACGTGGGGCGAGGCGGTGAGGCGCGCGGTCAGCTCGTTCTCGTGCGCGGTGTCGCGCGCCACCAGCCGCAGCAGGAAGTCGCCGCCGCCGCGGATCATGTGGCACTCCCGCACCTCGGGCCAGGCGGTGGCCTCGGCCTCGAAGGCGTCCAGCACCGCCTGCTTCTGCGATTCCAGCCCGACCACGGCGAAGAAGGTCACCTCGAAGCCCAGCGCCGCCGGCTCGATGTCGGCGTGGTAGCCGCGCAGCACCCCCGCCTCCTCCAGCCGGCGCACCCGGCGCAGGCAGGGCGGCGCCGAGAGGCCGACGCGCTGCGCCAGCTCCACGTTGGTGATGCGCCCGTCCGCCTGCAGCTCCGCCAGGATCCGCATGTCAATCGCGTCCAGGTCGCCCCGGGCGCGGGCGGCAGGTTCCTTGCTGCTGTCAGGCATGCCGCGCAATATCATTGCGGAGTTGGCAAATGGCAAGGTCCGGGGTTGTTCCGCATGGCTGGATGGGCAGATATGCACGCAACGCGAGACAACGCCCGGATTCAGCCGTGCCCGACCCACACCCGACCCGCCTCCTCATCATCGGGGCCGGCCCCGCCGGCTACACGGCCGCCATCTACGCGGCGCGCGCCGGGCTGCGGCCGGTGCTGGTGGCCGGGATGCAGCCCGGCGGCCAGCTGACCATCACCACCGACGTGGAGAACTACCCCGGCTTCGCCGAGGCGGTGCAGGGCCCCTGGCTGATGGAGCAGATGCGCGCCCAGGCCGAGCACGTGGGCACCCGCATCGTGCACGACCTCGTCACCCGCGTGGAATTCGATGGGGAGCCCTTCCTGGCCCATTGCGACTCCGGCGACGCGTACGCGGCCGAGGCGGTGGTCATCGCCACCGGCGCCCAGGCCAAGTGGCTGGGCATCCCGGGCGAGAAGGAGCTGTCCGGCTTCGGCGTCTCCGCCTGCGCCACCTGCGACGGCTTCTTCTTCCGCGGCAAGGACGTGGCGGTGATCGGCGGCGGCAACTCGGCGGTGGAGGAGGCGCTGTACCTGTCCAACCTGGCGCGCCACGTCACCGTGGTGCACCGGCGCGACAGCTTCCGGGCGGAGAAGATCCTCCAGCAGCGCCTGTTCGCCCGCCCCAACGTCACCGTGCTGTGGAACCAGGTGACGGAGGCCATGCTGGGCACCGAGGCGCCCCGCCCGGTGGCCCGCGCCCTGGCCCTGCGCGACGCCCTGACCGGCGAGCGGCGGGAGCTGCCGGTGGACGGCGTCTTCGTCGCCATCGGCCACGCGCCGGCCACCGCGGTGTTCGCCGGCCAGCTGGCGATGGACGCGGGCGGCTACATCGCGGTGGAGGCCGGCTCCACCCGCACCTCCGTGCCCGGGGTCTTCGCCGCGGGCGACGTGGCGGACAAGGTGTACCGCCAGGCGGTGACCGCCGCCGGCACCGGCTGCATGGCCGCGCTGGACGCCGAGAAGTGGCTGGCGCACCGCGCCGCCGGCGCCCCCAGCCCCGCCAGCTACGGCACCGAGACCAGCAAGGAGAGGGCCGCGTGATGCCGCTCGACTGGGACAAGCTGCGCGTCTTCCACGCCGTGGCGGAAGCGGGCTCCTTCACCCATGCCGGCGAGACGCTGGCGCTGTCGCAATCCGCCGTCTCGCGCCAGATCCAGGCGCTGGAGGAGGCGCTGAGCGTGCCGCTGTTCCACCGGCACGCCCGCGGCCTGATCCTCACGGAGGCGGGCGAGACGCTGAACCGCACCGTGCGGGAGGTCTTCGCCAAGCTGGCGATGACCGAGGCCCTGCTGACCGAGGGGCGCGAGCGCCCGGCCGGCCGGCTGAAGGTGACCACCACCACCGGCTTCGGCTCCTCCTGGCTGGCGCCGCGCCTCCATCGCTTCCTGGAGATGTTCCCGGAGATCAACGTCTCGGTGATCCTGGACGACGCCGACCTGGACTTGGCGATGCGCGAGGCCGACGTGGCCATCCGCATGCACCCGCCGCGCCAGCCGGACCTGATCCAGCGCCACGTCGCCACCTTCGGCTGGCGCATCGTCGGCCACCAGGACTACCTGAAGCGCGCCGGCATCCCGCAGCGGCCGGAGGAGCTGGACGCCCACCGCCTGATCGTCTGGGGCGACTACCGCCCGCCGGTGGAGGAGATCAACTGGCTGGCCGAGGTGGGGCGCAAGCCCGGCCAGGGCCGCCGCGGCACGCTGGAATGCAACTCGCTGTCCGGCATGCTGGGGGCGGTGAAGTCCGGCCTCGGCCTGGCCGCCATGCCCGACTACATGGGCCCCGAGCTGGAAGGGCTGCTCACCGTGCTGCCCGAGCTGAAGGCGCCCAAGATCAACGCCTACTTCGTGTATCCGGAGGAGATGCGCGCCTCCAAGCGCGTCTCGGTGTTCCGCGACTTCCTGGTGCAGGAGCTGGCCGGGCAGCAGGCGTAGCCATCATGCGCGCCCGGCATGGGTGATGCGAAGGATTGCGCCTTCTGCATGACGGCCGGGACATTATGTTGCGGGGCATCGGCGCTTCGGCGCCGGCGGGGCCTTCGGGTCCCACGTCTCCCAGACGTGAAGCCTCCCTGTATGACTTGGCCGCCGCCCCCTGGGTTGGCGGCCTTTCTTTTTGCCGGTAACCCTTCCGCCCATGCGACGGTGCCCCGAGGAGGGGTGAAACGGGAAGGCGCGACGGCGGGGAACACCCGCCCAATCCGCCGCTGCCCCCGCAACTGTAGGCGGCGAGCCGCCGGCCAGATGCCATTGCGCCCGCGCGGCGTGAGAAGGCGGCCGGTGGCAGCGACCCGCGAGCCAGGAGACCGGCCGGCGCAGAGTTGTCTTCGCGCGTGCCGGGCGGGGTGCACCGGCGCCACGGACCCATGGGGTCCGGTTGCGGACATGACGCCAGCCGCCACGGGCCGCCCATCCGCCCGGGGCTCGACGTCACGCGCAGCCCGGAGGATCCCCCGATGCGCCCTGTCCTGCTCGCCACCGCCGCCATCCTGGCCGGCGGCCCTGCCTTCGCGCAGACCGCCATTCCCGACACCGTCGTCACCGCCACCCGCGCGCCCACGGCGCTGGAGCGCGTGCCGGCCGGCATCACCGTCATCACGCGCGCCGAGATCGAGGAGCGCGGCCTCGCCACGCTGGCCGAGGCCCTGCAGATCGTGCCCGGGCTGCGGCTGGCGCAGGCCGGCGGGCCCGGCCAGCAGGCCAGCGTCTTCCTGCGCGGCAATTCCTCGCGCTCCACGCTGGTGCTGCTGGACGGCGTGCCGCTGAACGACCCTTCCGAGCCCAACGGCGCCTTCAACTTCGGCAACGAGATGCTGTTCGACGTGGAGCGCATCGAGGTGCTGCGCGGCCCGGCCTCCTCGCTCTACGGCGCCTCGGCGATCGGCGGCGTGGTGAACCTGGTGACGCGCCGCGCCGCGCCCGACCGCGCCTTCCAGCCCTATGGCGAACTGGCCGGCGGCACCCAGCGCACGCTGCGCGCCGGCGCCGGCGCCACCGGCACGGTCGGGCGCTTCGACTACCTGTGGAGCGCCAATTCGCTGTCCACAAAGGGCTTCAACGCCACCGCCGACCGCTTCACCCGCAGCTTGAATGAGCGCGACGGGCTGCGCGCCGCCGCCGCCACCGCCCGCCTCGGCTGGGCCCCGACGGAGGGGATGCGCGTCGAAGGGCTGGTCCGTTGGCGGGAGAACCGCGCCGGGCTGGACTCCGTGCCGCGCGACGACCCCAACTTCACCGGCGAGGACCGCCGCTGGCAGGGCCAGCTGCGCGGCGAGGCCACGCTGCTCGGCGGCGCCTGGACCACCGGCCTGCGGCTGGCCTTCACCAGCGACCGCCGCTGGTACCAGAACCTGCCCGACCAGCTTTCCGCCGCCGCCGGCACCGACCGCTACCGTGGCGAGCGCACCACGCTGGACTGGGGCAATGCCGTGCGCCTGCCCGGCTTCGGCGCCCTCAGCGACGGCCAGGCCACCTTCGGCATCACGCATTTCCATGAGGAGGCGCGCAGCCTGGCCGGCAGCCTGCCCTTCCAGACCCGGGTGGACGCCAGGCAGGACGGCACCGCCGGCCACGCCGCCGTGCAGTACCGCGTGTGGCACCGGCTGGATCTCTCGGCCGGCGGGCGGCACGACAGCATCGGCCGCTTCGACGACACCACCTGGCGGCTGGGCGCCGTGCTGCACTGGCCAGAGGTGAACATGCGGCTGCGCGCGGCGGGCGGCAGCGGCTTCAACGCGCCCTCGCTGTACCAGCGCTTCGGCGCCATCGGCACCAGCTTCCGCGGCAACCCCGGGCTGAAGCCCGAGCGCAGCCTGGGCTACGAGCTGGGCGCGGAGCTGGACGTGCCAGGCTTCGGCCGCGCCGACTTCGCCACGCTGGGCGCCACCTTCTTCCAGAGCCGGGTGGAGGACCTGGTCAACTTCAACGCCGGCTTCAACACGCTGGTGAACGTGGACCGCGCGGCGATCAAGGGCGCGGAGCTGGCGCTGGCGCTGCGCCCGGCCGCCTGGCTGTCCACCCAGGCCGCCTGGACCATCACCGACGCGCGCGACGACGTGACCGGCCGCCCGCTGCCGCGCCGCCCCGAGCACGTGGTGACGCTGACCGCCCGCGCCGAACCGCTGCCCGGCCTGGTCCTCGCGCCGACGCTGCTGTTCACCGGCCGCAGCCCGGAGGGGGCCTTCGCCTCCTACAATGATGCCGGCACCAGCCGCGCCTCGCCGCGGGCGAACAAGGCGGGGGTGGTGCTGAACCTCACCGCTTCCTGGCGCATCACCCCCCAGGTCACCGCCTTCGCCGAGGGACGGAACCTGGGCGGCTCGAAGTGGGAGCCGGTCAACGGCTTCCAGGTGCCGGGGCGGTCGCTGTTGGTGGGGACGCGGTTCGCCTTCTGACGGCACGGCACTTGCAACCCACCCGGCATCCTCATGCCGGGTGGGACACCGAATGACCGCTGATTCCTTGAATCGCCGCGACTTGCTGGCCGCCTTGGGTGCCGCAGGAATGGCCAGTCTGCCGCTTTCCTACACCGACGGTCAGGCGTTTGCCCAGACTCAAGGCAGTGAGCGCGTGCTGCGCTACGGCATCTCCATGGCCGACATGCCGCAGACCACCGGCCAGCCCGACCGCGGCGCCGGCGCCTACCAATTCACCGGCCACACCCTGTACGACCCGCTGGTGGCCTGGGAGATGGACGTGGCCGACCGGCCCGGGAAGCTGGTTCCCGGCCTCGCCACCTCCTGGGAGGCCAATCCGGCGGACCGCACCAAGTGGGTGTTCCGCCTGCGCCCCGGCGTCCTCTTCCATGACGGCAGCGCCTTCAACGCCGACGCCGTGGTGTGGAACTTCGACAAGGTGCTGAACCCGCAGGCGCCGCATTTCGACAACCGCCAGGCCGCCCAGGTGCGGCCGCGCCTGCCCTCCGTCGCCTCCTGGCGCAAGCTGGACGAGATGACGGTGGAGGTGACCACCAAGGCGGTGGACAGCTTCTTCCCCTACCAGATGCTGTGGTTCCTGGTTTCCTCGCCCGCGCAGTATGAGCGGCTGGGGCGTTCGTGGGACCGCTTCGCGGTTGAGCCCAGCGGCACCGGCCCCTTCCGCCTGGCCCGCCTGGTCCCGCGCGAGCGCGCGGAGCTGGTGCGCAACACCGCCTATTGGAACCCCGCGCGCATGCCCAAGGTGGACCGCGTGGTGCTGGTGGTGGCGCCCGAGACCACCACGCGCACCAACGCGCTGATCGCCGGCCAACTCGACCTCATCGAGAGCCCGGCGCCCGACCTGGTGCCGCGGCTGCGCCAGTCCGGCGCGCGCGTCATGGAGAACGTGACGCCGCACGTGTGGAACTACCACCTCTCCTTGGTCGAGGGTTCGCCCTGGCGCGACATCCGGCTGCGCCGCGCCGCCAACCTCGCCATCAACCGCGACGAGGTGGTGGCGCTGCTCGGCGGCCTGGGCAAGCCGGCGGTCGGCGTGGTGGACCCGTCCTCGCCCTGGTTCGGCCGGCCCGAGTTCCAGATCCGCCACGACCCGGCGGAGGCGCGGCGCCTGCTGGCCGAGGCGGGGTTCTCCCCGCGCAACCCGCTGCGCACCCGCTTCATCGTGCCCTCGGGCGGGTCGGGGCAAATGCTCTCGATGCCGATGAACGAGTACGTGCAGGCCGCCTGGCGCGAGGTCGGCATCCAGGTGGATTTCCAGGTGGTGGAGCTGGAGGTGCTCTACACCTGCTGGCGCCAGGGCGCGCTGGGCGAGATCGCGCGCGCGGGCAACATCACCGCCAACAACGTGGCGTATCTCACGAGCGACCCGCTCTACGCCTTCATCCGCTTCTTCCACTCCAACCAGATCGCGCCGGTGGGGGTGAACTTCGCGCATTACCGCGACGCCGAGATGGACGCGATCCTGGACCGCGCGATGCAGAGCTTCGACGTGGCCGAGCAGGACGCGCTGATGCGCCGCGCGCACGAGAAGGCGGTGAACGAGGCGCTGTGGGTGTTCGTGGTGCACGACACCAACCCGCGCGCCCTGGGGCGCGGGGTGCGCGGCTACACCCAGGCGCAGCACTGGTTCCAGGACTTGACGACGCTGGCGTAGTCGAGGCGGGGTCCTGGCGGGGTGCAGGGGTGGCGCCCCTGCCCTTCACTCGTTCGACGGCAGCGGCCTGAACATCGCGGCCGGCGCGAAGCGGTTGCTGACATCGCCGGTCAGGTCGTAGTTCCCGGCGATGGCCAGCTTCCGCACCCCCGCGGCCGGGGCGTGGTCGAACTGGCCGAAGTTCATCCAGAACACGTTGGCGCTGTAGACGCCGTCGAAATACATCGTGCGCTGCTCCAGGCTGATGACGCTGCGCCAGATGGTGGTGGAGATGTTGGGCCGCGCCGGGTCGGCCACGCCGAAGGGCGCGGAGACGTTGCGCATCACGCTCATGATGGCCGCCACCGCTTCGCGCTGCGAGCGCGGGGTGGGCAGGTGGGTGACGTAGTAGGCGGCGCGGACGAAGCGGTCGGCGGCCTCATGCGTGCCCGGCAGGGGGTCGGTGCCGCCGAAGCCCTGGAAGCGGCGCAGGTTCTCCAGTTGCTTGTCGTAGGTGGGCTGGTTGGTCATCACCACGTAGCGGCGGTCATGGTAGACGCTGATGCGCCCGTTCACGCATTCCAGGATGGCGCTGCCGCCGCTGCGGTCGTTGAGCGCGAGGTGGATGGTGCCGGGCTTGCCGCTGTTGGGCTCCACCGCCATGCGGATCTGGAACGGCTCGGCGCGGGTGCGCTCCACCGCCTCGGCGACGGTGGCGCAGGTGTCGAGGTACCAGGTCAGCCACTGGCCGATGCTCAGCCCGGGCTTGGCGGGGTCGCGCGGGCCGGTCGAGGCCTCGGGCAGGTAGAGCAGGTGCCCGGCCAGCCCGGCCTCGTTCACGCCATCCACCATCGTGTTGTCATAGACGGTGAGGACGGTGCTGCCGTAGCGGCTGGTCCAGCGCAGCGGGTTCACCGCGGCGCCGCCGTCGCGCTCCATGCCGCGCGGCAGGATCCAGGCGTTGCTCTCCGTGTCCTCGAACCAGTCCATGTTGCGGCCGATGAAGACGCCCAGGCCGGGCCAGTTCCACAGCGCGCGCGAGCACGCCTGCGCCTGGCGCGGGGCGATGGCCAGCAGGGGCAGCGCGGCGCCGGCGCCCAGCGCCAGGCGGCGGCCGATGGGGAAGGTCATGGTGCAGTCTCCGGTTGGGTGATGGGGGTGGTGGGGTGCTACCAGCCGCGGCGGCCGTGGCGGTGGCCGCGCCAATAGGCCTCGCGCCGCTCCTCGCGCGCGCGGCCGGCGGCGTAGCCGCCCAGCGCGCCCACCCCGGCGCCGATGGCCGCCCCCCAGCCGGCATCGCCGGAGATCGAGCCGATGGCCGCCCCGCCCAGGCCGCCGATGACGGCCCCCGTGGCGGCGCCGCGGCCGGAATCGCTGTAGGGCGCGGCGCAGCCGCCGCCCGCGAGGACGAGCGCCAGCAGGCCGGCGCGGAGGGTGCGGTGGGTCATGGGGTGCGTCCTTCTCACCGGCGGCCGCCGCGCGTGGCGCAAGGGTAGGTCTCGGCGGCGAAGCGCAGCAGCCCGTCCACCGCGGCTTCGGCGCCGCGCCGGGGTTCGGCGGCGGCCCAGGCGGCGAAGCGGGCCGCGACATCGGCCATGCGCGGCGCCTCGGGCGGCGGGCAGTAGAAGGGGCGGAAGGGGCCGTCGGCGCGGGTCAGCGCGCCATGCAGCTGCGCGACGGCGGCGAGCTGCCCGTGGCAGAAGCCGTGCGCCAGGTCACGCGCCGGATCGGCCTCGCCCGCGGCGCACAGCCGGGCCAGCGCCCCCGCCGTGCCGGCGCGGAAGTCATCGGCGCCCACCGGCGCCTGCGCGCGGGCGGGCATTGCCGCCAGGGCCCCAAACAGGCCCAATGCCAGGATTCGCCGCATGTCGCTTGCCCCTCGATGCCGTTTGGGCGCGCGTTAGCAGGGAGTTGCCAGGGCGATGTTGCGCGAAGTAGCAATCCCGCCGATGGCCCGACCGAATGCGCCCCGCGCCGCCGCCGCCCGGCTGGAGGCCGTGTTCGCCGCGCGCGGCTGGCTGTCGGAGCAGCCGCCGGCCTTCCGCGCGCTGCTGGTCGGCGCGGCGGTGCCGCTGGAGGCGGAGCCGGGGCAGTGCCTGGTCCGCATGGATGACGACTCCGCCGCGCTCTACGGCATCGTCTCGGGTGCCGTGGGCACGGAGGGCGGGCACCGGCGCCAGACCGCGCTGCTGGGCCACGTCATGCGCAGCGGCGACTGGTTCGGGCTGAAGGCCGCGGTGGCGGGCGGGAGGCAGGAGCTGACCTACCGCGTGCTGGAGCCGGCGCGGCTGCTCTGCGTGCCGCGCGCGCGGCTGGCGCCGCTGATGCGCGAGGACCCGGAGGTCGCCATCCGCGTCGCCCAGCTCGGCGAGTTCACCAGCCGGCTGGGCGCCTGGATCGCGCGCGACCTGCTGACGCCCGATGCCGGCCGGCGGCTCGCCTCGGTGCTGCTGCGGGTGCTCGGGCTGGGGGAGGTGACGCCGGACGACCCACAGGGCTTCTGGCTGACCCACCGCCAGCTCGGCGAGATGGCCAACCTGTCCCGCCACCATGTCGGGCGCAAGCTGGCCGCCTTCGAGGCGCAGGGCTGGATCGCCTGCGGCTACAACCGCATCCGCCTGCTCGACGCCGAGGGGCTGCGCGGCTTCGCCTATGGCGACGAAGCCGGCTGACGCCCCCCTTCCCTCACCCCGCCTTCAGCACCGCCGGCGGCGCCGTGCGCTCGCGCTTCACCAGCAGCTTGTTCAGCGCCGTGACGTAGGCGCGCGCCGAGGCGACGATGGTGCAGGTCTCCGCCGCCTGCCCGTCCACCAGCTTGCCGTTCTCCTCGAAGCGCACGGTCACGCGGGCCTGGGCGTCGGTGCCGCCGGTGATGCTCTGCACGGCGTAGAGCTTCAGCGCGATCTCGTGCGGCCAGGCGGCGCGGATGGCGTTGAAGGTGGCGTCCACCGCGCCGTCGCCGATGGCCATGCCGTCGTGGCGCACGCCGTCCACCTCCAGGCTGACGGTCGCCATCGGCTTGGTGCCGATGCCGGTGGAGACGTTCAGCCCCGCCAGGGTGATGCGGTCATCGGCGCGCAGCACCTCGTCATCCACCAGGGCGGCGATGTCCTCGTCGTAGACCACCTTCTTGCGGTCAGCGAGGTCCTTGAAGCGCTTGAAGGCGTCGTTCAGCTGGTTGTCGCCGACCTCGTAGCCCAGGGACTTCAGCCGGTCGCGGAAGGCGGCGCGGCCGCTGTGCTTGCCCAGCACCAGCGAGGTGCTGGTCCAGCCCACGCTCTCGGGCGTCATGATCTCGTAGGTGGAGCTGTCCTTCAGCATGCCGTCCTGGTGGATGCCGGATTCATGCGCGAAGGCGTTGCGGCCGACGATGGCCTTGTTGGGCTGCACGTCGAAGCCGGTGGTGGCGGCCAGCAGCTTGGAGATCTTCAGCAGCTTGGTGGTGACGATGTTGTTGGTGGTGGGGATGGCGTCGGCGCGGGTGCGCAGCGCCATCACCGCTTCCTCCAGGCTGGCATTGCCGGCGCGCTCGCCGATGCCGTTGATGGTGCACTCCACCTGCCGGGCGCCGGCGCGGATGGCGGCCAGGGTGTTGGCCACCGCCAGGCCGAGGTCGTTGTGGTTGTGGGTGGAGAAGATGACGCCATCGGCGCCCGGCACGCGCTCGCGCAGGGTGGTGAAGATGCGCGCCATGTCCTCCGGCACCGCGTAGCCCACGGTGTCGGGGATGTTGATGGTGGTGGCGCCGGCCTTGATGGCGGCCTCCACGCAGCGGCACAGGAACTCCATCTCCGTGCGCGTGCCGTCCTCGGCGGACCACTCCACGTCGTCGGTGGCGTTGCGCGCCATGGTGACGGAGGCGGTGACCAGGGCCAGCACCTCCTCGGGCTCCATGCGCAGCTTCACGCGCATGTGCAGCGGCGAGGTGGAGACGAAGGTGTGGATGCGCTTGCGCGCGGCCGGGCGGATGGCCTCGGCGGCGCGCTGGATGTCGGCGGGCGCGGTGCGGGCCAGGCCGCAGACCACCGGGCCGTCCTTGCTGAACCGCCTGGCGATGCTCTCGACGCTCTCGAAGTCGCCGGGCGAGGCAATGGGGAAGCCGGCCTCCATCACGTCCACGCCCAGCTCGGCCAGGGCCTCGGCCATGCGCAGCTTCTCGTTCAGGTTCATCGAGAAGCCGGGCGACTGCTCGCCGTCGCGCAGCGTGGTGTCGAAGATGATGATGCGGTCGTCGGCGATGCGGCCGAAGGAGGGGTGGGTGATGCTCATGGGTGCGCTCCGCGCCTTGATGGGTTTCCGCCGTCATC
This sequence comes from Sabulicella flocculans, assembly GCF_045449635.1. Taxonomy (NCBI): domain Bacteria; kingdom Pseudomonadati; phylum Pseudomonadota; class Alphaproteobacteria; order Acetobacterales; family Acetobacteraceae; genus Sabulicella; species Sabulicella flocculans. The sequence goes on along the minus strand of NZ_JBJJBR010000006.1, from coordinate 22,474 downwards.
CCCCGGGTGGAGCAGGCCGCGCACGCGGCAGCGCGTCACGCCCGGGGGCGGAGAAGTCGAAGCGGAAGGAGGGCGAGCGCCAGCGCCCGGGGCAGCACCCCGGCGGACGGCACGGAATGTGCAGCGCGCTCGGCCATGCGGGGCAGACTAACGGCGGCGCCGCGGCGGCGCAAGCGGGCGATGGACAGGCCCGGCCGCCCCCGCCACCATCCCCCCAACGACACCCGGAGGAAACCCGATGCGCCGCGCCACCCTCGCGCTGCTGTGCCTGCTCGCCGCGGCCATCCACCCGGCCGCCGCCCAGGACTGGACGCCCGACCGCCCGGTGCGGATCATCGTCCCCTTCCCGCCCGGCGGCGCCACCGACCTGATCGCCCGCATCTTCGCCGAGCGCGCGAGCCGCGACCTGCCGCAGAAATGGGTGGTGGAGAACCGCTCGGGCGCCAACGGCAACATCGGCATGGCGGCGGTGGCGCAGTCGGCGCCGGATGGGCTGACGCTGGGCGCCTGCACCATCGGCAATTGCGCCATCAACCCCTCCATCTACGCGCGCATGCCCTTCGACATCGCCACGGATGTGGTGCCGGTCTTCTGGTCGGGCAGCGTGATGAACGCGCTGGTGGTGCGCGTCGACCACCCGGCGCGGGACTTCGCGCAGTTCGTGGAATGGGCGCGGCGCGAGGGGAACCGGGTCAACTTCTCCTCCTCCGGCTTCGGCGCCTCCAACCACCTGCTGGGCGAGTTCATGAACGGGCGCCTGGGCCTGTCCATGCAGCACGTGCCGTTCCGCGGCGGCGCGCCCGCCATGCAGGCGGTGATGCAGGGCGCCACGCAGATGTTCTTCGAGAACACGCCCACCCTGATCGGCGCCATCCGCGCCGGGCAGTTGCGCGCCCTGGCCGTCAGCGGCCGCGGGCGCGACCCCGCCCTGCCCGAGGTGCCGACGCTGACGGAAGCCGGCATGGCGGACAGCGTGATCGAGCCCTGGTTCGGCTACATGGCGCCGCGCGGCACGCCGCCGCACATCGTCGCCCGCCTCAACGCCCTGCTGAACGAGGCGAACAACGACCCCGAGGTGCAGCGCCGCCTGCGCGACCTGGGCGCGCGGCCCGAGGGCGGCCCGCCGGAACGCTTCGCCGGGCACGTGCGCTCCGAGGTCGCGCGCTGGCGCCAGGTGGTGGAGCAGAACCGCATCGAGAGAATCAGCGAATGAGCCATCACGTCCTGCTCTGCCGCGACCTGCACCCGGCCGGGCGCGCGCTGCTGGAAGCCCGCGCCGACATCACCCTGACCACCCTGCACGACCCGCCGCCGCCGCAGTTCCACGCCGCGCTGAAGGATGCCGACGCCGTGCTGTGCTGGCTGGAGCGCATGGACCAGGCGGCGCTGGACGCCGCGCCGAAGCTGCGCGTCTGCGCCCGCTACGGCGTGGGGTTCGACAGCGTGGACGTGCCGGCCTGCACCGCGCGCGGCGTGGCGGTGATGGTCGCCAACGGCTCCAACGACCTCAGCGTGGCCGAGCACGCGATGATGCTGATGCTCGCCATCGCCCGCCGCGCGGTGCAGTTCGACGCGCGCGTGAAGTCCGGCGGCTGGTGGCCGGAGGATCTGGGCAAGGGCGGGAAGCTGGCGATGGCGGACCTCGCCGGGCGCAGCGTGCTGGTGGTGGGCTACGGGCGCATCGGCACCCGCGTGGCGCGGCTGTGCCAGGCCTTCGGCATGCGCGTGCTGGTGCTGGACCCCGCCTATACCCCCGCGCGGCTGGCCGCCGACGGCATGGTGCCGGCGCGCGGCCTGCACGCCGCGCTGGCGGAATGCGACGTGGTGACGCTGCATTGCCCCCTGCGCCCCGAGACGCGCCACCTGCTGGACGCCGCCGCCTTCGCCGCCATGAAGCCCGGCACGGTGCTGGTGAACACCGCCCGCGGCCCGGTGGTGGACGAGGCCGCCCTGGCCGATGCGCTGCGCGCCGGGCGCGTCATGGGCTATGGCAGCGACGTGCTGGAGGTGGAGCCGCCGCCGCGCGACCACCCGCTGTTCGGCCTGCCCAACGTCATCCTCTCGCCCCACCTGGCTGCGAGCACGGAGGAAGGGCTGGCGCGGATGGCGCGCATCGCCGCGCAGAACATCCTGGACGTGCTGGACGGCCGGCCCGACCCGGCGATGATGGTGAACCCCGGCCTATTGGGGGCGTAGCCCGGCATCCTCCACCCGCAGCAGGGCGGCGCGGCAGGGGTCGAAGCCATCCAGGCGCAGCACCCGGCCGTCGCCCAGCGTGGCCTGCACCCGCAGCGGGCGCGGCGGGGCGGCCACCGTCGCCTCCGTGCCGGGCGGCAAGGTCTGGGTGGCGCCCAGCAGGTCGCCCCCCGGCGGCCAGGCGTCCAGCCGGCGCAGGGTGGCGCCGGACAGGTTGGCCACCTGGAACCGCCCGTCGCAGAGCGGGATGTCGAAGGCGAAGGGCTGCACCACCACCACGGGGGCGCAGCCGGCGAGGGCCGCCAGGGCGGCGAGGAGCAGCGGCTTCATGCCCCCGGCAACGCGCCGCGCGCCCATTCGGCGGCACGGGCGGCCAGCGCCGCGGGCGGCTGGGCCACGTCCAGCACCAGGGCGGCTTCCTCCGGCGCGGGCGGCTCCAGCGTGGCGTACTGGCTGGCCATCAGGCTGGGCGGCATGAAATGGCCCTCGCGCGCCGCCTGTCGGGCGGCGATGAGCGGCAATTCGCCATGCGGGTGGACGATGCGCAGCCCCGGCGCGTGGGCGCGCAGCCGGTCCCGGTAGGCGCGCTTCAGCGCCGAGCAGGCGACGACGCCGCCGCCCTGCCGCGCCGCCAGCCATTCGCCCAGCGCGTCCAGCCAGGGCCAGCGGTCGGCGTCGGTGAGCGCGATGCCGGCGGACATCTTCGCGATGTTGGCCGGCGGGTGGAAGGCGTCGGCATCGGCGAAGGGCAGGCCCAGCCGCTCCGCCAGCAGCGCGCCGAGGGTGGACTTGCCGGAGCCGGAGACGCCCATGACGAGCAGGTGGAGGGGTTCAGACACGGGCGGCATCCGGGCGGCGCGCGCGCGGCACCTGCGGGCGCGAGGACACGGTCAGCCGGCGCCCCGGCCGCGCACGGCGCAGCCCGCCGCCCACCCGCCCGCGCAGCCGTGGCGCGGCGCCAGCCAGGCGCGCGGAGCGCACGCCCCGCCCCTGGGGGCGCGAGACCTCAGGCATCCGGCGCCTTCGGCTCCAGGTGCCCGCCGAAGCCCTTGCGCATCGCGCTCAGCGCCTTGTCGGCGAAGTTCTCCACCCCGCGCGAGCGGAAGCGGGCGAACAGCGCCGCCGCCAGCACGGGTGCGGGCACGGCGTGCTCCACCGCCGCGTCCACCGTCCAGCGGCCCTCGCCGCTGTCGCTCACCACGCCGCCGTATTCCTTCAGCTCCGGGTCGGCCGCCAGGGCCTGGGCCGTGAGGTCCAGCAGCCAGGAGGAGACGACGGAGCCGCGCCGCCACGCCTCCGTCACCTCCGGCAGCGGCATCGCCGGGAAGGGGCCGCGGCGCAGCAGGTCCAACCCCTCGGCCACGGCCTGCATCATCCCGTACTCGATGCCGTTATGCACCATCTTGGCGTAGTGCCCGGCGCCCGAAGGCCCGCAATGCACGTAGCCCTGCGCCGCACGGCCATCGCCCGCCGCGCCCGGCGTGGGCGGCGCGGCGGCCTCGCCGGGGGCCAGGGCGCGCCACAGCGCGTCGTGGTCGCGCACCGCCGCGTCCTCGCCGCCGATCATCAGGCAATAGCCGCGCTGCAGGCCCCAGACGCCGCCGGAGGTGCCGACATCCAGGTAACGCAGCCCCTTCGCCGCGGCCTCGGCGGCGCGGCGCGCGCTGTCCTTGTACAGCGAGTTGCCGCCCTCGATGATCGTGTCGCCGGGTGCCAGCAGGGCATGAAGCTCGCGCAGCGCCGCCTCGGTGATCTCGCCGGCCGGCAGCATCACCCAGACGGTGCGCGGGGCGGGCAGCAGCGCCACCAGGGCGGGCAGCGAATCCGCGCCGCGCGCGCCCTCGGCCACCAGGGCGGCGACGGCGGCGGCGTCACGGTCGAAGCCGGCGCCGCCGATGCCTGCCGCCATGGCCCGGCGCAGCAGGTTCGCGCCCATCCGCCCCAGACCCACCATGCCCAGCATCATCGGTTGCCTCCCGCGCCTGTCGCGTGATGGTGTGGCGGAAACGCCGTTGGGAGGAAAGACCGCATGCCAATCCCCGAGCAGGGCGAATCCTGGCCCGCCCTCAGCGCCGCGCTGGACGCGGCGAAGGCGCGCGACGTCTCCTGGCGGCGCGGCCGCATGGCGGTGTTCTTCTACTGGCTGGACGAGGAAACCGAGCGCGTGGGCCAGGAGGCCTATCGGCGCTTCTGGACGGAGAACAACCTCGGCCAGCGCGCCTTCCCCTCGCTGGCGCGGCTGGAGGGCGAGGTGGTGGGGATGGGCCTGCACCTGCTGCGCGCGCCCGAGGGCGCCGGCGGCACCTTCACCTCCGGCGGCAGCGAGAGCATCTTCCTCGCCATGCTCGCGGCGCGGGAGAAGGCCGGCATCGCGGGCGGCAACGTCGTGCTGCCGGACACCGCCCACCTCACCTTCGACCGCGCCTGCTGGTACCTGGGCCTGGAGCCGCGCCGCGTGCCGGTGAATGCCGACCGCGTGGCCGACGTGCCGGCCATGGCGGCGGCGATGGATGCGCGCACCGTGGCGCTGGTCGCCTCCGCCCCCTGCTACCCGTTCGGCACGGTGGACCCGGTGGCGGAACTCGGCGCGCTGGCCCAGGCGCGCGGGACGTGGCTGCACGTGGATGCCTGCGTCGGCGGTTTCCTCAACCCCTTCCTCGACGGGCTGCCCGCCTGGGACTTCGCCGCTCATGCGGGCGTCACCAGCATCAGCGCCGACATCCACAAGCACGGCATGGCGCCCAAGGGCGCCTCGCTGCTGCTGGTGCGAGACGAGGCGCTGCGCCGCTTCCACCGCTTCGAAAGCCGCGCCTGGGCGCGCGGCCTCTACGCCGCCCACACCGCCCAGGGCACCCGGCCCGGCGGGGCGGTGGCCGGCGCCTGGGCGGTGATGCGCCACCTGGGGATGCAGGGCTACCGCCGCTGCGCCGCGCAGATCATGGCCGCGCGGGCGGAGATCGCCGCCGGCATCGCCGCCATCCCCGGGCTGGAGGCGCTGCCGGGCACCCACGCCATCCTGGTCTATCGCAGCCTGGACCCCGCCCTGCCCATCGCCGCCATCGCCGAGGGGCTGGAGCGGCGCGGCTGGCTGGTGTCCCGCCAGGCGGAGCCCGAGGGCATCCACCTGCACCTCAACCCCCTGCACGCCGAGGTCGCGGCCGACTACGTCCAGGCGCTGCACGATGCGGCGGCCGAGGCGCGCGGCGCCGCTGCCCCGGCGCGGCGGCAGGAGGCGCGCGCCTACTGACCCACCGCCCCTATGCTGCACCGCAACCCGGGCGCGCCACCCATCGTTGCGCCCCCATCGGAAGGTTGCGGAGGCAGGGGTGCGGCGCAGGCAGGCGATGCTGGCGGCGCTGGCGGGGGCGGTCATGCCCGGCGCCGGCGCGGCGGCCGAAGGGCTGGAGGCGATGGCGCAGGCCCTCGCCGCCCGCCCCTTCCAGCCGCCGCCGGATGACCTGCCGGCCGCGGCGCGCGGCTGGGACTACGACCAGTGGCGCCGCCACCCCTTCACCGGCACGCCCCGGCGCTCCGGCCCCTTCGCCGTGCATCCTTTCCCGCGCGGCTACCTGTTCCCCGATGCGGTGGCGCTGGAACTCGACGGCACCCCCTGGCAGCCCGGCGCCGAGTTCCAGGACGCCCCGCCCGGCCTGGGCTTCAGCGGCTTCCGCCTGGTGGGGGAGCTGAACACGCCGGGCCGGCCGGACGAGGTGGTCTCCTTTCTCGGCGCCTCCTATTTCCGCGCCCTGGGGCGGGGGCACGCCTATGGCGTCTCCGCCCGCGCGGTGTCGCTGGGGCTGGGCGGGGTAGAGGAATTCCCGGCCTTCCGCCTGTTCCGCCTCGCGGGGGACGGGGTGGGGGCGCTGCTGGACGGTCCCTCCCTGGCCGGGGCCTTCCGCATCACGGTGGCGCCCGGGGCGGAAACGGTGCTGGAGCTGCACGCCACCCTGTTCCCCCGGCACGACCTCCTTGCCCTGGGGGTGGCCCCCGCCTCCTCCATGTTCTGGTTCAACACGCCGCACGCGCGGGACCCCCGCCCGGCGGTCCATGACAGCGACACCCTGGCCTGGGAGGACGCGGCCGGCGAGCGCCGCGCCCGCCCGCTGGACAACCCCGCCGCCCCCCGCATCACCGACATCCCCCTGCCCTCGCCGCGCGGCTTCGGCCTGCTGCAACGGCGCCGCGGCCCCGCCGCCTTCGCCGACCCCGAGGCGCGCTACGGCGACCGCCCCTCCCTGTGGGTGGAGCCGCTGGGGGATTGGGGGCCGGGCCACCTGCGCCTGCTGGAGCTGCCGGCGCGCGACGAGTACCACGACACCATCGCCTGCGCCTGGCAGCCGGCGGCGCCCATCCCCGCCGGCCGCCCCTTCCGCGCCGCCTGGCGCCTGCGCTGGGCGGATGACGCCCCCGCCCGCCCCGGCCTGGCACGCCTGGCCTCGGCCCGGCGCGAGGCCCTGGGCACCGCGCTGCGCTTCGCCGGCCCCGCCCTGGCCGCCACCCGCCCCGAGGGCCACGGCATCCTGGCCTTCGAGGCCAGCGAGGCGGAGGCGCGGCTGCTGCTCGCCCCCGGCGGGCAGGCGCGGCTGCGGCGGGCCGACGGCACCGCCGCTTCCGAAACCGCCATCGGGCTGCCCGCATGAACGCCATCCGCCCCCGCCGCGACACGCCGCCCCCCGCCCCGCTGCCCATGCCGGCGCAGCGCTTCGACCGCGGGCAACTGGCGCCGCACCCCGGCGTGGCGGGCGTGGCGCGGCGCCGCGCCCTGGTGCTGGCCGCCGCCCTGGCGCTGACCGCGCTGGCCGCGGGGCTGCTGGCCGCGGGGCTGGGCGGCGATGGCTGGCAATGGCCGGACCTGCTGGCCATGCCGGTGTTCCTGCTGCTGTTCGCCCGGCTGGCGCTGTCCGCCGCCTCCACCGTGGCGGGCTGGCTGCACCGCCCGGCCCAGCCGCCCGCCCCCGGCCCCCTGCGCAGCCGCACCGCCCTGCTGCTGCCCCTGCACAACGAGGACACGGCGATGGTCTTCGCCACCGCCGATGCGACGCGCGAGGCGCTGGCCCAGGCGGGGCTCGCTGCCCATTTCGACCTGTTCCTGCTGAGCGACAGCACCGACCCCGCCTGTCAGGTGCGCGAGGCCGAGGCCGCCGAGCGGCTGCGCGCCCGGCACCCGGAGGGCGTGTTCTACCGCCGCCGCCTGGAGAATTCCGGCAAGAAGGCCGGCAACGTGGCCGACTGGGTGCGCCGCCACGGCGCCGCCTACGAGCACTTCGTCATCCTCGACGCCGACAGCGTGATGGAGCCCGCCACCCTGCACGCCCTGGCGGCGATGATGGAGGCCGACCGGCGCGCCGGGCTGGTCCAGACCCTGCCGCTGCTGGCGGGCGGGCGCAGCCGCTTCGCGCGCATGCAGCAATGGGCGGCGCGCGCGCATGGCCCGGCCATCGCCCGCGGCCTGGTCGCCTGGCATGGCGAGGCCGGGAACTACTGGGGCCACAACGCCATCATCCGCACGGAGGCCTTCGCCGCGGCGGCCGGCCTGCCCGAGCTGCCCGGCCGCCGCCCCTTCGGCGGCCCGGTGATGAGCCACGACTTCGTGGAGGCCGCGCTGCTGCGCCGCGCCGGTTGGGGGGTGCACATGGCGCCGGGCCTCGGCGGCTCCTGGGAAGCCGGGCCGCCGACCCTGGCGGCCGCCGCGGCGCGGGACCGCCGGTGGTGCCAGGGCAACATCCAGCACGCGGCGCTGCTGGCCGCGCCGGGGCTGCACCCGCTGTCGCGCCTGCACCTGCTGGACGGGATGCTGGCCTACCTCGCCTCGCCGCTGTGGCTGGCGCTGCTGGCGCTGGGCGCCGTCCAGGCGGTGATGGGGCTGGCGCAGCCCGGCGCGGCGCTGCTGGCGCTGACCTTCGCGCTGCTGCTGCTGCCCAAGCTGCCCGGGCTGCGCCTGTCCGCGCGCGGGGCGGCGCTGGAGCTGGCCTTCACCACCGCCCTGGCCCCGCTGGGCATGGTGACGCAGAGCCGGCAGGTGTGGGACATCCTGCGCGGCAGGGATTCCGGTTGGGCCGCCCAGGGGCGCGAGGGCGCGGTGCCCCCCTGGCGCACGGCGCTGCGCCAGCACGGCGCGCACATGGCGCTGAGCGCCCTGCTGCTGCTGCCCGCCCTGGCGGCGCCCGCCGCCCTGCCCTGGCTGCTGCCGGTGGCCCTGCCGCTGCTGGCCTCGCCCGCCCTGGCCCGCTTCATGGCGCGCCCCTGCCGGCTGGCCGGCTTCCGCACGCCGGAGGAAGCGGCGCCCGCCCCGCTGCTGCGCCGCGCCGCCACGCTGCGCCAGGCCTGGATGCTGGAGCTGGGCCTGGCGCCCGCCCTGCCGCCGCGCCCGGCCGCCTGGCCGGTGCTGGAAGCCGCCCTGGCCGCCCCGCCTATGCGAATGGCAGCCTGAGCCCGGCCTCGCGCCAGGGCATGCGCAGCAGCCGGCCGGTGGTGGACAGCGTCACCCAGGCGGTGCGCATCCCCGGCCCGCCGAAGCAGATGTTGGTCGGCATGCGCTCGGGCATCCGCACCACGTCCAGGATCTCCCCGCTTGGCGAGACGGTGGTGACCTCCCCGCTCACCAGCGTCGCCACGACGATGTTGCCCTCCGCCGTCACCGCCAGGCTGTCCAGCCGGCGGAAGCCGGGGAACTGGCACAGCAGGTTGCCGCCATGCGGCGAGGGCCAGGGCGACTTGTGCAGCAGCCCGGGGCCCAGGATGTCGAAGGCCCACAGCCGCCCGGTCTCCGTTTCCGCGACGTAGAGCTTCTCACCGTCGGGCGAAAGGCCGATGCCGTTGGCGCCGCCCGGAACCGGAAACGCCGCCTCCACGATGCGCGAGCCGTCCAGCGCCGCCCAGTACACCCCGCCATGGTCGCGGTCGCGCCCGCGCACCTTGCCCAGGTCGCTGAACCAGAAGCCACCCTTGCCGTCCAGCTGCAGGTCGTTGGGCCCGCGCAGGGCATGGTTGCCGCAGCGGTGGTACAGGGTGCGGACCGTGCCGTCGGCGGCGATGGCCTCGATGCGCCCGCCGGAATAATCGGCCGCCTGGCCGGTGGGCCGCAGCATCCCCGGCTCCTCGTGCCAGGAGAAGCCGCCGTTGTTGCACAGGATGAAGGAGCCGTCCGGCCCCGCCGCCAGCCCGTTGGGCGCGCCGCCCACGGTGGCGATGGTGGTGACGGCGCCGTCGGGCGCCACCCGCGCCACGCGCCCGCCCGCCACCTCGACCAGCGCCACCGCGCCGTCCGGCAGCGCCACCGGCCCCTCGGGGAAGCGCAGCCCCTCCGCGACGATCTCCGCGCCTTCCGGCAGCATCCCCTGGCCCTCCCACGTCTCGCCCGCGGGCCAGCATGCGCCGGCGCGCCGCCGGTGGCTACGGGGCCAGCGCCTGGCGCACGCCGGCCAGGAAGGCCTCCGGCGCCATGGCGGTCTCCGGGTACACGGCGCGGCTCTCCGGGCCGAACATCAGCCCGGATTCGGGCTGGCACAGCAGCAGCAGCCGCGGCCGCTCCTGCCGGAAGCCCTCGCCGCGCAGGTAGGTCAGCAGGATGTCGAAGGGCCCGCGCGTCTGCACCCGCCAGTGCAGCGACACCGGCCGCCCCAGCCGGGCCGACAGCTCGGCGTGGAAGTTCAGCTCCGGCGCCACCAGGGAGGAGCCGACCACCGCCACCTCGGCCGGCGCCGCGTCCAGCAGGGCGGAGGGGCGGGCGCGCTGCGGCGGGCGGATGCGGTAGGGCTCGGGCGGGAAGGCGGCGCGGCGTGCCGGCGGCAGCAGCTGCGCGAGGTCGAGCTGGGTGCGCAGCCGCGTCTCCTCCGGGCCCAGCGCGAGGCCGAGCGCGCGGGCCGGCGGCAGCGGCGCCGCCGCGGGCAGCAGCCGCGCCACCTCCGCCGCGGCCAGGGCGGCGGCCTCGGGCCGCCAGTGGCTGTCGGCGCGGAAGAACAGCTCCTCCCCCGGCTGCGCCTGCCGCGCCGCGGCGAAGGCGGCGTCGAGGTCGGGCAGCAGGGGAAAGGCGGGGCGCAGCTCCTCCAGCATGGCGGCGTGGCGGCGCGCGCCCTCCGGCGTGAAGGACAGGCCGGGCGGCAGGCTGTCGCGGTGCACCCGCGCCTTGGCCGGCACCAGCAGGAAGCCGGGGCGGATGCCGGCCGCGGCCAGCAGCGCCGCCACCTGCCGGAACAGGGCGGCCACGCGCGGCATGCCGCGCAGCTCCATGCGGTCCGGGCGCTCCCACGGGGCGAACAACCAGCCGCCGGGGCCTTCCAGCGGGCCGTTGGTCCCGCCCTGCGCCAGGGCCGGGGCCGGCAGCGCAGCGAGCAGCATCAGGCGCCGCCGCACGGCGTCAGCCCGTGGCCAGCACCGTGCAGCCCACCTCGTGCGACAGGCGGCGCAGGCGCGGGGCGGGCGCCAGCTGCGCCTGGCCGGCCAGCCAGGCCTCGTGCAGCCCTTCCAGCACGGCGGCCACCCAGGCGCCCTGGGGGTCCTCCGCCGTCGGGATGCAGGGGGCGGCGCGGTGGCGCACCACCAGCACGCCGCGGCCGAGCTCCAGGAAGAAGGCAGCGTGGCCCCAGTCCATCGCCGCCAGGGCGTCGTTCACCCGGCGCTCCAGCTCCTCCAGCGTGGCGCAGGGCGGCAGGGGGGCGGCGGCGGCCAGGCGGGCGCCGGCGGCGCGCAGGGTCTCGGCGCGGGCCTCGGCCCCGCCGGGCAGCGCCTCCAGCAGGGCGCCCAGCAGCACGCGCCACGGCGCGGGCACGGCGCGGCGCGCCAGCCAGGCCAGGTCGGCGGCGGTGTCGGGCGGGGGCAGGGCGGGCGGCGGCGCCGCGGTGGGAAGCAGGGTCATGCGGTCACCAGATAGGCCGGCTGCCGCCCAAAGGCAGGGTCACCGGCTCCGGCCGCCCCTGGTTCACCGCCCCGGGGAAGGGGAAGCTGCCATAGGGCGAGCTGCGCGGGCTTTCCCGCAGCAGGGGGGAGGTGTCGCGCGCCGCCGGGTCCAGGCGGTAGCGCAGGTAGACCATGCCCGAGACGTCCTCGTAGTCGCCCACGCGCATGAAGCGCCCGGCGGCGCCCACGCGCCATTGCGGCGCCAGCGCGTATTCGGCGTTCAGGAACAGGCTGCCGGTGGGCCCGGAGGCGCGCTGCGAGGCGAAGCTGGCCGGCGGCACCGAGGGGTCCGCCGCCGCCAGGGATTCCGCCTGGGCCTGCAGGCCCGGGTCGTTGGGGAACAGCGGCGCCGAGCGGCTGTAGTACCACTGCCAGCCCACCGAGCCGACGGCGCGCAGCGTCCAGTCGCCCAGCTGCTTGCGCCAGTCGGCCTGCAGGCTGGCGGCGTTGGAGCGCTGCGGGCTGAAGTAGCCGCCATGGCCCAGGGTGAAGAAGGCGAGGTTGCGGTCGAAGGCCGAATGCCGCAGGTCCACCCCGACGGACAGCGTCTCCCGCGGGGTGTTCCACAGCTGGTGGAAGGCGCCGCCGAACACCTCGTACATGCTGTTGTCGCGCACGCCCCGGCCACCCAGGGCATAGGCGCCGCCGCCGGCGTAGAGACCGGTGCGCGGGGTCAGCGACACCTCCAGCTGGCCGCGGCCGCCCGCGCGGGTCACCGCGCCCCAGCTCTGCCCCGACAGCGGGTCGCGCAGCGAGGCGTAGGAGAGCAGGCTGTCGGTCACCGGCCGGTTCTCGCCCAGCAGGCGCAGGTTGGCGCGCGCGTGCAGCGGCACCACCACCTCCACCCCGCCCACCACGTTGGTGCGGCGGAAGCCCAGCGGCGTGGTGCCGATGTCGGCGCGCACCCATTGCCCGGTGTAGCCCACCGAGAGCGGCGCGCCCGCCTGCTGGCGGTCCGGCGCGCCCAGGGGGCGGCCATTGGCCAGGGCGTTGGTGCCGAACTGCCGCCCGCTGGCGCTGGCGCTGCCCAGGTTGCCCTGGAACATGGTGACGGAGCCGGTGGCGAGGCTCACCCGCCCCTGCAGCCCGGGAACCGGCGCCGAGACCTCCACCGGCGTCGCCAGGGTGGTGGCGCGCGACAGCCCGGCCTCGCCCGAGCGCGCGTTCACCTGCACCCCGGCCTGGATCCAGGCCGCCGCCTCGTCGCGGGCGCGCGCCATCTCGCGCAGCATCTGGGCGGTCTGCGGGTCGGCCATGTCGGGCAGCGGCCGCAGCCCGGCCCGCGCGGGCGAGAGGTATTCGGCCGCCAGCGCCGCCTGCTGCGCCTCGCCGCCCACGCGCAGCTGCTCCAGGCGCATGCGGGTGGCGGCCTCCAGCGCGCGCAGCTCGCGCACCGGGTTGCGGCGCGCCCGCGCCACGCGGGATTCCGCCAGCAGCAGCTGGGGCGAGGCGACGTCGAAGCGCCGGCCCTCGGCCAGCAGCGCCTCGGCCACGCCGTACTCCTCCATCTCCACCGCCAGGTCCACGGCGGAGGCGCGGATGTCGGCGTCCAGCGGGTCGCGCGCCAGCAGCGCCTCGGCCACCTGCTTGGCCTCGGCGTAGCGGCGGGCGCGGGCGTAGGTGCGCATCAGCGCGGTGGACACGTTGGGCGAGGCGGCGGGGCCGCGCAGGTGCGGCGCCAGCTCCTCCCACGCGCCCGCCACGTCGCCCTGGGCGGTGCGGCGGTCGGCGCGGCCCACCGCCGCCTGCTCGCGCAGGAAGGTGGCCTGGCGGCGGTTCTCGGCCGACAGGCCGCCGGCACGCTCGGCGGTGTCCAGCAGCTGGGTGGATTCGGCGGTGGCCTGCGCCTCGGCCAGCGCGGCGGCGATCTCCACCCGGGCGTTGCCGTCCAGCCGCGGGTTGGCCAGCAGGGCGGCGCGCGCCGCCGCCACCGCGCCCTCGCGGTCGTTCAGCCGGCCGAAGGCGCGCGCGGCGTTGGCGCCGCTGGCGCCGGCGGGGTCGGGGCGGGCGGCCAGGGCCAGCAGCGCCTCGCGCGCGCCGGGGGCGCCCAGCCGGGCCTGGCCCTCCAGCTGGCGCACCTGCACCTCGGCGCGCAGCTGCGCCAGCAGGCGGGCCTGGTCGCTGGTGCGCACGCGGTCGGGGATGCGCGACAGGTGGCCCACCGCCTCGCCGAAGCGGTCCTCGTCGGCGGCCAGCAGCGCGGCCATGCCCAGCGCCTCGGCCTGGCCGCTGCGGGCCATCTGCTCCTCGATGGTGCGCGCGCCCGCGGCGTCGCCCGCCCGGCGCAGCCGCCGCGCCAGGTCCAGGCGCACGAAGACGTTGCCCGGGTCCAGCCCCAGCGCCTCCTGCAGCGCCTCGATGGCCGGGCCATCGCCGGCCATGCGGGTGGCGGCGTCGCGCAGCGCGAAGGCGCGGCGGACGTTGCCGCCCGGCGCCTCCGGCAGGCCGGCGCGGCGCTGCAATTCCTCCGCCTCGGCGAAGCGGTCCTGGTTCTGCAGGGCGAAGTACAGGCCCTGGGTGGCCTCGCGGTCGCCGGGGCGCAGGGCCAGCGCGGCGCGGAAGCGCGCCTCGGCGCCTGCGGCGTCGTCGCGGCGCAGCGCGGCCTGGCCCAGCACGATCTGGCCCTGGGCGGCGTCGTCGCCGCGCCCGCCGGCGGCGCGGCGCGCCAGCCGCTCGGCCTCGTCCAGCCGGCCGCGCTCCAGCGCGCGGCGCGCCAGGGTGGAGGCCGGCACGAAGGCCCGCGCGTCGAAGCCGCGCCCGCCCGGCAGCCGGACGTTGCGCGGCGCCTGGGAGCCGTCGTCGAGGAAGGCGGTGACGCGGCGGAACTCCTCCTCCAGGTCGGGCTGGATGCCGGTGGCCTCGGCGCGCAGGCGCATCGCCTCCTCGCGCCGGCCCTGGATGCCGCGGATCAGCGCCAGGCCCATGATGGACCACACGTCGCGCGGGTCCTCCTCCAGCAGGGCGCGCAGCCGGCGCTCGGCCTCGGCGTAGTTGCGGTCGGCGATCAGCGACCACGCGAAGGTGCGGTTCAGCGGCCGCACCACCTCCTCCGACCGGCGCAGCTTGGCCTGGAGCTCCTGGTCGCCCGGCGAGGTGCGCAGCAGCTCGCGCAGTTCCTCGATGACCTCCGGCCCGTCGCCCTCCCACAGCACGCCGTCGCGCAGCGCGGCGCGCGCGGCGGCGGAGACGGCGGGCTCGGACACCAGCTGGCGCAGCACCTGGATGCCCTCGGCCCGGCGCCACTCGCGGTAGGTCAGCATGCGCCCGTAGGCCAGGCGCAGCGCCAGGTCGCGCGGCGCGGCGTCGGAGGCGCGCTGCATCGCCGCCGCCGCCTCGTCCCACGCCGCGTCGCTTTGCTCGGAGTACAGCAGCCAGTACTCGGCCAGCAGGAAGGGCGGCGGCTGGTCGTTGCGGAACAGCGAGCGGTAGCGCGCCAGCGCCTGCTCGCGCTGGCCGGCGGCGGCCAGCCGGCGCGCCTCGCCCAGCGCGGCCGCGCCCTCGGCCGCCACCAGCACCGTCGCCTCCACCCGCGGGATGCGGGGGTCGTCGGGGGCCAGGGCCTTCAGGCGGTCGGCATAGGCGCGGGCCTGGCCGGCCTGGGCGCCGATGGCCGCGGCCTCCGCCGCCTGCACCAGCGCCTCCAGGTTGTTGGGGTCGGCCGACAGGATGCGCTCCAGCGCGGCCAGCACGCGGTCCTGCCGGTTCTGCGCCCGCCAGTAGGCGGCCTGCTGGAACAGCGCGGCGACGGAGCGCCCGGCGGGAAGGGCCGCGGAGGCTCCGGCCGGCGTTCCCGCCGGGGCACGAGGCGGCGCAGCCGCAGGAGAACCAGCCGGCGCGCCCGCAGGGAGGCCACCCGGCGCGCCCGCAGGAGGACCACCCGGCGTGCCCGCAGGAAGTCCGGCCGGCGTGCCCGCCGAGGCGGCAGGCGGCGGGGCAGGCGGCGGCTGCGCCACGGCGGCGCCGCCAGCCAGCGGCAGGGCCCCTGCCGACAGCAGGACCCGGAACATCGTCGCGTGCGCGGTGTTGATCGCGGCCACCCCTTAACCCCGCCCTTCCTTGCCCGGATTCCCCACGCGCCGGGAATACGTAGTTTCCGGCGCTACCGCCGCCAGGGCGTGGTGACGTCGCGCGCCAGCAGGCCGCGCAGCGCGCCGCCCTCGGGCAACAGGAACAGGCTGTGGCTCTGCCCGGCCTCCAGCCCTTCCAGGCGCAGCACCGGGGCGGTGCGGCCGCCGCAGCCCGCCGCCACCTCGGCGTTCACCGGGTTGACGCTGCGGTTGCGCGCCGCGCCGGGCGCCACGCCCTCGAACACCGCCGGGCCGTCCGGGTGCAGGCGCAGCCCGCCGCCCTCGCAGCCCGGCACGGCGTTGTAGAAGCCGATGCGCGCGCGGGCGCGGTTGAAGTTCATCTCCTCCGTCACCGGGGACATCACGGGCGCGCCGCCGGGGCCGGGCATCACCAGCACCGTCATGAAGCCGTCGGCCGGCGGCGTCAGCGCCGTGGTGGCGCTGCGCCCGCCGGCGCGCACCTCCACCGACAGCCGGCGCCCGGCCACGTTCTCCACCACCGCATAGGCGCCGACCCGGCGCGCCGACTCGGCCGGCAGGCGCTGGGCGGGGCCGAAGTCGGGCCGCACCTCCACCTCGCCCCCCGTCGCGTTGACGAAGCGCAGGTAGGCGGAGCCGCGCGGCGGCTCGGGGTCATAGACCTCGCGCTGGGCGGCGGCGGGCAGCGCCGGCAGCAGCGCGGCCAGCAGCAGGAGGGAGCGGCGCATCGATCAGACCCCCAGCGCCTGGCGCAGCCCGGTGGTGAAGGCGGCCGGCGCCATCGCGCTCTGCCCCCAGGAGCCGGAATTGGGCAGGTTCTCCGCGTCCATCTCCAGCAGCATCCACACCAGCACGCGCGGCTTCTGCCGGCGGAAGGCGTCGGAGCGCACGTGCTCCAGCAGGGTGAAGAACGGGCCGATGTTGTTGACGTTCCACGCCAGCCGCACCGGGCGCTCCAGCTGGTTCGACAGCACGTCGGGGAAGCCGAAGCGCGGCTGCACGAAGCTGTTGCCCACCACCGTCACGTCGCCGTCGTCCTCCGCCAGCAGAGCGGCGGCCGGGCGCTGCGCCGCGCCGCGCTGGCGGTACTCCTCCGGGATGAAGGCCGCGCGCTCGGCGGCCGGCAGGAAGCGCACCAGGTCGCCGCTGTTGTTGGTGGCGGCGACGGGGTTGCCCAGCGGCGTGCCGCCGCCGCGGTGCGCGGGCAGGCGGAAGCGCTCGCGGATGGCCTTGGCCATCTCGCGCGCCGCCAGCTCGGCGCCCGCGGGCGCCCAGTGGGTGTCGGTGCGGAAGAACAGCTGCTCCGGCGGGCGGGCGTTGGCGGCGGCTGCGCGGAACGGCGCGTCCAGGTCCGGCACCAGCGTGCCGGGGCGGCGCAACTCGGACTGCAGCAGGGCGTAGCGGCGGTCGGTTTCCGCGTTCACGCGCAGCGAATCGGGCAGGTGCTGGCGGTAGACGCGGCCCTTGGAGGGGATCAGGCCGATCGCCGTCTCCACGTTCGCCTGCTTCAGCAGCGCGACGGCCTGGTTCAGCACCTCAGTCACGCCGCGGATGCGCGCCCCGTCGGGCGCCTGGTTCACGCGGTCCCAGGCGGGGAACAGCCAGCGGTCCTTGCCGACCACAACCAGGGATTGGTTCTGCGCCGCCGCCGCGCCGCCGAGGAAGGGCAGCGCCAGCCCCGCCAGCATCGCGCCGCGCCGCGTGGCGCCCGAGGTCATTGAGGGTTTGCCCGCGTCTTGCATGTGCCGCCTCTTCCTGCGAAGGCGTCGGGTAGCAGAGGCGCGATGCATCCACAAGTTGCGGACGGGGGCGGCCGCAGGGGCTTCGCGAGGGTCGGAGGGGCCAGTGATCTTCGCGAGCTTCGAGTTCCTGTTTCTGTTCCTTCCCATCTTCTTCGCGATCTATTTCCTCACCCCGGCGCGGCACCGGAACTGGCCCATCCTCCTGCTTTCCTGGGCATTCTATGCGTGGTGGCGGGTGGACTTCCTGCTGCTGCTGGTGGGCGTCACGCTCGGCACCTTCCTGGTGGCCCAGGCGATGGACCGCGCCGGCAACAAGGACACCCCGGCGGGCGGGCGCTGGCTGGCCTTCGGCCTCGTCGCCAACCTGGGCGTGCTGGCCTACTTCAAGTACGCCAACTTCGGGGTGGACACCTTCAACGCGCTGATGCGCGCCATCGGCGGCAACGGCATCGGCTGGAGCGAGATCATCCTGCCGATCGGCCTGTCCTTCTACGTCCTCCAATCCGTGTCCTACCTGATCGACGTGTGGCGGCGCGACGTGCCGGTGAACCGCAACTTCGTGCACTACGCCGCCTACAAGGCCATCTTCTCCCAGCTCATCGCCGGCCCCATCGTCCGCTACGCCGAGATCGCCGACGACCTGCGCCACCGCACCCATTCGCTGGAGCTGTTCGGCCTGGGCGCGCGGCGCTTCATGATCGGCTTCTCCATGAAGGTGCTGGTGGCCGACACGGTGCAGCCGGTGGTGGACGCCGCCTTCGGCCTGCCGGTGCTGACCTTCGCCGATGGCTGGGCGGCGGCCATCGCCTACACGCTGCAGCTGTTCTTCGACTTCGCGGGCTATTCGCTGATGGCCATCGGCCTGGCGCTGATGTGCGGCTTCCGCTTCCCGGAGAACTTCAACCACCCCTACCTGGCGTCCTCCATCCAGGCCTTCTGGCAGCGCTGGCACATGACGCTGAGCCGCTTCCTGCGCGACTACCTCTACATCTCGCTCGGCGGCAACCGGCACGGGGTGGTGCGCACCTACGTGAACCTGCTGCTGACCATGGTGATCGGCGGCTTCTGGCACGGCGCCAACTGGACCTTCATCCTGTGGGGCGCCTGGCATGGCGGCCTGCTGGCGCTGCACCGCGCCTGGTCGGCCGGGCGGGACAGGATGCCCTGGCTGTGGGGCAACCTGCTGACCATGCTGGCGGTCATCATCGGCTGGGTGGTGTTCCGCGCCCACACGCTGGAGGAGGCGGTGCGCGTCTACGCCGGCATGCTGGGGCTGAACGGCTGGGCGCTGTCCGATGCGCTGCGCTGGCAGGTGACGCCCGACCAGTGGGCGGTGCTGGCGCTGGGCTGCCTCGCCGTCTACCTGCCGAAGCTGTGGGCCATGCGCCCGCCGGGGGTGCTGCCCGATGGCGGGGCCGCGGTGCGCGCCTTCTGGGTGGCCGCCCCGGCCCTGGCCTTCGCCGCGTCGCTGGTGCTGCTCTACTCGCGCGCCGCGGTGCCCTTCCTGTACTTCCAGTTCTGACGGAGCGGACGCGATGCGCAAGCCCCTCGCCGCCTGGACCTATGCCGGGCTCTTCCTGCTGCTCATGGGCTGGGGCTTCTGGCAGGGGCTGGGCGCCCTGCGCACGGAGGACGCCCAGCGCCGCCTGGGGGCGGTGCTGAACTGGCCCGCCTTCGTCGGCGGCCGCACCACCGCGGCGCTGAACCACGTGATGGCGCACGACCTGCCGGCCGACCCGTATTTCCGCATGGCCGGCGGCGCGCTGCGCTGGGCGCTGTTCGGCTCGGGCGGGCCGCAGGTGCGGGTGGGCTGCGGGGACTGGCTGTTCCTGCAGGAGGAGCTGCGCCCCTGGGCGGACGCCGCGGCCAACCAGCGCGCACGTCTGGAGGGCATCATCCGCGTCGCCCGGCAGCTGGAGGCCGAGGGCATCGCCGTCGTGCTGGCGGTGACGCCCGACAAGGCGCGGGTGGAGGCGGCGCAGCTGTGCGGCAACGCCTACGCCGCCGAGGCGCTGGGCCGCCACGCCGAGGCCGTGGCCGCCCTGCAGGGCGCCGGGCTGCGGCTGGTGGAGTGGCTGCCGCTGCTGGACCGCGCCCGCGCCGAGGGCCCGGTGTACTGGCGCACCGACACCCACTGGAACCACCGCGGCGCCGCCCTGGCTGCCGGCGCCCTGGCGCGCGCCGCGCAGGACGTGCCGCTGCGGCGCGAGGGCGGCATCACCACGGAGGTCGCCGCCACCGAGACGCCGCTGGCCGGCGACCTGCTGCGCCTGATGGGGCTGGACCGCGCCCCCGACTGGATGCGCCCGGCGCCCGACCGGCAGCGCGCCCGCACCACCCGCGTGCCGGAGGCCGGCGGCGGCCTGCTGGACGAGGCGCCGGCGCCCGAGGTGGTGCTGCTGGGCTCCTCCTACGCGCTGAACGGCAACTTCCACGGCGCGCTGCAGGAGGCGCTGGGGGCGCCGGTGCTGAATTTCGGCCGCGCCGGCGGCGGCGTCACCGGCGGCGCCCGCGACTGGTTCGCCAGCGCCACGGCGCGCGAGAGCCGCCCGAAGCTGGTGGTGTGGGAAATCCTGGAGCGCGGCCTGCCCCAGCCCATCACCGCCGAGGAGCGCGCCTTCCTGCAGGGCCGCCAGGCCGCGACCATGGCCGGGGCCGTCACGCTCCAGCCGCGCTGAGCGGCGGCCCACCGCAGCGGCGCTTCCGTCACCGCGGGTCACGCATCCACGCCGCCCCCCGCAGGCGGCGGGCACCCCCTGCCGCGTCACCTCCCTGGCGCACCGCCGGCCGCCGCCCGGTGCCGGGCCGGGAGACGCCGCTGCCTCAGGGCCGCCCGCGGCGGTGCAGATGGGGAAGGCGGCCGGGGCGTCACCGCAGGCGACTGGGACGCCAACATCGCGGTGCCGGCGCCCGCCCTGGCGTCTCATCCCGCCGGGACGGCGAACGGGCCTTCCTGTCCCCCATCGCCACCATGCAGAGGCCGCCCAACCCGCGGTCATCAAGCGCGCAGGCGACCGGCACGCGGCCCAGCGCGACCATGCGGAGGCCGCCCAGCCCGCGGGTCGCCTTCAGCCATGACAGGGAGACGGCCCAATTCCGGCGCTGCCTTCAGCGCCGCAAAACCAACGCCACGCAGGACGGGCCCGGGCCAGGATCCCGTCCCGCCGCGAGGGCGGGATGGCCCGGCCCCGGTACCACCCCCTGCCCCGCCGGTGTGGCGCGCCACGGGGGCACGCTCGGTGTGGCGCGCCTCAGTTCGGCGCGGTGCGCGCGCGCAGGCGGCGGTGCGCGCGGCGGCGCAGCAGCCAGTAGAGCGGCCCGGCGATGAGCAGCAGCGCCAGGAACATCGCCCCCAGCAGCGCCCACGGGTTGCCGCCCAGGTAGTATTGCGGCCACAGGTGCGGCGGCAGCGTGCCCACCGTGTAGGTGCCGCCCACCCGGAAGGCGTCCACCCGCCCGCCCGCCAGCAGGGAGAAGTCGCCCTGGATGCGCTGCAGCTGCTCGGGGTCGCGCATCGCGGCCAGCATCTGCTCCATGCCGGTGGCGGTGGAGCCGGTGAGCGCCACCACGGAGCGCCCGGAGCGCAACGGGCTCTCGAAGCCGATCAGCGCGCCCAGCGCCTCGCCCGGCTGGGCCAGCTGCGCCTGCACCCGGTCCAGCTCGGAGCGGCGCTCGCCGCCGAACAGGTTGCGGATGTTGCCGAAGCCGGTGTTGGTGGCCACCGTCAGGCGGTTGCCTTCCAGCTGGATCGGCCCGTCGCGCAGCAGCGTCGCCAGGGCGGGCTGCCGGCCCAGCGGCCCCACCACGATCAGGTCGCGGTCGGCCACCTCGCCCAGCCCCTCGGGCCGCACGATGGCGAGGTTGACCGGCGGGTAGCCGACGATGGCGGCGATTCGCCCCATCAGCGTCAGAAAGGTTTCCAGTTCCTGCGCCGTCGGGCGCTCGGGCAGCACGGCGGCGGCGCGCGCCAGGTCCGCCTGCACCGTGAACGGGAAGCCCGAGGAGATGAAGTGCGCCAGGTTGGGCAGCGTGGTGAAGCGGTAGGCGTCGGACAGGTCGATGACGCTGTCCGGGTCCACCGAGGCGCGCACGTCGCCCGGCACCGCCACGCAGTCGCCGCGGTGCAGCGGGCGCATGTCGAAGCGCAGCTGCATCTCGTTCTGGCCGAACAGCATGTAGGGCGGCAGGCCCACGCGCTCCTCGCCGCGCTCGGGCTGGGTGAAGCGCTGCCGCACCCAGTTCACCAGCCAGAAGTCGTCCGGCTGCGCCAGCGGCAGGGAGCGCAGGTAGATGTCGTTGATGGACACGTCGAGGCGCGACACCATCACGTCCGTGATCGGCCCCGGTGGCGAGCGGAACGCCACGTTGGAGGCGAGCGAGCGGTTGCGCCAGGTGTAGAGGTCGGGCGCGGTGCGGAACGGGATGTTGATGGGCGCCGGCACGTAGCCGAAGGCCTGCAGCTCGGAGGGGTCCACCAGCTCGCCGAAGCGCACCGGCCGCTCCGTGCGCACCCAGCGCGGGGCGTCGTAGGGCTGGCGCGCCGGGACGGCGCCGGGCTGCACCGTCGCCAGCTCGCCGGTCAGCGCCTCGCGGCCCACGCCCAGCACGGTGGCCGCCGTCACCGCCTCGGCGCCTGAGCGCCCGGCCACCACCAGCAGCAGCCCCCACTGGTCGTTGGGGTTGGGGATGATGGCCAGCGTCGGCCCTTCCAGCCGCGGCAGCGTCAGCCCCGGGATGGCGTCCACCCCGGTGGACACCACCACCGCGTTGCCGCGCGCCGGGATTTGCGAGGAAACCGGGAAGGAGGCGCCGCGGTAATCCGCCTGCACCGCGAACCAGCCCGACACGATCGCCGCGGCGCGCAGCGCCTCGTTGCCCGCGGGGTCGGCCAGGACCACCGGCAGGTTCAGCGGCTCGCGCAGCAGGCGCGGGTCGAAGAAGGGCTCGGGCAGGCGGGCCAGGTCGCGCACGATCGGCAGGCGCTCCAGCGTCAGCGCCAGGGTCGAGGTGTCGGAGACGGTGGACCACAGCAGGCCCGACAGCGGGTCGTTGCACTCGATGGCGTAGCGGCCGGTGAAGCGGAAGTTCAGCCGGTTGGCGTCGGCGAAGAAGACCGGGTTGATGGGGAATTCCAGCGGGCCGAAGGCGGGCCGCGCGCGGTCGGGCGTCACCACGCCCACGAACTGCTCGTTCAGCGTGATCGCCACCTGGGACAGCTCGGGGATCAGCGCCGGCGAGGTGGCGCCCTGCAGCGTCAGGCGCGCATCCGTCACCACCTCGTCGCCCCGCACGCCGAACAGGATGCCCTGCAGGTCGGTGGTGCCGCGCAGCTGCATCGGCCCGCGCAGGCCCAGCTGGCGCAGGGTTCGCGTCTCGACGCGCGAGGAGCCGGGGGCGCTGGGCGCGGCGTTGGGGTCGGTGGCGAACAGCGACGCCGGGCCGGGCGCCAGCAGCTCCCCCGCGCCGGGCGCGCGCGGCACGGCGCCCGCGCCGACCGCCGCGCCGATGGGGGCGGAGCCGGCGGTGCCCAGCGGCGACTGGCCGCGGGCGGAGGGGGCGGGCTGCGCGAAGGCCGCGGCGGCGCCCAGCAGCAGG
>NZ_JBJJBR010000005.1:0-166281 GCF_045449635.1 Sabulicella flocculans | reverse complement strand
AGCCATGACCGGCGCGCCGGGCACCGGCCCGTCCGGCAGGGTGGGCGCGGCCGGCGGGGCGGGCTGGGCGGCGGCGGCGCGGTCGGCCTCCAGCGCGCGGGTCAGCGCCTGGCGGGTGGTGGTGTCCGGCCGCTCCGGCGGCGGCGGCACGCTGGCCAGGCTCGGCGTCGGGCGGTCCATCCCGGGCGGCAGCAGCCGCTGGTCGGCGGCGGCGCCGGTGGCGTCGCGCAGGAAGCGCAGGGGGTCGGGGCGGGTTTCCGGCGCGCCGCAGGCGGCGAGCGCCAGGCAAGCCATCGCTTGCAGCGCCCAGGCGCGCCGCCTACCTTCGGGGCGAGGATTCCTGCGGATCGGGGCACTCATCGGCGGCGGCGGTCCCTGCGGGATGGCGCCCCTCCCTAGAGCGCCGCGGCCCGCCGCGCCAGAGAGCGAAAGGGGCGAAGCTTGAGCCAGAACGACACGGGCCCCGATGTGAAGCTGCCCGACCCCGCCCTGGTGACGCGCACCATGGCCGAGGTGGCGGAGCGCGGCCAGCGCATCGTCGCCGACTTCCTGAAGCGCCAGGCGGAGGAGAGCCCGCAGGCCGACCCGCTGAACATCGGCAACGCCTTCATGGAGATGACGGCGCGGCTGATGCAGAACCCGGCGCGGCTGGTGCAGGCGCAGATCGGCTTCTGGCAGGACTACCTGACTCTGTGGTCCAACACCGCCCGCCGCATGATGGGCGAGAGCGTGGGCCCGGTGATCGAGGAGCCCAAGGGCGACCGCCGCTTCAAGGACGACGCGTGGCGGGAGAACGAGGTCTTCGACTTCATCCGCCAGTCCTACCTGCTCTCGGCCCGCTACTTCACCAGCGCGGTGAACGCGGCCGAGGGGCTGGACCCCAAGACGGCGCAGAAGGTGGATTTCTACACCCGCCAGTTCGTGGACGCGATGAGCCCGGCGAACTTCGTGATGACCAACCCGGAGGTGCTGCGCCGCACCGCCGAGACCGGCGGCACCAACCTGCTGAAGGGCCTGAGCAACCTGCTGGGCGACCTGGAGCGCGGCAAGGGCAAGCTGCGCATCCGCATGACGGACGACACCAAGTTCAAGGTGGGCGAGAACATCGCCGTCACTCCTGGCAAGGTGGTGTTCGAAACGCCGCTGATGCAGCTGATCCAGTACGCCCCCGCCACCGAGACGGTGCTGAAGCGCCCGCTGGTGATCTTTCCGCCCTGGATCAACAAGTTCTACATCCTCGACCTGCGGCCCAAGAATTCCTTCATTCGCTGGGCGGTCGAGCAGGGCCACACCGTCTTCGTCTGCTCCTGGGTCAACCCGGACGAGGCGCTGGCCGAGAAAGGTTTCGAGGACTACATGACGGAGGGCGTGCTGGCCGCGCTGGACGCCATCGAGAAAGCCACCGGCGTGCGCGAGGTGAACGCCATCGGCTACTGCCTCGGCGGCACGCTGCTGGCCACCACCCTGGCGCACATGGCCGCCCGCAAGGACCACCGCATCAAGTCCGCCACCTACTTCGTGACGATGACCGACTTCGAGGAAGCGGGCGAGCTGGGCGTCTTCATCGACGAGGAGCAGCTGAAGGCGCTGGAGGACAAGATGAACCGCCGGGGCTTCCTCGACGGCTCGGAGATGGCGACCACCTTCAACATGCTGCGCGCCAACGACCTGATCTGGTCCTTCGTGGTGAACAACTACCTGCTGGGCCAGGACCCCTTCCCCTTCGACCTGCTCTACTGGAATGACGACAGCACCCGCATGCCCGCGCGCATGCATTCCTTCTACCTGCGCCGCATGTACCAGCAGAACGACCTGGTGAAGCCCGGCGCCATCTCCCTGCTGGGCACGCCGATCGACCTGCGCCGCATCAAGGTGCCCACCTACATGATCTCCACGCGCGAGGACCACATCGCGCCGTGGAAGAGCACCTACCGCGGCACGCAGATCTACTCCGGCCCGGTGCGCTTCGTGCTCGCCGCCTCGGGGCACATCGCGGGGGTGGTGAACCCGCCCGATTCCGGCAAGTACGGGCATTGGGTGAACGAGGACCTGCCCCCCTCGCCCGACGACTGGTTCAAGGGCGCCACCGAGATGGCGGGCTCCTGGTGGCCGGACTGGCAGCGCTGGGTGACCAAGCTGGGCGACGAGCGCGTGCCGGCCCGCGTGCCGGGCGGCGGCCAGCTGCCGGTGCTGGAGGACGCGCCCGGCCGCTACGTCCGGGTGATGGCGAGCGACTGAGCCACGCCCGCCAACCCGGCTTGCGCCCGGCACGTTCGGTCCCATGATGCCCATGACCACCAAAGGAGTCGCCGCATGCGTGCCCTGATCGCCGCCGCCACCCTGTTGCTCGCCCCCCTGGCGCCCGCCGCGGCGCAGGACGCCGATGCCGGACAGCGTGTGTTCAACCAGTGCCGGGCCTGCCACACCATCAACCAGGGCGGCCGCAACGGCGTCGGCCCGAACCTCCACGGCGTCTGGGGCCGCGAGGCGGCGAAGGTCGAGGGCTTCCGCTACTCCACCCCGATGCGCGAGCGCGCGGCGGCCGGGCTGAAGTGGGACGAGGCGACGCTGCGCGCCTACCTCGCCGACCCCAAGGCGGTGGTGCCCGGCGGCTCCATGAGCTTCGTGGGCATCCGCAACGAGCAGCAGCTGAACGACCTGATGGCCTATCTCCAGCGCGCTTCCACCGCGCAGTAGAGGCCCCTGCCCGCCCGGCGCGCCTCAGTGCGCGCCGGCGAAGGCCAGCATCATCGCGTAGACCTCCTTGGTGACGGAGGACAGCGAGCGCCCCAGCTCCTCCAGATCCGCCACCTGGTCCACCCGCGCCGCCGCGCCTTCCTGCTCGGCGGGCGAAAGGATGAGCGGCACCAGCCCCGCCGCGCGCGCCAGCCCGATCATCAGCGACTCGCGCGGCTCGGGGATGGTGTCCTCCAGCAGCACCTCGCGCAGGCGGGCGCGCACCTCCTTCACCTCGGCGGCGCCCTCGGCGCCCTTGGGATAGCGGCGGTCGGGGAAGACCCAGAGGAAGCGCCCCTCCTCCTTGCGCAGCACGCCCTTGCCGGCCAGGCTTTCCAGCACGCGCTCGCGGAAATGGGTGGCGCGGCGGCCCAGCTCGACGATCCAGTGCTTGCTGTCGCGCACCACCGGGCTGGCGGCGATCATCGCCAGCGCCTCGTCCAGCGCGTCGTCGCCGGTGGGGGCGGCGTTGGCCACCACCAGCCGCTCCATGTCGGTGTCCACCCGCCCCTGCAAGGACAATTCCATCAGCATGGCGCTGGCCAGCGCGTAGTCGCCGGCCGGCGCCGGCAGCCCGATCGGCCGCCCGGTGCGGTCATCGAGCAGGAGGAGCATGATCTCCTCCGGCATGGTCAGCTGCATCGCGGGTCCCCTGTCTCTCCTTCCCAGGGTGGAGGGCCGGCGCGGCGCCGGTCAACCCGCCCTTGCCATTGTGGGGAAGGAGGTCAGCCGCCGCGCGGGCTGGCGGCGGTGGCGGTCAGCAGGGTGTGGATGGCCTCCCACGCGTAGGCGCGCTGCGGCAGGGCCGCCCCGGCGAAGCGGATCTCCTCCCGCGCCGCCGGCCGCGCGCCCAGGCGCTCGTAGAAGAAGCGGCTGGGGTTCTGCTCCAGCACCCAGGCGAAGGCGCTCGCCGCGCCCAGGCTCGCGAGGTGGCTGGCCATGGCGCGCATCAGGCGCCGGCCGATGCCGCGCTCGCGGAAGTCGTCCAGCAGGTAGAGCGTCTCCACCTCGCCCTCGGCGATGCCGGGGCGGCGCGCCAGGCCCCCGGTCACGAAGCCCACCACGCCGCCGCCCGGGGCCTCGGCGCCGTCGGCCACCGCCAGGAAGCCGGCATGCCCACCGCGGCCCATCGCCAGCCCGTGCTGGTAGCCCGCCGCCTCCTGCGTCACCGACAGCCCAGCCAGGTAGGCATCGGGCAGGATGCCGGGATAGGTGGTCCGCCACGCCGCCACGTGCACGCGTGCCATCGCCAGCGCGTCGGACGGGCGGGCGCGGCGGATGGTCACCATCACCCGGCGCGCTCCAGCACCGCGCAGAAGAAGCCGTCCGTGCCGTGCGCCGCCGGGCTCAGCGCCAGGTGCGGGCCGTCGCAGGGCGGCGCGCCGGGCAGGCCGGCCTCCGCCCAGGCGCGCGACAGCGGCACGGCCTGGAAGGCCGGATTCGCGGCAAGGAAGCGCTCCACCTGGTCCTCGTCCTCCTCGGGCAACAGCGAGCATGTGGCGTAGGCCAGCCTACCGCCGGGCCGCACCAGCTGCGCCGAGATGGACAGAATTTCACCTTGCTTGGCCACCAGCTCCGCCAGGTCGGCGCCGGTGGTGCGGACCCGCGCGTCGGGATTACGGCGCCAGGTGCCGGTGCCGGTGCAGGGCGCGTCCACCAGCACGCGGTCGAACTGCCCGGCGCGCCGCTTGGCCCAGCGATCCCCGGGCGAGAGCAGGTGCGTCTCGGCGTTGTGCACGCCGGCGCGGCGCAGGCGCTTGTCCGCCCCGGCCAGCCGGGCGGCCGAGACGTCGCAGGCCACGATGCGCCCGCGATTGTCCATGCTCGCCGCCATCGCCAAGGTCTTCCCTGCCGCACCGGCGCAGTAATCCGCCACCCGCATGCCCGGTTGCGCCCCCACCAGGGCGGCGATCAGCTGGCTGCCCTCGTCCTGCACCTCCACGGCGCCGTCCTTGAACAACGGGTGCGCCGCCACGGAGGTGCGCGGCGGCAGCCGCACCCCCCAGGGCGAGAACCGGGTGGCCTCGGCCGGCGCACCCAGCCCGGCCAGCACGGCGGCGCGGGTGGCCTTCAGGGCGTTGGCGCGCAGGTCCAGCGGCGCCACGCCCTCCAGCGCCGCGGCCTCGGCCGCCAGCGCCTCGCCGAAGCGGCGGCGCAGCCCGGGCAGCGCCCATTCGGGCAGGTTCAGCCGCGGGCCCTCGGGCATGGCGGGGTCGGCCAGCGGGCGGCCTTCAAGGGCGCGGGCGGCGGCGGCCTCGGCCGGGCTGGCGGCCTCGGGGCCGAAGCGGCCGCCGGCGAAGGCGCGCAGCGCGGCGGCGGCCGGCACCTTCTGTCCCAGCACCATCTGCGCCAGCACCAGCAGCCGCGGGGTGGCCGGCGCACCAACCGCGGCCAGGTGCCATTCCAAGCGCAGGCGCTGGCGCAGCGCGCCCCAGGCCAGGTCGCTCACCGCCCGCCGGTCGCCGCCACCGATGAAGCGGCGGGCGCGGAAGAACTCGGCGGCGATGGC
Organism: Sabulicella flocculans; assembly: GCF_045449635.1. Taxonomy (NCBI): domain Bacteria; kingdom Pseudomonadati; phylum Pseudomonadota; class Alphaproteobacteria; order Acetobacterales; family Acetobacteraceae; genus Sabulicella; species Sabulicella flocculans. The sequence continues at coordinate 161,036 of NZ_JBJJBR010000005.1, read as the reverse complement.
GTCGGCCGGGCGGCGGGGCTGCGCCGCCACCCCCTCCAGCAACGCGATGGCGGCGGCGATGCGCGCCTCGGGCGTCATGGCAGCGCCTCCAGCGAGGCGATGGGCGTCGCGATGCCGTCCAGCCCGTACTCCACCGGCCCGCCCGTCCGGTTCAGCCAGAAGGCGCGGAAGCCGAAGCGCGCCGCCCCAAAGGCGTCCCACGCATTGGCGGAGACGAAGGCGATGTCCTGCGGAGCCGCCCCCAGGCGGGATGCCGCCATGGCGTAGACCTCCGGATGCGGCTTGTAGCGGCGCAGGCCATGCACGCTCATCACCTCCTCCAGGGCCAGCCCGGCGGAGGCCAGCCCCGCCGCCAGCATCGCCGGCTCGCCATTGGACAGGATGGCGGCGCCCCGCCCGGCCGCACGCAGCCGCGCCAGGGTCGGCGCGGCGTCGGGGAAGGCGTCCAGGCGGCGATAGGCGTCGAGCAGCGCCTCCTCCAGCGCAGCGTCGCGCAGGCCGTGGCTGTCCAGCGCGAAGCGCAGGGCGCGCGCGGTCAGCACGGCGAAATCCTCGTAGGCGCCGGTGGCGGACAGCACCCAGGAGTATTCCAGTTGCTTCTGCCGCCACAGGGCGGAGATGGCCGGCGCGGCCCCGCCCAGCCGCGGCGCATGGCGCGCCACGGCGGAATGCACGTCCAGCAGCGTGCCATAGGCGTCGAAGACGACATGTCGGGTCATCGGTGCATCCTGCCCCGGAAGCGCCGGCACGCCCACCGGGTGCCAGGGCTTGGGGATGCTCGCTCGGGAAGGAAGGGGATTGGCTGGGGGACCTGGATTCGAACCAAGGCTGCCCGGGTCAGAGCCGGGAGTTCTACCGCTAAACTATCCCCCAGCACGGGATCGCTTCGCGCGGTCGCGGGCCACATAGCGCGGCCGCCCCCGCGCCGCAACCCCCGGCCATTTCCGGCTTGCGCGCCGCCCCGCCATGCCCGACCATCGCGCCCGGTCAGACACCCTGGAACCACATGCGCGCCCCCGCCCTCCTCGACTCCCGGAGCGGGGCCGAGGACGGTGCGCTCTTCGCCGCCCTCGACCTCGGCACCAACAACTGCCGGCTGCTGGTCGGCGTTCCCGCCCGCGGCGGCTTCCGCGTGGTGGACAGCTTCTCGCGCATCGTCCGCCTGGGCGAGGGGCTGGCGCGCACCGGCGCGCTGTCCGACGCCGCGATGGACCGCACGCTGGAGGCCATGGCCGCCTGCGCCGAGCGCCTGACCCGCCGCCGCGTGCGCCACTTCGCCGCCGTGGCCACCGAGGCCTGCCGCCGCGCCTCCAACGGCGCCCCCTTCCTGGCCCGCGTCGCCGCCGAGACCGGCCTGCGCCCCCGCGTCATCACCCCGCGCGAGGAAGCCGAGCTGGCGATGGAATCCTGCGCCCCGCTGCTGGCCCCGGGCGACCGCCGCGCCATCCTGTTCGACATCGGTGGCGGCTCGACCGAGATCGCCTGGATCCGCGCCGGCCGCGCGCCGGAGCTGATCGGCTACGCCTCCATCCCCTACGGCGTCGTCACCCTGGCCGAGCGCGCGGGCGCCGATTGCTACTCGCCCGAAGGCTTCCTGGAGGTGGCGGACGAGGTGACGGAGCGCCTGGCCGCCTTCGACCGCCTGCACTGCATCCGCCAGGAGGTGGCGCGCGGCGGCGTGCGGCTGATCGGCACCTCCGGCACCGTCACCACCCTGGCCGGCGTGGTGCTGGACCTGCCGCGCTACCGCCGCCAGTTCGTGGACGGGATCGAGCTGCCGGGCCACGCGGCCGACACCGCGCTGGCCCGCCTGTTCTGCATGGGCCGCGACGGCCTCTCCCTGCACCCCTGCGTCGGCCCGGAACGGGCGGATTTCGTGCTGCCGGGCTGCGCCGTCTACGCCGCCATCCGCCGCCTCTGGCCGGTGGAATCGCTCACCGTGGCCGACCGCGGCCTGCGCGAGGGGATGCTCATGCGCCTGATGCGGGGTGACGGGCGGCGCCGGGCTCACTAAGTCCCCCCGATGGCCGAGCGCAACCTCCACGTGAACGTCAAGACGGCGAAGGCGCGCTCCAACGCCTCCGCCCGCTGGCTGGCGCGCCAGCTCAACGACCCCTACGTCAAGCGCGCCAAGGCCGAGGGCTGGCGCTCGCGCGCCGCCTTCAAGCTGCTGGAGCTGGACGCCAAGTTCCACCTGCTGAAGTCCGGCCAGCGCGTGGTTGACCTGGGCGCCGCCCCCGGCGGCTGGACGCAGGTGGCGCTGAGGGTGGCGGGCGAGCGCGGCCGCGTGGTCGGCCTGGACCTGCTGGAGATGGACCCCATCCCCGGCGCCACCCTGCTGCAGGGCGACTTCACCGAGGAAGCGGCGGAGCGCGCGGTGCTGGACGCCCTGGGCGGCCCGGCCGACCTCGTGCTGTCGGACATGGCGCCCAACACCACCGGCCACGGCGCCACCGACCACCTGCGCATCACCGCCCTGGCCGAGCTGGCGCTGGACTTCGCGGAACGCACCCTGGCCCCCGGCGGCGCCTTCTGCACCAAGCTGTTCGCCGGCGGCGCCGAGCGCGGCATGCTGGCGCGCATGAAGGCCGGCTTCGCCAAGGTGGCGCACGCCAAGCCGCCGGCCAGCCGCAAGGGCTCCTCCGAGCTCTACGTGGTCGCCATGGGGTTCCGAGGGATGGACGCGCTGCCGCCCCGGGCGTAGGAAGGCGCGCCAAGGCATCCCGAGACCGCACCGCCATGGCCACCCCCGCCGTCGAACCCATCCGCATCGCCGAGGCCTACGCCTTCGACGACGTGCTGATGCTGCCCGCCTACTCGCAGGTCCTCCCCTCCCAGGCCGACACCCGCACCCGGCTGACGCGCGAGATCGCGCTGAACATCCCCCTCGTCTCGGCGGCGATGGACACGGTGACGGAAGCGCCCATGGCCATCGCCATGGCCCAGCGCGGCGGCATCGGCGTCATCCACAAGAACCTGTCCGCCGAGGAGCAGGCCGAGCAGGTGCGCCAGGTCAAGCGCTTCGAGTCCGGCATGGTGGTGAACCCGGTGATGGTCCACCCGGACCAGACCCTGGCCGACGTGCTGGCGCTGAAGCAGCGCCACCGCATCAGCGGCTTCCCGGTGGTCGAGCCCGGCACCAACCGCCTGGTCGGCATCATCACCTCGCGCGACCTGCGCTTCGCCACCGACCCCTCGCTGCGCGTCTACGAGCTGATGACGCGCGAGAACCTGGTGACCGCACGCGAGGGCGTGACGGCCGAGCAGGCCCGCGCCCTGCTGCACCGCCGCCGCATCGAGAAGCTGCTGGTGGTGGACGAGCAGAACCGCTGCGTCGGCCTGGTGACCGTGAAGGACATGGAGAAGAGCGAGGCCTTCCCCGCCGCGGTGAAGGACGCCATGGGCCGGCTGCGCGTCGCCGCCGCCACCGGCGTGGGCGAGGACGGGCTGAAGCGCGCCGAGGCACTGGTGGCCGCCGAGGTGGACGTGGTGGTGGTGGACACCGCGCATGGCCACAGCCAGGGCGTGATGCAGGCCATCGAGCGCATCAAGCGCCTGAGCAACACCGTGCAGGTCATCGCCGGCAACGTCGCCACGCCCGAGGCCGTGCTGGCCCTGGCCGAAGCCGGGGCGGACGCGGTGAAGATCGGCATCGGCCCGGGCTCCATCTGCACCACGCGCATCGTCGCCGGGGTGGGCGTGCCGCAGCTGACGGCGGTGATGGAGGGCGCGGCGGCGGCGCGCGAATCCGGCGTGCCCTGCATCGCCGACGGCGGCATCCGCAACTCGGGCGACATCGCCAAGGCGCTGGCGGCCGGCGCCTCCGCGGTGATGATGGGCTCCCTGTTCGCCGGCACCGACGAGGCGCCGGGCGAAACCTTCCTCTACCAGGGCCGCTCCTACAAATCCTACCGCGGCATGGGCTCGCTGGGCGCCATGGCGCGCGGCTCGGCCGACCGCTACTTCCAGGCCGACATCCAGGACCAGATGAAGCTGGTGCCCGAGGGGGTGGAGGGCCGCGTGGGCTACAAGGGCCCGGTCGGCGCGGTCATCCACCAGATGGTGGGCGGGCTGAAGGCGGCGATGGGCTACACCGGCTCCGCCACCATCGCCGACCTGCAGGCCAATGCCCGCTTCCGCCGCATCACCAACGCCGGCCTGCGCGAGAGCCACGTCCACGACGTGAGCATCACGCGCGAGGCGCCGAACTACCGGGCCGAATAGCCCCAACCGCCATGGCCGCGCTGCGCGTCCCGCAGCCCGGCCTCGTAGGCCCGGCGCGCCTCGATCTCGCGCTGCTGGCGCCAGTATTCGCGGCGCATCTCGCGGCGCTCCATGCGCCGCTCCCACTCCGCGCGTTCCCATTCCCCGTGCTGCCAGTCGCCCGGCTGCTGCCAGCCCCAGCCGGGCGGCCTGGGCGCCTCCCAGCCCCAGCCCTGCGCCTGCGCGGCGCCCGAGAGGGACAGCGCCGCGGCGGCGGCCAGCGCGATGCGTCGGATCATGTCACCGGGCCTCCTGCGCCCTTGCCGCGCATGCTGCGCGCCGAGGATGGCGCCGCCGGGGCGTCCTTCGCCGCAATCCCGCCACCGAGCATCTCCGCCACCAGCGGGTTGGGGAAGCGCCGGCGCGGGGTGACGGCGTAGAAGCCCTCGCGCAGGCCGGGCACCTTGGCGCGCTCGGCCAGCAGCCCGGCGCGCAGCTCGTCCTGCACCACGATGGGCGGCACCAGGGCGATGCCGTGCCCCTCGCGCGCCAGCAGGCGCAGCAGGGCCATGTCGTCCACCTCCGCCACCACGCGCGGGCGCACCCCGGCCTGGTCCAGCCACAGCTCGAAGCCCTGGCGCACGGCGCTGTCCGGGCCGGGCAGCAGCAGCGGCACCCCGGCCAGCCCGTGCGGCAGCCGCAGCCGCTTGCCGGGGCGGCCGACCAGCGCCAGCGGCTGCTCGGCCAGCAGGGTGTTGGTGCGCCCGGCCTCCGCCACCGGGGCGTTGGTCAGCACCAGGTCCAGCGCCAGCGCGTCCAGCAGCGCCAGCATCTCCCGCAGCGTGCCGGAACGCAGGGCCAACTCCACGTCGCCCCGCCCCGCGAAGGGGCGCAGCACGCCCAGCACGAAGTTGCGCGACAGCGTGGCCACCGCGCCCACCCGCAGGATGCGGCGCTGCGCCGTGCCCTGGCCGCGCAGCACGTCCAGCAGCTCGCCCCCGGTGCGGAAGATGGTCTCGGCGTGGTCCAGCGCGATGCGCCCTGCCTCCGTCAGCTCCATCCGGCGCGACCGGCGCTCGAACAGGGGCTGGCCCAGCTCCGCCTCCAGCGCCCGCAGCGCGGCCGAAAGGGCGGAGGGCGCGACGTGCAGCACCGCCGCCGCCCGCGTCAGCCCGCCCTCGCGCGCGATGGTCCAGAAATGGCGCAGGTGGTGGTAGTTCAGGCTGGGCATGCTTCGGATTCCGCGAACGGTCGGTTGCAATCTTTGTCATTCCGCGAAGCATCACGAAAGGGTAACAGCCCGGCCCATGCTCGACCTGCTGCCCTGGTTCGCCGCCCTGGCCCCGCTTTCCCTGCTGCTGCCCGCCCTGGTGCCCGAGGCCCTGGCCGACCGCCACGCCGCCCGGCTGCGCCAGTGGGCGCTGGTGGCGGCGCTGGCCGCCTTCGCGGTGGCGGCGCTGACCGTGGCCACCCTGCTGGCCGGCGGCCGCGCCGTGCCCGGCCCGGTGGTGACGCTGGACGCCGTCTCGGCGCCGATGTTCCTGCTGGTATCGGGCATCGGGGCGGTGGTGCTGGCTTATTCCCGCCGCTACCTGGATGGCGAGCCGCGCCAGGGCACCTTCGTGAAGTGGCTGTCGCTGGCGCTGTTCTGCACCCTGGCGCTGGTGCTCTCGGGCAACTTGGTGCTGCTGGTGCTGGCCTTCATCGGCACCGGCTGGGCGCTGGAGCGGCTGTTCCTGTTCTATCCGGGCCGTCCGGGCGCGGTGCTGGCGGCGCGCAAGCACCAGCTGGCCGCGCGCGGCGCCGATCTCTGCCTGGTGCTGGCCGCCCTGGCGCTGTGGGCCTGCCTGGACGCGGCCACCATCCCCGGCATCCGCGCCGCGCTGACCCCCCCGCCGGCCGAGGCGCCCTGGCTGCTGCACGCCGCCGCCCTGGGTCTGGCGCTGGCCGCGCTGCTGAAATCGGCCCAGTTCCCCGCCCATGCCTGGCTGACCGAGGTGATGGAGACGCCCACCCCCGTCTCCGCCCTGCTGCACGCGGGCATCATCAACGCCGGCGGCTTCCTGCTGGTGCGCCTGGCCGACGTGGTGGCGCTCTCGGCCGGGGCGCTGGACCTGCTGCTGCTGGTGGGCGCCTTCACCGCCATGTTCGGCGCGGCGGTGATGCTGACGCAGACCAGCGTCAAGGTGAACTTGGCCTGGAGCACCATCGCCCAGATGGGCTTCATGGTGATGCAGGTGGGGCTGGGCGCCTTCGCCGCCGCGCTGCTGCACATCGTGGCGCACGGCATCTACAAGGCGCACGCCTTCCTGGCCGCCGGCGGCGTGGCCCAGGGCCCCCGCCCCGGCACGCCGGACCCGCTGCCGCTGCGCGTGGTCATCCCCGCGCTGGCCGGGGCGGTGCTGCTGACGCTCACCACCGGCGCGGCCCTTGGCATGCCCGCCACCACCGACCCCGGCCCCGCCGTGCTGGGCGCGGTGCTGGTGATGGCGCTGGTGCCCACCCTGGCCGGGGCGGCGATGTCGGGCGGCGCGGCGGGCTTCCGCGCGCTGCTGATCGCCACCGCCGTCGCGGTTGCCTGGTTCGGCCTGCAGGCGCTGGCGGCGCGGCTGTTCGGCCCCGCCCTGCCCCTGCACGCGGTGGAGCGCTCCATCCTCGCGCCCCTGCTTTCCGTGCTCGCGGTGCTGTCCTTCGCGGCGCTGCTGGTGCTGAACGTGGCGCGCCGCGCCCGCACGCCCTCGCGCCGGGTCGCCGCGCTCTACGTGCACCTGCACCACGGCTTCTACGTGAACGCCCTGCTGAACCGCTGGCTGGCGAAGTGAGCGCGACGATGCCCGACATGACCCACGCCCTGCCCCCCGCCGCGCTGGACGCCGTGCTGGACCGCGTCGCGTCCCTGGTCGCGCCGCTGTGGCCGCTGCGGGACTTCGTGGCGGTGAACCCCTTCCTGGGCCTCGCCGGCCTGCCCTTCGCCGAGGCCGCCGCCACCCTGCGCACCCTGCAAGGGACGGAGCTGCTGCCCCCGCGCGCCTTCGCCCGCGCCGCCCTGGCCGAGGGCCGGCTGGGCGCCGCCGACCTCGCGGAAGCCGGCGCCGACCCCGCCCTGCTGCACGAAACCCGCCCCTCCCCCACGCCCGAGCCCCTTCTGGTGACGGACGTGCTGGACGCCACCCTGGGCACCGCCTGGGGCGCCTTCGCGCTGGAGGAGATCTCCCGCTGGGCCGCCGCCTGGGCCGACGAGGGCCAAGCCGCCTGGGCGATGCCCTGGCGCGACCTGCCGCTGCACGCCGCCTGGCGCGCCGCCATGCGCCACGACCGCGCCGCCGAGGTCGCCGGGCTGCGCGGCTTCCGCGCCGCGCTGCGCGCCCTGCCCGCCGCGCCGCGCGACTGCATCGCCGCCTGCCTGGCGCAGCTCGGGCTCGATGCCGCGGCCGCCGGGCCCTACCTGCACCGGGCCCTGCTTTCCGTGTCCGGCTGGGCCGCCCTGCTGCGCCAGCGCGGCTGGCCCGCCGCCACCGACGAGGTGCTGGAGCTGCTGGCGGTGCGCGTGGCCTGGGACGCCACGCTGCACGCGCTGCACGAGGCGCCGGCCTTCCGCGCCGCCTGGGCCGCCCGCCTCGCCGCCCCGCCCCGCCCGCAGCCCGACATGTCCGGCGACCTGGCGCTGCTGGAGGCGATGGAGGCCGCCCATCGCCGCCGCCTCGCCGCCGCCCTGGCCGCCCCCGCCCCCGCCCGCCCGGCGCCGGAGGCCCAGGCCATCTTCTGCATCGACGTGCGCTCCGAGCCGTTCCGCCGCGCGCTGGAGGAGGTGGCCCCGGCAGTGGAGACGCTGGGCTTCGCCGGCTTCTTCGGCGTCGCGCTGGACTGGATGCCCTTCGGCGAGGACCGCGCGGTCCTGCAGGCGCCCGTCCTGCTCCAGCCCTCGCTGCTGGTGTGCGAGGGCGTGGCCGGCGCCGGCCCGGCAGGCACCGAGCGCGCGCTGGCGGCGCATGGCCTGCGCCGCAAGGTGCGCGACACCTGGGACAATTTGCGCGCCTCCGCCGTCTCCTGCTTCGCCTACGTGGAGACGGCGGGCTTCGCCGCCGCGGCCGGGCTGCTGCGCGGCGCGCTGAACCGCCCGGCGGAGGAAGCGCCGCTGGCCCGCCTGCTGCCCGCCATCGCCCCCGGCGAGTGGCGCGGCCGCCCCGCCGGCCTCTCCACCGAGGGCCGCATCGCCGCCGCCGAATCCATGCTGCGCGCCATGTCCTTCACGGGCGGCTTCGGCGGGCTGGTGCTGCTGGTGGGCCACGGGGCGCGCACGGTGAACAACCCGCACGCCGCCGGGCTGGATTGCGGCGCCTGCGGCGGCCATTCGGGCGAGCGCAACGCCCGCGTCGCCGCCGCCATCCTGAACGACCCGCTGGTGCGCGAGGGGCTGCGCGCGCGCGGCATCGCCGTGCCCGCCGACACCTGGTTCCTCGCCGCCCTGCACGAGACGGTGACCGACACGGTGCGCATCCTGGACGCCGAGCGCATCCCCCCCTCGCAGCAAGCCCTGCTGGACCGGCTGAGCGACCGGCTGGAGGAGGCCGGCCGGCTGGCCCGCGACCGCCGCGCCCCCGGCCTGGGCATCCCCGAGGAGGCCGACCCGCACGCCGACCTCGCCCGCCGCAGCCGCGACTGGTCGGAGGTGCGGCCGGAATGGGCGCTGGCCGGCAACGCCGCCTTCGTCGCCGCCCCGCGCGCCCGCACCCTGGGGGCGGACCTGCAGGGGCGCGCCTTCCTGCATTCCTACGACTGGCGGGCGGACCAGGGCTTCGGCACGCTGGAACTCATCCTCACCGCGCCGCTGGTCGTCGCCTCCTGGATCAACCTGCAATACTTCGCCTCCACGGTGGACAACGCCGCCTGGGGCTCGGGCAACAAGGCGCTGCACAACGTCGCCGCCCGGCTGGGCGTGCTGGAGGGGGTGGGTGGCGACCTGCGCGCCGGCCTGCCCTGGCAATCCGTGCACGACGGCACCCGCTTCCGCCACGAGCCGCTGCGCCTGCAGGCGGTGGTGGAGGCGCCGGAGGCCGAGATGGACCGCGTCATCGCCCGACACCCCCACCTGCGGGACCTGGTGGAGAATGGCTGGCTGCGGCTGCACTCGATGGAGGATTCGGGCGCGCTGCGCCTGCGCCACGCGGCGGGCGACTGGCGCCCCCTCGGCTGAGGGTCCATCCTGGGCGGGTGCTGCGCCCCCTGCTCCTCGCCATGGCCCTGGCCGCGCCCGCCGCGGCGCAGCCCGCCCAGCCCTGGGCCGCCGTGCCCGGACCGTCGGCAGGGCCGGCGCGCTCGGTCGGCGGCGCCGCCCTGGGCTGCCTGGCCGGCGCCGCGCAGCTGCCGCCGGAAGGGCCGGGCTGGCAGGCGGTGCGCCTGTCGCGCAACCGCCACTGGGCGCACCCGGACACGGTGCGCTGGGTGCAGGGCTTCGCCGCCCGCGCCCGCGCCGCCGGCCTGCCCGACATCCTGGTGGGCGACATGTCGCAGCCGCGCGGCGGGCCGATGCCCTACGGCCACGCCTCGCACCAGACCGGGCTGGACGTGGACATCTGGCTGGACGCCACGCCCGGCCGCGGCCCGCTGTCGCGCGCCCAGCGCGAGGACTGGCCGGTCGCCTCCCTGGTGCTGCCCGACCAGTCGGGGCTGGACCCCGCGCGCTTCACCCCGGCGCACGAGCGCCTGATCCGCCTCGCGGCCGAGGCGCCGGGGGTGGACCGCGTGCTGGTGAACCACGGCATCAAGCGCGGCCTGTGCGCCCGCCACCCCGGCGCGCCCTGGCTGCGCAAGCTGCGCCCCTGGCGCGGCCACGACAGCCACATGCACGTGCGCCTGCCCTGCCCCGCCGGCAGCCCGGACTGCCTGCCCGCCCCGCCCATCCCGGCGGGGGATGGCTGCGACGGCAGCCTGGACTGGTGGCTGACGAAGGAGGCCCGCCGCCCCGCCGCCCGCCCGCCCGGCCCGCCGCCGCGCCTGCCGGCGGCCTGCGCGTCGCTGCTGCGTCAGCCCTGAGGGGCGGCGGTCGCGGCGGCGGCCAGGGCCTGCTTCAGCCGGTATTCCTGCTCGTCCGTCAGGTTGGTGCGCAGGATGGTGCCGCCCAGCTTCGCCATCTCCGGCACCACCTTGTCGGCCGTCACCTTGCGCACCAGCACGCACAGCGCCGCCTGGCCGGGCGCCAGCGCCTCCGCGGTGGACTTCATGAAGTCGTCCTTGATGCCGATGTCGGTCATCCAGCCCGACAGCGCGCCCGCACCGGCGCCCACGGCGGCGCCCAGCAGCGGGTTCAGGAACAGCATCCCCACCAGCATGCCCCACAGCCCGCCGGAGGCCGCGCCCGCCGCCGTCATGTTCACCAGCTGGTTCAGCTTCACCGTGCCGTCATCCTGGCGCACCGCCACCACGGCGTCGCCCAGCTCGATCAGGTACTCGCCCTGCAGCTCCATGATGCGGCGGCGCGCGGCCTCGGCGGCGGCTTCGTCGGGATAGGCGATGACGACCAGGTCGGCCATGGGGTGCTCCTCGGCTTGCTTGCCCTGGCATCCTGCCCCCGGCCGGGCGCCGCTGTCACCCGCCCCCTGGCAGGGCCGGGACGCAGGGCCTACACCCTGCACGCATGATTGATCCCGTCGCCCTCCAGATCGGGCCGCTGGCCATCCGCTGGTACGCGCTGGCCTACATCGCCGGCATCGTCATCGGCTGGCGCATCGCCCGCCGGCTGGTGGAGGCCGCCCCGCGCGCCGCGACGAAGGAACAGGTGGACGACTACGTCACCTGGGCCACGCTGGGCATCATCCTGGGCGGGCGGCTGGGCTACGTGCTGTTCTACCGCCCCGGCCACTACCTCCAGCACCCGCTGGAGGCGCTGATGGTCTGGCAGGGCGGCATGTCCTTCCACGGCGGCGCGCTGGGCGTCATCCTCGCCACCTGGCTGTTCACCCGCCGCCATGGCCTGGACCCGCTGCGCTTCGGCGACCGCGTGGCGGTGGTGGTGCCCATCGGGCTGTTCTTCGGCCGCCTCGCCAACTTCGCGAACGGCGAGCTGTGGGGGCGCGCCACCGACGTCCCCTGGGCCATGGTGTTCCCGCACGACCCCACCGGGCTGCCCCGCCACCCCTCGCAGCTCTACCAGGCGGGGCTGGAGGGCATCGCGCTGTCGGCCCTGTTGTGGTTCCTGTGGTGGCGCACCGACGCGCGCGCGCGCACCGGCACCCTGACCGGCGCGCTGGTGGCGGGCTACGGCGTGGCGCGCATCATCGGCGAGTTCTTCCGCCAGCCCGACGCCAACCTGGGCTTCCTGGCCGGCGGCGCCACCATGGGCCAGCTGCTCTCGCTGCCGATGGTCGCCGCCGGGCTGTTCCTGATCCTGCGGGCGCGCCGGGGCGCGGGCGCGCCGGGGGGCCGCCGTGGAGCGGCTTGACGCCTTCATGGCCCGCGCCGCGGCCGCCTATTACGGCCAGGGCGCGGGCATCGGCGCCGACTTCACCACCGCGCCCGAGATGTCCCAGGCCTTCGGCGAGTGCCTGGGCCTGTGGTCCGCCGTGACCTGGGCGGCGATGGGACGGCCGGCGCGCGTGGTCTGGGCCGAGGCCGGGCCGGGCCGCGGCACGCTGATGCAGGACGCGCTGCGCGCCGCCCGCCAGATGGCGCCCGATTTCGCCCAGGCCGCCGAGATCCACCTGGTCGAGACATCGCCCGTGCTGCGCGCCATGCAGAAGGGCCGCCTGGGCGCCGCCGTCGCCGCCTGGCACGACCGGCTGGAGGAGCTGCCCCCCGGCCCCACCCTGCTGCTCGCCAACGAGTTCCTGGACGCCCTGCCCATCCGCCAGCTGGTCCGCCGCGCCGATGGCTGGCAGGAGCGCTGGGTGCAGGACGGCGCCTTCGTCGAGCGCCCCTCCCCCCTCGACCCCGGCCCGGCGCCGGAGGGCGAGGTGCGCGAGCTGGGCGAGGCCGCCCAGGCCGTCGCCGCCTGGTGCGCCGCCCGGGTGACCCGCCACGGCGGCGCCGCCCTGTTCCTGGACTACGGCCCGGCGCGATCCGCACCCGGCGACAGCCTGCAGGCCATGCTGGCCGGCCGCCCGGCCAGCCCGCTGGCCCCGCCCGGCAGCGTGGACCTGTCCGCCCATGTGGACTTCGCCGCCCTGGCCCGCGCCGCCGCCGGGGCGCGCGTGCACGGCCCCATCCCGCAGGGGGTGTTCCTGGCCCGGCTGGGGCTGAACGCGCGCTCCGCCCTGCTGGCCCGTGCCGCGCCCTCGCACGCGCGCGCCATCCTGTCCGCCGCGCAGCGGCTGCTGCTGCCGGAATCCATGGGCCGGCTGTTCAAGGCGATCTGCCTGGCCCACCCCGCCCTGCCCATCCCCGAAGGTTTCCGCGACTGATGGCCGAATCCCTCACCCACCCGGCGCTGGCCGGCTTCCGCCACGGCTTCTTCACCCGCCGCGGCGGCGTCTCCGCCGGCGCCTATGCCAGCCTCAACGCCGGGTTGCGCTCCGGCGACGACCCGGCGGCGGTGGAGGAGAACCGCCGCCGCATCGCCGCCGCGCTGGGCGGCGGCGCGCTGCGCGCCCTGCGCCAGGTGCACGGCGCCCACGCGGTGGACGCCACCGCCGCCTGGGAGGAACTGCCCGAAGCCGACGCCATGGCCACCGGCGCGCCGGGCATCGCGCTGGGCGTGGTCACCGCCGATTGCGCCCCGGTGCTGTTCGCCGACGCGCACGCGCGCGTGGTCGGCGCCGCCCATGCCGGCTGGCGCGGCGCGGTGGCGGGCGTGCTGGAGGCCACGGTGGCGCTGATGGAATCGCTGGGCGCCGCGCGCGGGCGCATCGCCGCCGTCATCGGCCCCTGCATCGCCCAGGCCAGCTACGAGGTGACCGGGGAGCTGCGCGAGGCGGTGGGCGACGGGCGCTTCTTCGCCCCCGGGCGGGATGCGGCGCACTGGCAGTTCGACCTGCCGGCCTATTGCGCGCACCGGCTGTCTGGCCTTGGCGCGGTGCATGTGCTGGGCCTGGACACCCTGGCCGACGAGGCGCGCTTCTTCTCGCACCGCCGCCGCACCCTGGCCGGGGGCGGGGCGCTGGGCCACCAGCTTTCGGGGATCGCGGCATGACGCGCCTGCTGCTCGCCGCCCTGCTGCTGCTGGGCGCCTGCGCCGACATCCCGCGCCCGCACCGCGGCAACCCCGGCGGCAACGCCCTGGTGCTGCGCATCCCCCTGGCGGTGCGCCTGGCGGTGCCGCCGCCGCCCGAGGCCCTGCTGGCCGACGACGCCGCCCGGCTGCTGAGCGAGGAGCTGGCCGCCGCCCTGCAGGCCGAGGACGTGCCCGCCGCCGCCACCGCCGCGCCGCTGCCGCTGGACTGGCGCCTGCTGGTGCTGGCGGAATCGCGCGGCAACACGGTGCAGCCGCGCCTGGTGATCACCGACGCCGACGGCCGCGAGCAGGGCGCGGTGGCCGCCGCCCCCGTGCCGGCGCGCGACTGGGCGGAGGGCAACCCGGCGGTGCTGCGCGCCCTGGCGCAGCAGGGCGGGCCGCGGGTGACGCAGCTGCTGCTGTCCGTCCAGTCGGCCCGCGCCGCCACCACCCCGGCGGCGCTGACCGCCGGGCCGCCGCGCCTGCGGCTGATCCCCGTCACCGGCGCGCCGGGCGACGGCAACGCCGCCCTGACCAACCGCCTGCGCGAGTTCCTGTCCAACCGCGGCTACGTGGTGCAGGAGCTGGCGGAGGGCGCCAACCACGCCGTCACCGCCCAGGTGGCGGTGGCCCCCGGCAGCCCCGGACACCAGCGGGTGGAGATCCAGTGGATCGTCTCCCGCCGCGACGGGCACGAGCTGGGCCGCGTGCTGCAGCTGAACGAGGTGCGCGCCGGCAGCCTGGACCGCTTCTGGGGCGACATCGCCTACGCCGCGGCGCAGGAGGCCGCGGGCGGGGTGGTGGAGATCATCCGCAACGCCTCCTCCGCCCCGGTTGAACCGGCGGGGGGGCGCCGCTAAACGCCTTGGCGGCAAGGACTGGGGACCGCGTGGCATGAAGATCGTCGCCTGCAACAGCAACCGCCCGCTCGCGCAGGCGGTGGCGGACATCCTCGGCACCAAGCTGACGGAGGCCAGCGTCCGCCGCTTCGCCGACATGGAGATCTTCGTGGAGATCCACGAGAACATCCGCGGCGAGGACGTGTTCGTCATCCAATCCACCTCCTACCCCGCCAACGACCACCTGATGGAGCTGCTGATCACGCTCGACGCGCTGCGCCGCTCCTCCGCGCGCCGCGTCACGGCGGTGGTTCCCTACTTCGGCTACGCGCGGCAGGACCGGAAGTCGTCGCCGCGCTCGCCCATCTCGGCCAAGCTGGTGGCCAACCTGATCACCCAGGCCGGGGCGGACCGCCTGCTGACGCTGGACCTGCACGCCGGGCAGATCCAGGGCTTCTTCGACATCCCGGTGGACAACCTCTACGCCGCGCCGATGTTCGCGCGCGACATCCAGGCCCGCTACGCCGGGCGCGACCTGATGGTGGTCTCCCCCGACGTCGGCGGCGTGGTGCGCGCGCGCGCCATCGCCTCGCGCCTGCACACCGACCTCGCCATCATCGACAAGCGGCGCCCGCGCGCCGGCGTGAGCGAGGTGATGAACGTCATCGGCGACGTCTCGGGCCGCGACTGCATCATCATCGACGACATCTGCGACAGCGGCGGCACCCATTGCAACGCCGCCGCGGCGCTGATGAAGAACGGCGCGCGCTCCGTCTCCGCCTACGTCACCCACGGGGTGCTGAGCGGCGCGGCGGTGCAGCGCATCGCCGACAGCCCGATCGAGGCCATGGTGGTGACGGATTCCATCGCGGCGACCGAGGCGGTGCAGCAGTCGCGCAACATCCGCCAGCTGCCGGTGGCGCCGCTGATCGCCGAGGCGATGCGCCGCATCTCCGAGGAAGCCTCCGTCTCCTCCCTCTTCGAATGAGCGCGCTGGTCCTCACCCTCTCCTGCCCCAACCGCCCGGGCATCGTGGCCGGCGTGGCCGGTGCCATCGCCGAGGGCGGCGGCGACATCCGCGAGGCGCAGCAATACGACGACGCCGCCACGGGCCGCTTCTTCATGCGCGTGGTCTTCGCGGCCGAAGGTGGGCCCGAGGCCTGGCAGCCCCGCCTCGCCCCGCTGGCCGAGCGCTTCGCCCTGCGCTGGGCGCTGCGCGACATGGCGGTGCCGCGCCGCGTGCTGGTGCTGGTCAGCAAGCCCGACCATTGCCTGGCCGACCTGCTGTATCGCCGCCGCATCGGCGAGCTGCCGATGGACCTCGTCGCCGTCGCCTCCAACCACCCGCGCGCCACCTTCGCCCATCACGACCTGGACGGCGTGCCCTTCCACCACCTGCCCGTCACGCCCGAGACCAAGATGGAGCAGGAGGCCGCCCTGTGGGCCCTGGTGCAGGAGACGCGGGCCGAGCTGGTGGTGCTGGCCCGCTACATGCAGGTGCTGTCCTCCGGCCTCGCCGCCAAGCTGGCGGGCCGCTGCATCAACATCCACCACTCCTTCCTGCCCGGCTTCAAGGGCGCCAGGCCCTATCACCAGGCGCATGAGCGCGGCGTGAAGCTGATCGGCGCCACGGCGCACTACGTCACCGGCGACCTCGACGAAGGCCCGATCATCGAGCAGGACGTGGAGCGCGTGACCCACCATGACGCGCCCGAGGCGCTGGTCCGCAAGGGCCGCGACATCGAGCGCCGGGTGCTGGCCCGCGCCGTCGCCTGGCACCTGGAGGACCGGGTGCTGCTGAACGGCCACAAGACGGTGGTCTTCGCCTGATCAGCCGCGCTGCAGCAGCTCCACCTGCACGCCATCGGGCGCCTGCACGAAGGCGATGCGCACGCCGGGGCGGATCTCCGTCGGCTCCAGCGTGAAGCGCACGCCCTTGGCCTTCAGCGCCGCGGCGGCCGCCTCCAGGTCATCCACGCGCAGGCCCAGGTGCTCCAGCCCCAGGAAGGGCGGCGCGGGCGGGGCGCCGGTGCCCTCCGGCACGCCCTCCAGGAAGATGGGCAGCCCGCCGAGGTCCAGCATGACGCGCAGGTTGCCCTTGGGCTGGACGGCGCGGCCGGTTTCCGTGGCGCCGAACATCTCCACGTAGAAGTGGGCGGCGGCGTCGGCATCGGTGGAGCGGAAATGCAGGTGGTCGGGGCTGTATCGCATCCGCGCAGACTAGCCGCTGCCGTGGGCTCCGCCACCCCCGGAGGCTGTCGGGAGAATTTTGCACCCGGCTTGTCGGGCGGAACATGTTTGCACGCCAAGTCATTGTTTTTACGGCTTTCACGTGCTCTGGCATGTTTATTGCAATTTCGTTCCGAGAGCGCCCCGAACCACTCCGGGCGGGGGCTCCCAAGGAACGGGAAGACGACATGATGACGCCACGCCACGCCCTCTGCGCCCTCGCCGCCGCGGCCGCCATCTCCCTCGCCGCGCCGGCCCGCGCCGACATCGTCTTCACCATCGGCAACGTGCCCCAGACGGACGAGAACGTGCTGCTCAACTCGGGCGAGACCGGCAACACGGTGTTCGGCGAGACCAACCAGACCTCCACCGTCGTGCGCTTCGATTCCACGCAGACGATCACCCTGCCGGCCAACGGCCAGGCCCGCGTCGAAGCGGACATGGGCGACCTCACCAACGTCGCCATCAGCGTGCCCGGCTTCAGCTTCACCAGCATCATCTTCAACCCGCGCTCCGGCGACGGCGACCTGGATGTGACGGTGAGCGCCTCCGACGGGGTGTTCGGCTTCTCCTACCCGCTGGGCAACGGGCAGAACTTCCTCACCATCACCGCCATCAACGGCGAGACGATCTTCTCCGTCGCGCTCAGCGCCGATGACGGCTTCGCGGACCTCCGGCAGGTTCGCATCGGCGGACTGGCCGCCATCGTGGACGTGCCGGTGCCGATGAGCCTCGCGCTGTTCGGCATGGGCCTCGCCGGCCTCGGCCTCGCGGTGCGTCGCCGGGCCTGACGGCCACGCGCGGGGGCCTCAGCGCCCCCGCCGGACGGCGGAGCGGTGCGCCGCCGAATCCGCGTGCAGCTTGACGATGGGCGCCTTCGCCACCGCCGCCTCCACCCGCGCCGCCACCTCGCGCATCAAGGACCGCCCGTCCCAGCCGACGGGCCAGCCCCGCCACAGCCGCGGCACGCCATCCACCACCACCGCCGTGATCTGGTCGCGGTTGCCGAAGCGCACCAGCTCCCACGCCAAGTCGCGCGAGGGCATGAGTTCCGGCACGTCGAGGTCCACCAGCAGGTAGTCCGCCGCCAGCCCCGGCGCGATGCGCCCGGCCACCGCGCCCATGCCGGCGGCATCGGCGGCGCCGGAGGTCGCGGCCTCCAGCCAGGTCCAGCCGGCGCCCTGCGAGAAATCGCCCTGCGCCAGCCCGTAGGCGACGCGGCTGACGGCCTCGCCCGCATCCATCAGGCGGAAGGCGTCGGCGCGGGTGGCGTCGGTGCCCAGGCCGAAGCGGATGCCCATCTCCCCCATCAGCAGGGCGGGCGCGGCGGCGTTGCCCTTCCATTGCGTCGCCACCGGGCAATAGGCCACGGCGGCGCCGGCATCGCGCAGCATGCCGAGTTCGCGCGGGGTCAGCAGGGTGGCGTGCGCCAGCAGCGCGGCCGGGTTCAGCGCGCCGGCGGCGTGGAGGTGCTCCACCGGGCGCAGGCCGCGCGCAACGATGGAGCGCTCCACCGCCACCAGGTGCTCGTTGGCGTGGGTCTGGAAGGGGGCGCCGGCCTCCAGGCACAGCGCCGCCAGCCGCGCCATCGTGGCATCGGTGCCGAGTTCCGGGATGGACACGGCCAGCGACGGCCGCACCATGCCGGACCAGCGCGCCAGATGCGCCTCGGCGCGCGCCAGCACCGGCGCGGCCTCCTGCCCGGCATCGTTGCAGATCAGCCCCAGCACGCAGCGCAGCCCGGCCTCCTGCGTGGCCCGCGCCACGATGGCCGCGCCGGTTTCGTGCCGCGTGCCGGCATCCACCACGGTGGTGAAGCCGCCGCGCAGCGCCTCCAGCGCCGCCAGCTTGGCGGAGAGGAACACCGTCTCCTCATCCAGGTGCGATTCCAGCGGCACCCAGATGCGGCGGAAGATTTCCGAGGGCTCGCCGAAGGCCAGCGCCTTGCCGAAGCCTTGCGTCAGGTGGGTGTGCGCGTCCACGAAGCCGGGCAGCAGCGCGTGGCCGGGCAGGCGCAGCGGCTCCAGCCCTTCGAAGCTGTGCAGCGGCGCCACGGCGGCGAAGCGCCCGCCCTCCACCAGCACGCCCATGCCCGCGGCGAAGGCGCCGTCCAGCCAGCAGCGGGCGGGGGCCAGCAGCAGGCGGTCGGCGGAAAGCGCCTCCGGCGTCACAGCGCCACGCGCGCGGCGTCCACCGCGTGCAGCGGCGCTTCGGCGACGACGGCGCGCATCAGCGCCACCGTGCTTTCCTGCCCGCGGGCGGCGCCGCGTTCCACCAGCCAGGCGCCCTGGCGCTGCATCAGCGACACCAGCGCCGCATCCAGCACGGTGCGGACCTGGTAGTCACCCCAGTTCTCGCGGATGGCGTCGGCGGTTTGGGCGCGGCCGGCGATGCGGCCCACCGCGGCCTGGGCGGCGGCGGTGTCGGCGGCGACCACCGCGTCGCCCCGCACCAGGGCGCGCAGCACGCGCTGCGCCGCCTCGGCATCGTTGCGCAGGAAGGCCTCGCTGCCGGCGATCAGGTAGGTGGGCTGGTAGCCGCGCACCGGGATCTCCGCCAGGTCCGCGCCCACCGCCCGCCGCGCCCCGGCGTAGAAGGAGGGGAAGGAGGCGATGGCGTCCACGTCGCCGCGCACCAGCGTGGGCACCAGGTCGGCCGGGCCGGCATTGACGATCTCGGCGGTGATGCCGGCCGCGGCCAGCTCGCCCGCCAGCATGAAGTGGGTGTTGGTGCCCACCGTCACCCCCACCTTCTTGCCGGCCAGCGAGGCGACGGTCTCGGTGATGCCCGCGCGGCGGCGGCCCATGATGCGGCTGGCGGTGTAGCGGCTCAGCACCGCCATCACGCCGAAGCGCTGGCCGCGCAGCGCGCCGACCACCGCCGGGAACTCCGTCATCAGGGCGACGTCGAGCTGCCCGCCCACCAGCGCCTCGAAGGCCTCGCGCCCGGTGGGGAAGTTGGTGACGGCGGGGTTCACGCCGGCCTCGCGGAACAGGCCGCGCTCCAGCGCCACGGCGTATTGCGGCGCCTCCGCCGCCAGCCCGCCGCCCACGCGGACGGCGCGCTCCTGCGCTTGCGGGATGGCGGGCACGGCCAGGGCCGCGAACAGGCTGCGTCGGAACATCGGTGTCACTCCTCGCGGTGGCGCAGCAGGGCGATGATGCGCCTGCGGTGGTCCATGTAGGCGGGGCCGTCGCGCGTGGCGCGGTCCCCCAGCTCGATCGTCTCGATGATGCGGCCCGGGCCGGAGGCCATGACGTGGATGCGGTCGGCCAGGGTCAGCGCCTCGTCCACGTCGTGCGTCACGAACAGCACGGTGGTGCGGCGGCGCTCCCACACGCCCAGCAGCAGCTCGTGCATGGATGCCCGCGTCTGCGCGTCCAGCGCGCCGAAGGGCTCGTCCATCAGCAGCACCTTGGGGCGGGCGGCGAGCGTCCGCGCCAGCGCCACGCGCTGCTTCATCCCGCCCGAAAGCTGCGCCGGGAAGGCATCGCCCCGCCCATGCAGGCCGACCTCGGCCAGGGCGGCATCGGCCTCGGCGCGGCGCTCGGCGCGCGGCAGGCGCAGGCGGCGCAGGGCGAACTCCACGTTGCCGCGCGCGGTGAACCAGGGGAACAGCGCGTATTGCTGGAACACCACGCCGACCTCCGGCGACGGCCCCGTCACCTGCGCGCCATCCACCGCCACCCCGCCGGCGGCGGGCTGCACGAAGCCGGCGATGGCGTTCAGCAGCGTGGACTTTCCGCAGCCCGAAGGCCCGATCAGCGCGGTGAAGGAGCCGGGCGCCAGACGCAGCTCGGTGGGCGCCAGCGCCTCCGTCCAGGCGCCGCGCGCCTTGAAGCGGATGGACACGCCGCTGCACTCGACCAAGCCCGCCATCAGGCGCCTTCCCAATGCACCACGCGCCGGGAGACGGAAACGAAGGCCGCGTCCAGCAGCGCCCCCAGCACGCCCAGCAGGATGAGGTTCACGAACATCACCTCGGTCTGCATGAACTGCCGCGCCTCCTGGATGCGGAAGCCGATGCCGGCGGAGGAACCCGTCAGCTCCGCCGCCACCAGCGACAGGAAGGCGAGCGCGGCGCCCATGCGCAGCCCGGCGGTGATGTGCGGCGCCGCCGCGGGAAGCACCACCTCGAAGAACTCGCGCGCCGCCCCGGCGCCGAGGCTGCGCGAGGCGCGGATGAAGGTGCCCGGCACGTGGGAGGCGCCGTGATGCGTGTTCAGCCACACCGCGAGGAACACGGTGTAGGCGATGACGAACCACTTGGACCCCTCGCCGATGCCGAACCAGACGATGGCCAGCGGCACCAGCGCGATGGCCGGGATGGGGCGCAGCAGCGTCAGCACCGGCGTCACCGCCGCGCCGATGAGGCGCGTGCGCGCCGTCAGCAGCCCCACCAGCACGCCCAAAGCCGAACCGATGCCGAAGCCGATGGCCGCGCGCCCGAGCGAGACGCGCAGATCGGCGCCCATGGTGCCGTCGTTCCACAGATCCACGGCGGCGGCCCAGACCAGCGCCGGGCCGGGCACCAGCACCGGGTTCACCTCGCCGAAGGTGGTCGCCGCCCACCACACCAGCAGCACCCCGCCCAGGGAGGCCGCGACTTTCCCGATGCCCATGCTGCCTGCCCTTTCCTGCCAGCGGGCCGATGCTAGGGGCTGCCGGACGGCGGCGCAGCCACTTGGCCGGGTGCCGAGGGTCGCGCCACACCGGCGCTGCCTGCCGGAGTGGCAGCACGGCCTTCCGTTGTCCACCACCATGCCGCCGTCAGGGGCAGCAGCGCCAGCAGCGCCAACCGACCTGCCGCCCAGGCAAGGTCATGGATGGCCCGTGCGTCCTCCCGATCGTCGAAGAAGCGGGGGACCATGCTGACCTGCCAGAGCGCCAGCACCCCCCACGCCACCGCGAGGAGCGGCACCAGCATGAGCGGCACACGCCCCAGCGCGCGCCACGCCGTGCCCGCCGCGAGGCTGGTCGTCAGCATCGGGATCGAAGTCCCAAACATGATGATGAAGGCCGCGAGCAGGGGGGAGGCCAGGGTCTCGGCCAGCACCTGCGTCCAGGGATGGTCGAACTGAACCGCCTTCCACCACAGATGGAGCAGCGCCGCGCCCGTCATGGCAAGCGCCTGCGCCGCGATGAAGACGACGAAGACGTGGCTTCCCGAACGCCCGCCGCGCCGCGCGCGCCGGATCATCACCCCTTCCTGACGTTCCAGAACAGCGGCGCCCCGCTCAGCAGCCCCGTCACGTTGCGGCGATGCGCGGTGGCCAGGAAGTACTGCCCCACCGGGATCATCGGCACGTCCTGCCACGCCTGGGCCTGGATGCGCCGCGCGATGGCCTGCTGCGCCGCCAGCCCATCGGCGGCGAACCAGGCGTCGCGCAGCCGCTCCAGCTCCGGCGCGTTCGGCCAGCCGATCCAGGCATTGGGCCCGTTGCCGCGCAGAGTCGAGGCCCCGGCCGGCGAGGCCAGGTCCAGCCCGCCGGTGAAGGTGTAGAAGCAGGACCACCCGCCGCGCTCCACCGGCTCGCGCGAGACGCGGCGGGCCAGCACCGTGCCCCAGTCCAGCGACTGCACCTCCAGGTTCACGCCCAGGCGGCGCATCATGTCGGCGCCCACCTCGCTCAGCCCGCGCACGATGGGCAGGTCGGTCGCCACCAGCATCACCACGCGCTCGCCGCGATAGCCCGCCTCCTGCAAGGCGCGGCGGGCGGCGGCGAGGTCGCGCGGGCCGGTCAGCACCGACAACCCCTCGTCATTCGCCAGCGGCGTGCCGGGGGTGAAGATGCCCACGCCGTCATTCCACATGGCGCGGTCGGCGCCGGCCACCGCCTGCATGTGGTCGGCCTGGTTCACCGCGCCCAGGAAGGCGCGGCGGATGGCAGGGTTGTCGAAGGGCGGCTGCAGGTGGTTGAAGCGCAGGATGCCCATCCAGCCGGCGGGGTCGTTGCGCGTCACCTCCACGTTGCGGTTGCGGCGCAGCAGCGGCAGCAGGTCGGTGCTGGCCTGCTCCCACCAATCCACCTCGCCGTTCTGCAGGGCGGCGGCGGCGGTGGCGGCGTCGGGCATCACCACCCATTCCACGCGGTCCAGGTGCGCCACCTTGCCGCCGGCGGTGAAGCTCGGCGCGCCCTCGCGCGGGACATAGGCCTCGTTGCGGGCATAGACGGTGCGCGCGCCGGCCACGCGCTCGCCCGCCACGAAGCGGAAGGGGCCGGAGCCGACCATCTCGCTCACCTGCGTCGCCGCGTCCACGCGCGCCAGCCGCTCGGGCATGATGAAGGGCACGGTGACGGTGGGCTTGCCCAGCGCCTCGGGCAGCAGGGGGAAGGGCGCCTTCAGCCGGAAGCGCAGTCGCCGGTCATCCAGCGCCGAGAGCTCGTCGGTGGCGGCCAGCAGCGCCTGGCCGAAGGCGTCGCGCGCGCCCCAGCGGCGGATGCTGCCCACGCAGTCAGCCGCGCGCACCGGCTCCCCGTCGTGGAAGCGCAGGTTGGGGCGCAGGGTGATGGTCCAGCTGCGGCCGCCATCCTCGACCACGTGGCCCTCGGCCATCTGCGGCTGGGCGCGGTATTCGGCGTCCATGCCATACAGCGTGTCGTAGACCAGGTAGGCGTGGTTGCGGCTGACGAAGGCGGTGGACCACAGCGGGTCCAGCACCGTCACGTCGCTTTGCGGCACGAAGCGCAGGGTGCGGGCATTGGCCGGCTGCGCCAGCGCGGGCGCGGCCAGCAGGGCGGCGGGAAGGGCGAGGGCGGCGCGGCGCGTGGCGTTCATGGCCCGCATGGTGGGGCCACGCCGCACCCCGCGCGCAAGGGTTTTCACGCGCCGGGCGGCGGCGCATCCTGCCGCGCATGCTCCGCCGCGCCATCCTCGCCCTTCCCTTGGCCGCCCCTGCCCTCGCCCAGCCGGCGCGGCCGGTGCGCATCGTCGTGCCCTTCCCGCCCGGCGGCTCCAACGACGTCATCGCCCGCCCGCTGGCCGAGCGCCTGCAGGCCCGCATGGGCGTGCCGGTGGTGATCGAGAACCGGCCCGGCGCCGGCGGGGCCATCGGCGCCGGGCAGGTGGCGCAGGCACCGCCGGACGGCACGACGCTGATGGTCACCTCCAGCTCCTTCGCCGCCTCCGCCGTGGTGCAGCGCCTGCCCTATGACGCGCAGGCCTCGTTCCAGCCGGTGGCGCTGCTGGCCCGCGCGCCCTTCCTGGTGCTGACCCACCCGGACTTCCCGCCGCGCGACATGGCGGCGCTGCTGGCCTACGCGCGCGCCAACCCTGGCCGGGTGGACTACGGCAGTTCCGGGCCAGGCGGCATCAACCACCTCATCACCGAACTCCTGGCGCAGAAGGCAGGGGTGCGGCTGAACCACGTGCCCTATCGCGGCATGCCGCCGGCGGTGACGGACCTCGTCGCCGGCCATGTGCCGCTGCTGCTGACCACCATCGCCAGCGCCTCCGGCCCGGTGCGCGAGAACCGGGTGCGCGTGCTGGCCGCCACCGCGCCCGGCAGCGGCCTGCCGGTGCCCACGGTGCGCGAGGCGACCGGGCTGGACTACGAGGCCAGCATCTGGTGGGGCCTGCTGGCGCCGCGCGGGACCGCGGCCGACGCGCTGAACGCCCATGTCCGCGCGGTGCTGGAGGACCCCGCCATCCGCCGCCTCTACGAAGCGGAAGGCGCCACCCCCGCCCCCTCCAGCGCGGCCGAGTTCGCCGCCGCGCTGGCCGAGGACATCGGGCGCTTCCGCGAGGTGGCGCGCGTGGCGAACATCACCGTCGAATGATCCCGCGCAAATCCTTCGACCCCGCGGCGCGCGGCCCGCTGCACGGGTTGCGCGTGGTGGACCTCTCGCGCCTCGTCGCCGGCAACACGGCGACGCGCGTGCTGGCCGATGCCGGGGCCGAGGTCATCAAGGTGGAACCCCCCGAGGGCGACACGCTGCGCGCCTGGCGGGTGGAGGGCATCGAAACCTCCTGGAAGACCATCTGCCGGAACAAGCGCTCGGTCTGCCTGAACCTGCGCGAGCCCGAGGCCATCGCCGTGGTGAAGCGCCTCGTCGAAGGTGCGGCGATGCTGGTGGAATCCTTCCGCCCCGGCGTGCTGGAGGCGATGGGCCTCGGCCCGGAGGTGCTGCACGCCATCAACCCGGCGCTGGTGGTCCTGCGCGTCTCCGGCTGGGGCCAGGACGGCCCGTTCCGCCACAAGCCCGGCTTCGGCACGCTGGTCGAGGGCTATTCCGGCTTCGCCGCCATCAACGGCTTCGCCGACCGCGAGCCGGTGCTGCCGCCCATGTTCATGGGCGACACCTATGCCGGGCTGCACGGCGCCGCGAGCGCGATGATCGCCCTGCGCCACGCCGAGGCCACCGGCGAGGGCCAGGTGGTGGACCTTTCCCTGTTCGAACCCCTGTTCGCCGTGCTGGACCCGCAGATGGCGAACTGGCGCCTGACGCGGCGGAAGAAGCCGCGCACCGGCAGCCGCTCCACCAACACCGCCCCGCGCAACGCCTATGCAACCAAGGATGGCGGCTGGGTCTGCCTCTCCGCCTCCACCCAGGGCATGACGGAGAAGCTGTTCCGCGCCATCGGCCGCGAGGAGCTGGTGAAGGACCCGCGCTACGCCACCAACCCGCAGCGCCTGAAGCACGCGGCGGAGCTGGACGCCATCATCGGCGGCTTCGTCGGCGCGATGACGCTGGCCGAATGCTGCGCCTTCTTCGACCGGGCCGGCGTCACCATCGGCCCGATCATGGACACCGAGCGCCTGGAGCAGGACCCCTACGTGCTGGGCCGCGAGGCGCTGGTGGAGGTGCCGGATGCCGACATGCCCGATGGCTGGCTGCCCATGTCGGGCGAGACGCCGCGCCTGTCGCGCACGCCCAACACGCTGCGCGGCGCCGCCCCCCGCCTGGGCGAGCACAATGACGCGGTGCTCACGCCCCTGCTGGGGGCGGAGGAAGTGACGCGGCTGCGCGCCGCGGGCATCCTGCGCCCATGAGCACGACCGACCCGGCGCTGATGACCGCCGAAGACCTCCTCGCCCACTACGCCACCCGCCGCCTCTCGCCGGTCGAGGCGCTGAAGGCGGTGACCGAGCGGGTGGCGCGCATGAATCCCTGGGTCAACGCCTTCGCCTGCCTCAACCCGCGCGCCATCCAGCAGGCGGGAGAGAGCGAGGCGCGCTGGATGGCCGGCCGCCCGATGGGCGCGCTGGACGGCGTGCCCGCCACGGTGAAGGACCTGCTGAACCTCGCCGGCTTCCCCACCCGCCGCGGCTCCCGCGCCACCGACGCCACCCCGGCCACGGAGGACAGCCCCTCCGTGCTCGGCCTCAAGCAGGCGGGCGCCGTCATCATCGGCAAGACCACCACCACGGAGTTCGGCTGGAAGTCGCCGGGCGACTGCCCGCTGCACGGCATCACCCGCAACCCGTGGGACCGCGCGCGCACGCCCGGTGGCTCCTCCTCCGGCGCCGGCGCGGCGGCGGCGGCCTGCTTCGGGCCGCTGCACATCGGCACCGATGCCGGCGGCTCCATCCGCATCCCCGCCGCGTGGTGCGGGGTGGTGGGGGTGAAGCCCTCCTTCGGGCGGGTGCCGCAATGGCCGCTGGGCGCCTTCTCCGGCGTCGCGGTGGCGGGGCCGATGGCGCGCTCCGTGCGCGACTCGGCGCTGATGCTCAACGCGCTGGCCCGGCATGACCGGCGCGACCCCTTCTGCCTGCCCGACGATGCGCGCGACTGGCGCGACGGCATCGAAGGCGGCGTGCGCGGCCTGCGCGTGGCGGTGGTGCGGCGCCAGGGCTTCGACGCCTTCTGCGACGCCGAGGGCTGGGCCGCGCTGGACGCCGCCGCCGCCGCCCTGGAGTCGCAGGGCGCCATCGTCGAGGAAGCCGAGCCCGCCCTGCCCGACGTGCGCGCCATCTTCGGCCGCGTCTGGGGCGTCGCGCTGGCCAGGCTGGTGGCGGGAATTCCCGAGGAGCGCCGCGCCCTGCTGGATGCCGGCATCCTGGAGGTGGCGCGCGACCAGTCCTCCATGACCGCCGCCGAGTTCCTGGGCGCCGAGGCGCTGCGCATCGAGGCCGCGCACGCCATGGCGCAGTTCCACGCAGGATTCGACCTGCTGCTGACCCCCTGCACCCCCACCGCGGCCATCGCCGCCGACCAGCCCACCCTGCACCCGCAGCAGGCGCTGTGGCGCGACTGGGCGCCCTGGACCTTCCTGTTCAACCTGTCCCGCCAGCCGGCCATCTCCGTGCCGGTGGGCCTGGATTCGGCCGGGATGCCGCGCGCCGTGCAGGTGGCGGCCGCCCTGTACCGGGATGACCTGGCGCTGCGCGGCGCGCGGGCGCTGGAGGCCGCGGTGCAGGCCCCCGCCGCACCGGACTTGTAACGTCAACGTAAACATGCTTCACGCCGCCGCGGCTGGGAACACGGGGCGGAACGCGCATGCGGCTGGTCACCTTCGATTGCGGCAAGGGCCCGCGCCTGGGCTGCCTGACGGCCTCGGGCATCCGGGACCTGGCGCCGCGCACGATGATGGACGCCATCGCCGACCTCCCGGCCGTCCGCGCCGCCTGCGAGGGCGCGCCGGTGGTCACCGAGTGCAGGCTGCTGGCCCCGCTGCCGCGCACGCCCAAGAACATCTTCTGCGTCGGCAAGAACTACCACGAGCACGCCAAGGAATTCGCCGGCTCGGGCTTCGACGGCGGCGCCAAGGACGTGGTGCCGCCCTTCCCGGTGGTGTTCTCCAAGCCGCACACCTCCATCATCGCCCATGGCGAGCCCATCCTCTCCGCCCTCGACCCCACCGGTGGCCTGGACTACGAGGGCGAGCTGGCGGTGGTCATCGGCACCGGCGGCCGCGGCATCGCCAAGGCGGACGCGCTGCGCCACGTCTTCGGCTACACCATCGTCAACGACGTCACGGCGCGGCACCTGCAGAAGCGCCATTCCCAGTGGATCCTCGGCAAGGGGCTGGACAGCTTCTGCCCCATGGGCCCCACCATTCTGACGGCGGATGAGGTGCCGGACCCGGCGGCGCTGACCGTGTCCACCTACGTCAACGGCCAGCGTCGGCAGCACGCCCCGGTGGCGGACCTCATCTTCGACATCCCCACCCTGATCGAGGCGATCTCCGCCGGCATCACGCTGGAGCCGGGCGATGTCATCGCCACCGGCACCCCGGCGGGCGTGGGCATCGGCTCCAACCCGCCGGTCTTCCTCCAGCCCGGCGACATCGTGCGCATCGAGGTGCCGGGAATCGGCGTGCTCGAGAACCCGGTCGCGTAGTCGGAAGGTCCCCTGCCATGCTCCGCCAGCCCCTCGCCCAGGCCGCGCGCCGCCGCCTCGCCGCTGCCCCGCCGCCGCCGCCGCGGCCGCCCGCGCCCTTGCAGGCCGGCGCCCCGGTGAAGCCCGCCCCCGCCCCGGCGCAGAAGGCGGGCTGACAGGCGGCCGCCGCCCGGGCAGCATCGCGCCCGGAGGAACCTCGCCCATGACGCCACGCCGCCCCCTGCTGGCCGCGCCCGCCCTGCTGCTGCCCGGCCTGGCCCGCGCCCAGGCCGCCTTCCCGGACCGCGCCCTGACCATGGTGGTGGGCTTCCCGCCCGGCGGCCAGGCGGACCTCGCCGCGCGCCCGGTGGCCGCGGCCATGGAGCGCGCGCTGCGCCAGCCCGTGGTGGTGCAGAACCGCCCGGGCGGCGCCGGCGCCATCGGCAGCGGCGCCGTGGCCCGCGCCGCGCCGGACGGCCACACCCTGCTGATGGCCCTGTCCTCCCTCGCCGTCATCCCGGAGGCGGAGCGCCTGTGGGGCCGCCCGGCGCCCTACGAGGTGGCGCAGTTCGCCCCCATCGGCCTGGTCAACGCCGACCCGACCATGCTGGCGGTGCCGGCCAACGCCCCCTGGCGCACGCTGGAGGATTTCGTGGCCGCCGCCCGCGCCCGCCCGGGCGACATCCCCTATGGCAGCTCCGGCGCCTACGGCACGCTGCACGTGGCGATGGAGATGTTCGCCGCCGCCGCGGGCGTCCGCCTGCTGCACGTGCCGTTCACCGGGGCGGGGCCGGCCATCACCGCGCTGCTGTCGGGCAACATCCAGGCCCTGGCCTCGGCGCCCGGCACGCTGACCCAGCACGTGCAGGGCGGGCGGGTGCGCGTGCTGGCCTGCTGGGGCCGCGAGCGCGCCCCCGCCTTCCCCGAGGTCCCCACCTTCATGGAGCGCGGCCTGCCGGAGGTGGAGTTCTACATCTGGGCCGGGCTGATGGCCCCCGCCGCGACGCCGGCCCCCATCCAGGCCCGGCTGCGCGAGGCCTTCGCGGGCGCGATGCGTGACCCCGAGGCGCTGCGCGCCTTCGAGGCCGCCGGCAGCCCGCCGCGCTACCTCGACGCGCCGGACTTCGCCCGCTTCCTGGCCGAGGACAGCGCGCGCCTGGTGCGCGCCGTCCAGCGCATCTGCCGGGTGGAGTAGCCTCAGACCGTGCGGGCGCGCAGCAGCGCCGCGCGCATCCGGCGCCGCCGCAGCCACAGCCACACGCCGCTCACGCCCAGCATCAGCAGCGCCAGTGCGGTGGCGATGTTCACCACGGCCCCCCAGGCGCCGCCCCAGGTCCCTTCATGGAGGATGCGCGGCCAGTTGGCGGGCAGCGGCTCCAGCCCCGCCGGCGTGACGCGATAGACCAGGGCGGTGCCGCTCGGCGGCGTTATCCGCGCCAGCCGCGCGCCGCCGCCCACCGGCCGCACCCAGTCCAGCCCGTCCAGCCCGTGGCGCTGCTCCAGCTGCCGCAGCACCTCGCGCAGCGGCAGCGGCGGGCCGGCGGCGGGAGCCGGCGGAGGCGCGGCGAGGGTGATGCCCCAGGCCAGCGCCAGGCCGGTGAGCGGCGAGCCGATGAGCAGCGGCAGCCCCGCCCAGCCTACCCCCTGGTGCCAGCCGCGCAGGGACTGGCGCAGGCGCGGCCAGCCCAGCAGCAGCCCCAGCGGCGCCAGAAGCACCAGCGCCAGGGTGGAGGCGACCACCAGCCAGCCGAGGTCCAGCAGCAGCGTCTCGTGCAGGCGGCGGCTGGACTGAAACAGCCGCGCCAGGCGACCCGGCTGCTCCAGCCGCCGGCCCGTTTCGAGGTCGAAGACGCGCGGCTCCTGGCCGCGCCCGCCCAGCGCCGCCGTGCTCTCATAGGCGCGGATGAACAGGGCGCCGCGCGCCGCCTCCGGCCCGGCGGCGTCCAGGACCGCTTCCAGCCGCGCGAGCGTCACGGTGCCGGGTGGGGCGGCCTGCTTGGCGAGGGGCTCGACGGCCAGCACCAGCCCGGTGGCGGTGACGGCCAGCAGCGGCAGGGCGAAGAGCAGAGCGGCCCAGCGATGGAGCCGCAGCGCGAGGGGTTTCCATGTCATGCGGGGAATTTCTGCCGGGGCGGCCCGGCGGCGGGAACCACCCAGCCTGTGACGAAATGCAACCGACTCGCATCCGCAATTGAAGGGGGCAGGGGAAGATATATCTTCAGTGACATGCATCAACATCACCTCCGGCGCCGCCACGCGCGCCCCGACCACCTCCTGCACGGCCCGCGCGGACCCCACCGCGGCGGCAGCCGCCGCTTCCTTTCCCCCGGCGAGCTGCCGCTGCTGCTGCTGCGCCTGCTGGAGGAGCGGCCGCGCCATGGCTACGACCTCCTCAAGGCCATCGAGGAGGCAACGGGTGGCGCCTATGCTCCCTCGCCCGGCATCATCTACCCCACCCTGGCGATGCTGGAGGAAATGGGCCGGCTGCAGGCCGCGCCCGACGCCGCCGGCCGCCGCCTGCACGCCTTGACGCCGGAGGGCGCCGCCGCACTGGCGGCGGAGCGCGCGGCCGCCGAGGCGCTGCTGCTGCGCCTGGCCGAGGCCGGCCGCCGCGCCCCGCGGCCGGAGGTGGTCCGCGCCATGGAGAACCTGAAGACCGCGCTGCGCCTGCGCCTGTCCGGCCCACCACTGGACGCCGCCCAGTCCGCCGCGGTGGCCGCAGCGCTGGATGTCGCGGCCCTGGCGCTGGAGCGCGCATGATGGCCGCCTCCGCCGCTGAGGTCGCGCTGGACCAGCCCGGCCGCTTCCTTTCGCAGCTCTGCCGGCACTTCGCCCACCGCCTGCCGGTGACGGAGGACGGGGCGCGGGGAAGCATCGCCTTCGCGGGCGGCACCTGCACCCTGCGCGCCGCGCCCGGCGCGCTGCACCTGCGGCTGGAGGCTGAGGACGCCGCCACCCGCGCCCGGCTGGAGGAGGTGGTGGCGAGCCACCTCCTCCGCTTTGCCTTCCGCGACCCGCCGGAGGTCCGCTGGGTGCCGGGAGCCTAGGAAGCCACCATCAGGAAGGGCGGCGGCGGGGCGATGTCCACCTCGACGCTGCGCACGCCCGGCACCTCCTCCGCCAGCACCTTCAGGGCCCGCGCCACGTCGGGCGAGCGCGCGAAGCCGCTGATGGTCACCGCCCCGCCCTGCACCTGCAGGTACACGTAGTTGCGGTCCACCCAGGGCTGGGCGCGCAGCCGCCGGTTCAGCTCCTCGCGCAGGGCCGCGTCGTCGGCGGCGGTGTCGGCCGGGCTTTCCGCCAGCAGCGCCTTCAGCAGGTCGGCGCGCGAGACGACGCCCAGCAGCACCCCCTCCTCCACCACCGGCAGGCGGCGGATGTTGTTGCGTTCCATCATCGCGGCGGCCGATTCGACCGGCGTGCCGGGGCTGATGGTGGTGACGTCGCGCGTCATCACGTCCTCCACGCGGCGGCCATGCGCGCGGGCGTAGCGCGCCGCGGCGTCGCCGGGCTCGCCGAACAGGCGGGTCAGCAGGCCGGGCTTGCCGTCGCGCGCGGCGGCCAGACGGCGCATCAGGTCGCTTTCCGTCACCAGCCCCAGCAGCTTGCCGGCCGCATCCACCACCGGCACGCCGGAGATGCCGCGCTCGCTCAGCAGCGCGGCCAGGGCGGCCACCGGCATGTCGGGGCGCACCGTCACCAGGTTCCGGGTCATCACGTCGCGGGCAATCATGGCATCCTCCATCCAAGATGCCCGCAAGGTGACACGCGCGTCATCCATGCGCATTGACGGACATCAAGCCTCCGCGAAGGCCTGGGAGCGCACCAGCCGCGCGTAGAGACCATCCATCGCCACCAGCGCGGCGTGGGTGCCCTGCTCCACCGCCCGCCCGTCCTCCATCACCACGATGCGGTCGGCGTCCTTCACCGTGGCGAGGCGGTGGGCGATGACCAGGGTGGTGCGGCCCTGGCGCAGCCGGGCCAGCGCCGCTTGGATGGCGGCCTCGTTCTCCGCGTCCAGGGCGCTGGTCGCCTCGTCCAGCAGCAGGATGCGCGGGTCGCGCAGCAGGGCGCGGGCCAGGCTGATGCGCTGGCGCTGCCCGCCGGACAGCACGCCGCCGCCGCTGCCGAGCATGGTGGCGTAGCCTTGCGGCAGGGCGGCGATGAAGCCGTGCGCCCGCGCCGCGCGCGCCGCCGCCTCCACCTCCGCCGCCGTGGCGCCCGGCCGCCCGCAGGCGATGTTGGCCAGGGCGGTGTCGTCGAAGATGACGGCCTCCTGCCCCACATAGGCGATGGCGTCGCGCAGGGAGGCCAGGGTCACCTCGCGGATGTCGGCGCCGTCCACGGTGATGCGCCCCGCCGTCACGTCGTGCAGCCGCGGCAGCAGCGCGATGGCGGTGGACTTGCCGGCGCCCGAGGGGCCGACCAGCGCCACCGTCTCGCCCGGCGCGGCGGCGAAGGACAGGCCCTCCAGCGCCGCCTCGCCGCGGCCGGCGTAGCGGAAGCCCACCTCCTCGAAGGCGACGCGCCCCGGGCCGGCCGGCAGCGGCCGGGCGCCCGGCGCGTCGGCCACGCGGCGCGGCGCGTCCACCACGGCGAACACCCGCGCCAGCCCGGCCAGCCCTTCCTGCAAGGAGGCGTTGAGCGAGCCCAGCGCCCGCACCGGCCGCGCGGCGATCAGCAGCGCGGCAACGAAGCCGGTGAACTCGCCGATGGTGCCCTGCCCGCTCACCACCCGCCAGCCGACGAAGCCCAGCACCACGCCCACCGTCAGCCCGCCCAGCGCCTCCAGGATGGGGTCCACCCGCGCGCGCGTGCGCGCGATGCGGAACAGCGAGGCGCGCAGCTCGGCGAAGGCGCGCGCGGCCCGGCCCTCCTCCGCCTCCTCCAGCCGGTAGGCGCGCACCACGCGGGCGGCGCCGAAGCTCTCGTTCAGCAGGGCCGAGGTCTCGGCCATGCGGTCCTGCATCCCCGACGAGGCGCGGCGGATGCGCTGGCCCAGCGCCAGGATGGGCCACAGCGCCACCGGGTAGAGCACGGCCGCCATCAGCGCCAGCTGCCAGTCCAGCCACAGCATGGAGGCGACGAGGCCGATGATGGTCAGCCCGTCGCCCAGCCCGTTGACGCTGCGGCTCATCGCGTCGCGTATGGCCACGGCGTCGGAGGTGAAGCGCGCCACGTGCCGCGCCGGCGCCTCCGCCGCCACGGCGGCGTAGTCGGCGCGGGTCAGCGCGCGGAACAGGCGGTTCTGCACGTGCTCCACCGTGCGCAGCACCGCGCCCTGGATGGTCACCTGCTGGGCGTACATGAAGGCGCCGCGCGCCGCGGTGACGGCGACGATGACCGGCGGCAGCAGCCACACCGTCGCCGCCTCGCCCCGGCCGAACATGTCGAAGGCCTGCTGGATGATGATGGGATAAAGCGCGGTGACGCCCGAGAGCGCGGCCGTCAGGAGCACCGCCAGGGCGAAGCGCGCGCGCTGGTGGCGCATGTGGTCGCGCC
Organism: Sabulicella flocculans; assembly: GCF_045449635.1. Lineage (NCBI taxonomy): Bacteria > Pseudomonadati > Pseudomonadota > Alphaproteobacteria > Acetobacterales > Acetobacteraceae > Sabulicella > Sabulicella flocculans. The sequence continues at coordinate 127,854 of NZ_JBJJBR010000005.1, read as the reverse complement.
AGAAGCGGCGCAGCAGGGGAAGGCTGTCCATGTCGGGGCCGTGCCTATCAGGCGCGGGCGCGCGCGACCAGTTCGGCCAGGCATTGCTCGCGGCCCGCCGCCGCGCCGCCGGCGATCCACCATTCCCGCACCTCCCCCAGCAGCCGACCCAGCGCCGGGCCGGGCGGCAGGCCGGCGGCCAGGGCGTCGCGCCCCTGCAAGGGGAAGTCGGCGCCCGCCGGCAGGTCGAACAGCGCCGCCCAGGGACCTTGCGGGTCCTCGGCCGCCGCCACCCGCGCCACCTCGCCCGGCGCGGCGGCGGGCGAGCGCGCGCGCAGCCGCGCCGCCATGCGCCGGCGGGCCAGGGCGTCCGTGCGGGGCTCCAGCGCCGCCACGTCGTGCAGGGCACGCATCCGCGCCAGCTCCGCCCCCGACCAGCGCAGCCGCGCCGACAGCGAGGCGAGGTCGGTGCCCGGGGGCAGCAGCGCGGCCAGGCGCAGCAGCGGGTCGCGCGTGTCCAGCACCGGGTCCAGCCGCCCCGGCGACCCGGCCTCGGGCAGCACGGCGCCGAGCACGCCAGATCCGGCCATCAGCGCCAGCGCCCCGCGCGGGTCGGGCGCTTCCAGCAGGCGCTTGAGCTCCATCCACACCCGCTCGGCCGACAGGCGCGCCAGCAGCGGCACCGCGCCGCGGATGGCCTCGAGCGCCGCCGCGTCCGGCGCGCCGCGCCCGTAGCGGGCCTGGAAGCGGAAGAAGCGCAGGGCGCGCAGGTGGTCCTCGCGCAGGCGGATGGCGGCGTCGCCCACGAAACGCACCCGCCCGGCCCGAAGGTCCGCCGCGCCGCCGAAATGGTCGTGCAGCGCGCCGTCGGCGCCCAGGGACATGGCGTTGATGGTGAAGTCGCGCCGGGCCGCGTCCTCCTGCCAGTCGTCGGTCCATTCCACCGTGGCGTGGCGGCCGTCGGTGGCCACGTCGCGGCGCAGCGCCGTCACCTCGATGGGCAGGTGGTCCAGCACGGCGGTGACGGTGCCGTGCGCCAGCCCGGTGCCGAACACCTTGAACCCCGCCGCCTCCAGCGCCGCGGCGATGGCCTGCGGCGGGCCGGGGGCGGCCATGTCCAGGTCGTGCAGCGGCAGGCCGGCCAGCCAGTCGCGCACGCAGCCGCCGACGGCGCGGGCCCTGGGCAGGGCGCGGAACACCGCCTGCGGCGCCGGCGCCAGCAGCGCGGGCGGCAGGCTCACCGCACCTGCCCGTCCCGCAGCACGGCGGGCACGTAGCGCTCGCCGCGCTCGATGCCGCGGCCCAGCCCCCACCAGGCCAGCGCGGCCACGGTGGCCAGCACCAGCACCGCCAGCACCGCCAGCGTGCCGCGCGAGGGCAGCCGGCCCTGGCCCAGCCGCATCCACAGCACGAAGGCCACCAGCGGCAGCAGGAACAGCAGCGCCGCCATCACGCCCCCCGCAAGGCCGCGGCGAGGTTCACCAGGATGCGCGCCGTGGCGCCCCACACGTGGTGCTCGCCGTGCGGCCAAACCCAGTATTCGCGCATCCGCCCCTGCCACATGGCGGATTCGCGGCGCGGGGCATCCGGGTCCGTCACCACCGCCACCGGCAGCTCGAAGGCGGCCGCGACCTCAGCCGGGTCGGGCGTCAGGGCGATCGGCGGCTCCACGCTCGCCAGCACGGGGGTGATGACGTAGCCGGTGCCGGTGGTGTGCCGCGGCAGCCGACCGTGCAGCACGGGCAGGCGGGGGTCCAGCCCCACCTCCTCCGCCGCCTCGCGCAGGGCGGCGGCCTCGGCGGTCTCGCCGGGCTCCATGCGGCCGCCGGGGAAGCTCACCTGCCCGGCATGGGTGGACAGGTGGGCGGCGCGGCGCGTCAGCAGGATGCCCGGCGCCGCGTCGTGCAGCACGCAGCACACCAGCACGGCGGCGGGCTTGATGCTCGTCTCGCTCAGCCCCTCGGCGTCGTCGGAGAAGCTTTCGGGCAGGCCGGCCAGCAGGCCCGGCCGGGCCAGGGCGGCCCGCAGTTCCGCGGTGGTCACTCGGCGGCGGCGTCCAGCGCGGCGACCTCGTCGATGGGGAAGAAGGCGCCCTCGCTCCAGACGCCCAGCACCTCGCGCCCGTCCACGCGCTCGGGCACCGCCAGCGCCACCATCTCGTAGAAGACGGCGCGGGTGATGCGCGCCTCCAGCCCCGGGCGAACCGTCACGTAGGGGCGCGGCTCGCGCGTGCGGGGGTCCAGCGCCACGCGGATCGGGTTCTCCGCGCTGGCGGTCACCACCTCGTCGCAATTGGTGCGGAAGCTCAGGCACTGGCGCGGGGCGCCGTCGCCGCAGGGGCAGTCCTTCCAGGCGAGCTCGACGGCGATGAAGGGCGCGTCCTCCACCTCGATGATGCCGCGCTCGACCGGCGTTTCCAGCACGTAGGCGCCGTCGGCCTCGCGCCGCAGCACGGAGGCGAACAGGCAGACCAGCTCCTTGCGGCCGATCGGGCTGCCCTTGTAGTGCCAGGTGCCGTCGCGGGCGATGCGCATGTCCAGCCGCCCGCAATCATGCTTGGGCCGCCTGGCCCATTCCGGGGCGGGCGTGGGCCGCGCCTCCCTCGCCTGAGGGAGCTTTCCACTGGGCGCTTTGATCCGGCGTTCCGTCAGCATAGGCTTTCCTGAGACCCACCGTGAGCCTGCCAGAGGGGCAACCCGCCCTTCCTGTCCAGGCAATATGGGAGAGGCTGCCGGATGAATGAAGTGCCCCCCGCACAATCCCTGATCGGCGAGGTCGAGGCCCTGTCCGACCGGCTGGCCCGCGCCCGCGCCGCCATCGGCCGCGTCATCTTCGGGCAGGAGGCGGTGGTGGAGCGCGCGCTGGTCACCCTGCTGTCCGGCGGGCACCTGCTGCTGGTGGGCGTGCCCGGCCTGGGCAAGACCAAGCTGGTGGAGACGCTGGGCACCGTGATGGGCCTGGATTCCGGCCGCGTGCAGTTCACCCCCGACCTGATGCCGGCCGACATCCTGGGCTCGGAGGTGCTGGAGGAGGACGCGCAGGGCAAGCGCGGCTTCCGCTTCATCCCCGGCCCGGTCTTCACCCGGCTGCTGATGGCCGACGAGATCAACCGCGCCTCGCCGCGCACGCAATCCGCGCTGCTGCAGGCGATGCAGGAGCACAAGGTCGCCATCGGCGGGCGCATCCTGCCCCTGCCCGCCCCCTTCCACGTGCTGGCCACCCAGAACCCCATCGAGCAGGAGGGCACCTACCCGCTGCCCGAGGCGCAGCTCGACCGCTTCCTGCTGGAAGCCCAGGTGGACTACCCGGACGAGGACGCCGAGCGCGCCATGCTGCTGGCCACCACCGGCGCGCAGGAGGCCCGCCCGCAGCCGGCGATGACGGCCGAGGAGCTGCTCTCCGCCCAGGCGCTGATCCGCCGCATCCCGGTGGGCGAGCAGGTGGTGGACGCCATCCTGCGGCTGGTGCGCGGCGCCCGCCCGGGCACGGAGGGCGCCCTGCCGGAGGTGCAGGCCCACCTTTCCTGGGGCCCCGGCCCGCGCGCCGCCCAGGCGCTGATGCTGGCCACCCGCGCGCGGGCGCTGCTGGACGGGCGCCTGTCGCCCTCCGTCGAGGACGTGCGCGAGCTGGCCGAGCCGGTGCTGCGCCACCGCATGGCGCTGAGCTTCGCCGCCCGCGCCGACGGCGTGCGGCTGGAGGAGGTGGTCGCCGCCCTGAAGGCCCGCATTGGATAGGGTGCTGCCCGCGCGGGCGGAGGCCGCCGCCGCCGCCCTGCCGCCCCTGGTGGTGGAGGCCGAGCGCGTGGCCGCCACCCTGCTGCAGGGCGCGCATGGCCGCCGCCGCGCCGGGCAGGGCGACGCCTTCTGGCAGTTCCGCCCCTACCTGCCCGGCGACGCCGCCGCGCGCGTGGACTGGCGCCAGAGCGCCAAGGCCGACCGCCTGTTCGTGCGCGAGACGGAATGGGAAGCCGCGCAGACCGTGGTGCTGTGGCGCGACGGCAGCGCCTCCATGGACTGGCGCTCCTCGCCCGCGCTGCCGGCCAAGCGCGCGCGGGCGGAACTGCTGCTGCTGGCGCTGGCCGCGCTGCTGCTGCGCGGGGGCGAGCGCGTGCGCCTGCTGCCGGGCCCGGCGCGCGCCTTCGCCGGGCGCGGCGCCCTGCCGGCCCTGGCCGATGCCCTGTCCCGCGCCGGGGATGCGCCGCCGCAGGCCGACGCCGCCCTGCCCCGCCACGCCCGCGTGGTGCTGTTCGGCGACTTCCTGGCCCCGCCGGCCGAGGTGCAGGCGGCCTTGTCGGGCTTCGCCGCGCGCCCACTTCGCGGACAGATGATGCAGGTGCTCGACCCCGCGGAGGAAACCCTGCCCTATGCCGGCCGGCTGCGCTTCGAGGGGCTGGAGGGCGAGGCCCCGGCCCTGGTGCCGCGCGCCGAGGCGGTGCGCGGCGTCTATGCCGAGCGCCTGTCCGCCCACCGCGCCGCGCTGTCCGGCTTCGCCCGCGCCGCCGGCTGGGGATTCGCCACCCACCGCACCGACCAGCCGCCGCAGCTCGCGCTGCTGGCGCTGTGGCAGGCGCTGAGCCCGGCATGAGCCGCATGGGGTCCGCGCCGTGATGTCCTTCGCCGCGCCCTGGCTGCTGCTGGCGCTGCCGGCCCTGCCGCTGCTGTGGTGGCTGCTGCGCGTCACGCCGCCCACCCCGCGCCGGCAGGACTTCCCCGCCGCCATCCTGCTGCAGGACCTGCCGCGTCCGGAGGAGGTGCCGGCCCGCACGCCCTGGTGGGTGCTGCTGCTGCGCGTGGCCGCCGCCGCGCTGCTCATCCTCGGGCTGGCGCGGCCGGTGCTGGGCCCGCCGCCCGGCACGCCCGGCGCCGGGCCGCTGCTGCTGGTGGTGGATGACGGCTGGGCCGCCGGCCCCGACTGGCCGCGCCGCCTGGCCCTGGCCCAGGCCGAGCTGGAGCGCACCGCGCGCGAGGGCCGCGCCGCCGCCCTGCTCGCCACCGCCCCCGGCGAGGGCGGCGCGGCGCCGCGCGTGGTGGGCCCGATGCCGGCGGCCGACCTGCTGGGCCGTCTGGCGGCGCTGCGCCCCCGCCCCTGGCCGCCCGACCGCGCCGCCGCCCTGGCCGCGCTGCGCCCCTGGCTGCGCGGCACCCCCGGCGCCCAGGCGCTGTTCCTGTCCGATGGGCTGGACCACGGCGACGCCGCGGGGGCCGCCGCCTTCCTCGCCGCCCTGCCCGAGCCCGTGCTGGCCCGCGCCGAGGACCGCCCGGTGCGCCTGCTGCTGCCCCCGCGCGCCGAGGGCGACCGCCTGCTGCTGGCGCTGCGCCAATCGCCCCTGGCGGTGGCGACGGAGGCGCAGGTGGTGGCCCGCGCCCAGGACGGCGCCGCCCTGGCCTCCGCGCGCGTCGCCGTGCCGGCCGGCGCGGCCGAGGGCGGCGCGGCGCTGGACCTGCCGGTCGAGGTGCGCAACCGCGTCTTCCGCCTGGACATCGCCAGCGAGGGCGGGGCCGGCGCCACCGTGCTGCTGGACGAGCGCTTCCGCCGCCGCCCCGTCGGCCTGCTGCCCGGCGCCGAGCAGGGCGCCGACGCCCCCCTGATCGGCGAGCTGTTCTACCTGGAGCGCGCCCTGGGCCCCTTCGCCGAGATCCGCCGCGGCGAGGCCCCGGCGCTGCTGGCCCGCCCGCTTTCCGTGCTCATCCTCGCCGACCGGCCGCTGGAGGGCCCGGAGCTGGCGGCGGTGACCCGCTTCGTCGAGGGCGGTGGCACGCTGCTCCGCTTCGCCGGCCCGCGGCTGGCCGAGGCGCCGGACGCCCTGTTGCCGGTGCGCCTGCGCGCCGAGCGCCAGCTGGGCGGCGCCCTGTCCTGGGAGCAGCCGCAGCGCCTGGCGCCTTTCCCCGAGGGCTCGCCCTTCGCCGGGCTGGCGGTGCCGCCGGAGGTGACGGTGGCGCGCCAGGTGCTGGCCGAGCCCTCGGCGCAGCTGGCCCCGCGCATCTGGGCCCGGCTGGCCGACGGCACCCCGCTGGTGACCGGCGAGGCGCGCGGGCAGGGCCGGGTGGTGCTGTTCCACGTCACCGCCAACGCCGAATGGTCGGACCTGCCGCTGTCGGGCCTGTTCGTGCAGATGCTGCGGCGGCTGGTGGCGCTGTCCGCCGGGGTGGCGGGCAACGAGGCGGAGGGGATGCTGCCGCCGGTGGAGTCGCTGGACGGCTTCGGCCGGCTGGGCGCGCCGCCGCCCGGCGCCCAGCCCATCCCGGCGGCGGGCGAGGCCGCCATCGGCCCGCGCACCCCGCCCGGCTGGTACGGCAACGAGGGGCTGCGCCGCGCCGTGAACCTGGGCGGCGCCATCCCCGCGCCCACCCCCTTCGCCGTGCCGCCCGGCACCGCCACCCGCCCCATCGCCGGCATCCCGCCCGAGCGCGACCTGGGCCCCTGGCTGCTAGCCGCCGCGCTGCTGCTGCTGGCCGCCGACCTGCTGCTGAGCCTGCGGCTGCGCGGCATCCCCCTGCTGCGCGCCGCCGTCGTGCTGCTGGCCCTGCTGGCCGCCCCCGCCGCCGCGCAGGACCCGGCGCCGGAGGGCGCGAACGCGCTGGTCACCCGCCTCGCCTTCATCGCCACCGGCGACGGCGCGACGGACGAGGCGGCGCGCGCCGGGCTGGCCGGCCTGTCGGACTTCGTGAACCGCCGCACCTCGGCCAGCCTGGCCGAGCCGGTGGCGGTGACGCCGGGCCGCGACGACCTCTCCTTCTTCCCGCTGCTGCTGTGGATCATCCGCCCCGAGGCCCAGGCGCTCGACGCCGCGGCGCGCGAATCGCTGAACGCCTTCATGCGCGACGGCGGCATCCTTTTGCTCGACACCCGCGACGAGGGCTCGGGCGAGGGCTTCGCCCCCGGCGCGCGCGCCGCGCTGCGCCGCGTGACCCAGGGCCTCGCCATCCCGCCGCTGATGCCGGTGCCGGAGGAGCACGTGCTGCGCCGCGCCTTCTACCTGCTGCCCGAGCTGCCGGGCCGCTTCGCGGGCGGCACCGTCTGGGTCAGCCGCGTCGAGGACCGTGCCAACGATTCGGTCTCGCCGGTGGTGATCGGCGGGCATGACTGGGCCGCGGCCTGGGCGTCGGACGCGCGCGGCAACGCGGTGCACGCCGCCGTGCCAGGCGGGGCGCGCCAGCGCACCCTGGCGCTGCGCTTCGGCGCCAACCTCGTCATCTACGCGCTCACCGGCAACTACAAGGGCGACCAGGTGCACGTGCCCGCCATCCTGGAAAGGCTCGGCAACTGATGGACCGCACGCGCCTCGCGCTGGATTTCGCGCCCGTCCTGCCGCCCTGGCTGCTGGCGCTGCTGGCGGCGGCGGCGCTGCTGGCCCTCGCCCCGGCGCTGTGGCGGCGCGCGCGCGGCGCGTGGTGGCGCGCGCTGGCCTTCGCGCTCATCCTCGCCGCCCTGTCCGGCCCGCGGCTGGTGGAGGAGACGCGCGAGGTCCGCCCCGACATCGCCCTGCTGCTGCTGGACCGCACGGACAGCATCGGCGCCGCCCCCGGCCGCGCCGCCGCGCTGGAAGCGGCGCGCGAGCAGCTGGCGCAGCGCCTGGGCCGCCTGCGCGACCTGGAGGTGCGCACCGCCGAGGTGCCGGAGGGCGGCAACCAGGGCAGCCGCGCCTTCGCCGCCATGGAGCGCGCCCTGGCCGAGATCCCCGCCGCGCGCCTGGCCGGCGTGTTCCTGCTCAGCGACGGGCAGGTGCATGACGCGCCCGCCGCCTGGGCGCCGGGGCCGGAGGTGCCGCTGCACCTGCTGATGCCCGGCCGCCCCGGCGAGGTGGACCGGCGCATCCGCCTGGTCGAGGCGCCGGGCTTCGGCATCGTCGGCCGCGCGGTGGAGCTGAAGCTGGTGGTGGAGGATCTGGGCGCGCCGCGGCCGGAGGGCACGGCGCTGCTGACCATCCGCCGCGACGGCGCCGCCCCAGTGACCGAGACGGTGCCGCTGGGCCGCGAGCACACCCTGTCCATCCCCGTCGAGCGCGCCGGCCCCAACGTGCTGGAGCTGCTGGCCGAGGCGCGCCCCGGCGAGGTGTCGGACGCCAACAACCGCGTGGTGCTGAACCTGAACGGCGTGCGCGACCGCCTGCGCGTGCTGCTGGTGAGCGGCGAGCCCCATGCGGGCGAGCGCACCTGGCGCCGCCTGCTGAAGTCCGACCCCGGGGTGGACCTGGTGCACTTCACCATCCTCCGCCCGCCGGAGAAGGACGACCTGACCCCGCTGAACGAGCTGGCGCTGATCGCCTTCCCGGTGCGCGAGCTGTTCCAGGTGAAGCTGCGCGAGTTCGACCTGATCGTGTTCGACCGCTTCGCCAACCGCGGCATCCTGCCGCCTTCCTACCTGCGCAACATCGCCGACCACGTGCGCCTGGGCGGCGCGCTGCTGCTGAGCGTCGGACCGGAATACGTGGGCGGGGCCAGCCTGTTCTCCACCCCGCTGGGGCAGGTGCTGCCGGCGCGCCCGCTTTCGCCCACCCAGGCCATCCTGGAAGGACCCTTTCGGCCGCGCGTCACCCCGCAGGGGCTGCGCCACCCGGTGACGGAGGGCCTGCCCGGCGCCAACGCCGAGGGGCGGGAGGCGCAATGGGGGCGCTGGTACCGCACCGTCCGCGCCGAGCCGCGCGCGGGTTCCGTGCTGATGTCCGGCGCCGGCGACGCGCCCCTGCTGGTGCTGGACCGCGTGGGCCAGGGCCGGGTGGCCCTGATGCTGAGCGACCACATCTGGCTGTGGTCGCGCCAGCACGATGGCGGCGGCCCGCAGGCCGAGCTGCTGCGCCGCATCGCCCACTGGCTGATGCGCGAGCCGGAGCTGGAGGAGGAGGATCTGGTGGCGCGGGTGGAGGATGGCCGCCTGCTGGCCACCCGCCGCTCGCTGGACCCCGCCCCGCCGCCCGAGGCGGTGGTGACCGCCCCCGACGGCACCGAGAGCCGCGCCCCCTTCGCCCCGCAGGGCGGCCGCGCCGTGCTGGACATCCCGGCCGGCGCGCCGGGGCTGTGGCAGGTGACGGACGGAAGGCGCGTCGCCTTCGCCGCCGCCATGCCCGCCAACCCGCCGGAATGGGAGGATTTGCGCGCCGATGCCGGACGGCTGGCGGCGCTGGTGGAGGCATCGGGCGGCACGGCGCGCCATGTGGGCGACGGGCGCGCGGTGCCCGACCTGCGCCGGGTGGCCCCGGGCCGCGACGCCGGCGGCGCGAACTGGGCCGGGCTGCGCCAGCGCGGCGACCACACGGTGACCGGCATCGCCGCCCTGCCGCTGCTGCCGCCCTGGCTGGCCCTGGCGCTGCTGCTGGGCGTGGCCGTCATCGCGTGGCAGCGGGAAGCGCGGTAGCGCTCACTCCGCCGGCAGGGCCTCCAGGTACAGGGCCGCCATCAGCAGCACCGCCAGCGCCGCGCCGACCGCCAGCGCCACCGAGCCGCCCAGCGCCGCCAGCCCGGCGGCCAGCCCCGCCGTCCCCGCCGCCATCAGGCGCGAGACGGCATCGGCCGCCATGCGCCGCGCCGGGCCCATGCGCGGCATCAGCGAGGCGTGCAGCCCCGCCAGCACCGTCGCCGGCCCCACCAGCAGCGCGGTCGCCGTCCAGGCCCCGCTCTCGCGCGCCGCCAGCACCAGGAAGGCGAAGCCGGTCACCGGCAGCGCGGCGGCGCACCACCCCGCCAGGTCGCGCGCCGGGCGGCGAGCGGCCTCGGCCAGGGCGGCGTGGGCCGCGAGGATGGCGTGGTCCAGCGAAATCGACATGGGCCGGGGCAAGGCAGTCGTCCTTTTCCATCTGTCCCAGGATGCGGGACGGCGCGCATTCTTGGCGCAGCGCGCTTTTGCGGCGCCGCAGCAAAGCGGCCAAGACCGGGGAATTTGCGCAGGGTGCGGCATGCACGCGGGGCGTTCATGCGAAGGAAATCCCTTCCTGCGCCAACCGTTCGCGCAGCAGCGCCTTGGGCACCTTGCCGTAGGCCGATTTCGGCAGCGCCTCCCAGGCCACGGCGTTCAGCGGGTGCTTGTACCGCGCCAACTGCCCGTCCAGCGACGCCAGCACCGCCGCGGGCGGCGTGGCGTCGCGCAGCACCAGGCAGGCCACGCCGGCCTCGCCCCATTTCGGGTGCGGCAGGCCGACCACGGCGCATTCCGCCACCGCCGGGTGCAGCAGCAGCGCCTCCTCCACCTCGCGCGGGTACACGTTGGAGCCGCCGGAAATGAACATGTCGCTCGCCCGGCCCGTGATGGTCAGGAAGCCGTGGTGGTCGAGGTGGCCCAGGTCGCCGGTGTGGAACCAGCCGCCGCGGAAGGCCTGCGCCGTCGCTTCCGGGTTGTTCCAGTAGCCGGCGAACACCGCGGGGCCACGCACGCAGACCTCGCCGGTTTCGTCCGCCGGCAGGCGGGTGCCGTCCTCGGCCAGGATGGCCACCTCCATTCCCGTGCGCGGCTGCCCGCAGGACAGCGCGCCGGGCGCGGCATCGTCGGCGCTGTGCTGGTCGGCGCGCAGCACGGTGATGTTGCCCGTCACCTCGCCCAGGCCGAAATACTGCACCAGGCACGGGCCCAGCCGCGCCAGCGCGCGCTTCTGGTCGGCGCGGTACATCGGAGCGCCGGCGTAGATGACGTGGCGCAGCGCGTACGGCGCGGCCTCCGGGTGCTCCGCCAGCGCCGAAAGGATGGTGGGCACGGTGAACATGTTGGTGACGCGGTGCGCCGCCACCAGCCGCCACGCCTCGGCCACGTCCAGCCGCTCGCCCGGCAGCAGCACGGATGGCGCGCCGCGTGCCACGTTGGACAGCAGGTGGATGCCCGCCCCGTGCGACAGCGGCGCCACCACCAGCGAAGCGTCGCGTTCCGTCAGCCCCGGCATCAGGTCGGCCAGGTGGTTGGTGACGACGAAGTTCATCTGCCCATGGGTCAGCACCGCCGCCTTGGGCCGGCCGGTGGTGCCGGAGGTGAAGAAGAACCAGGCCGGATGCTCCGGCGCCACCGCTTCCTCCGCGTCGCGCGGCCAGGGGGCGGCGGCGGCCAGCGCCGCCTCGTAGTTCTCCTCCTCCGCTTCGGCGTCGCCCACCGCCAGCACGCGCGCCACGCCCGCCGCCTCCGCATGGGCGCGGAAGCCGTGGTCGCGCAGCATCAGCGCGGCGCCGGAGGATTGCGCCACGAAGGCCACCTCCGGCGGAGTGAGCCGGACATTGGTGGGCACCCAGGCGGCGCCGGCCTTCCAACAGCCCCACATGCTCTCGACCATGGCATTGCTGTTGCGCGAATGGACCAGCACCCGGTCGCCCGGCGCGATGCCACGGGCGCGCAGCACGGCGGCCAGGCGGCTGGCGCGGTCGTCCAGCTCGGCCCAGCTCCAGCGGCGGTCGCGCCACAGCAGGGCGGGCGCATCGGGCAGGCGGCGCGCGGTCTGCGCCAGCAGCCGCGCGAGGTTGGCGGTGGGGATGCTCACGCCATCAGCCCGGTGCCGGCGAAGCCGCCATCCACCGCCAGCGCGTGGCCGTTGACGTAGCCGCTGCGCGCCCCGTCCAGCAGGAACAGCGCCGCCTCGGCGATCTCGTCCGGGGTGCCGTAGCGGGCCATGGGGATGCGCGCCGTCCAGCCCGCGCGCGTGGCGGCGTCGTGCAGCGTCGCCACCATCGGCGTCTCGACCGGGCCGGGGCAGATGGCGTTCACCCGGATGCCGCGCGGCGCCAGGTCAATCGCCATCACCTGCGCCATGTTCACCACCGCCGCCTTGGACGCGCCATAGGCCACCCGCCCCTTCGAGCCGCGCAAGCCGGAGACGGAGGAGATCAGCACGATGGACCGGCCCGGCGCCATCCGCCGCGCCGCCGCCTGGGCGCAGAGGAAGGAGCCGATGACGTTCACCTCCAGGATGCGGCGGAAGGCGTCGGCGGTGGTGTCCAGCACCGGCGTGTCGGCGGAGATGCCGGCGCAGGTGACCAGCCCGCTCACCGCCGGCAGGGAGGCCATCCAGGCGTCCACCGCGGCCTCGTCCGTCACGTCCAGCGCGGCGATGCCGGGCACGGCGGTGCGGTCCGCCCCCGCCACCGCCCAGCCCTGCGCGGCGGCGCGCGCCAGCAGCGCGGCGCCCAGGCCCGAGGCGGCACCGGTGATGGCCAGCATGGTCCCCTCCCTTGCGCGGCGCGGCCCGCGCGCGGCATGGTGGCGCCGATGAAGCGGCGCGTGCAAGCCGCCGCCCCGAGGAGACGCCCATGCCCGCCATCACCCGCCGCGCCGCCCTGGGCGGCCTGCTCGCCACGCCGCTGGTCGCCGGCGCCCAGCCCGCCTACAGGCCCGAATACAAGGTGTCTGTGGTGGCCAACCGCCCCATCCCCTTCGCCGAGGGCGCCTTCCAGTGGGCCGAGCTGGTGAACGAGCGCTCGGGCGGGCGCATCAACATGCGCGTCTATCCGCAATCCCAGCTGGTGGGCGGCGACCAGACGCGCGAGCTGCTGGCGATGCGCCAGGGCATCATCGACATGTGCGTGTTCAGCACCATCAACATCGCGCCGCAGGTGCGCGAGGCGGGCATCTTCCAGCTGCCCTTCCTGATGCCCGACCACCGCGCCTTCGACGCGCTGGTCAACGGCGAGGTCGGGCGCGACCTGAACGCGGTGATGGACCGCCGCGACGTGGTGCCGCTGGCCTGGGGCGAGAACGGCTTCCGCGAGATCAGCAACTCCCGCCGCGCCATCGCTGCCCCCGGTGACCTGCGCGGCCTGAAGATCCGCTTCGCCGCCGGGGCCATCTTCAGCGACATCTACAACGCGCTGGGCGCCAACCCCCTGCAGATGAGCTTCGCCGACCTGCAGCCGGCGTTGAGCACCGGCGCGGTGGATGGGCAGGAGAACCCGGTCAACCTGTTCCTGGCCTTCCGCATGGACACGCTGGCCCAGCGCCACCTGACGGTGTGGAACTACGTGAACGACGCGCTGATCTTCGGCGTGGCGAAGTCGGTGATGGCCCAGTTCACCCCGCAGGACCAGGAGCTGCTGCGCGAATGCGCGCGCGAGGCGGCGCGGCGCAACATCGCGCTGGCCCGCAACGGGCTGGGCATCCCCGGCACCGACGACAGCGCCATGCAGGAGCTGCGCCGCCGCAACGTGGAGGTGACGTCGCTCACGCTCCAGCAGAAGCAGGCCTTCGCCCAGGCGCTGCGCCCGGTCTACGAGAAGTGGTCCGCCACCGTGGGCAACGACCTCACCCGCAAGGCCGAGGCGGCGATCCGCGCGCTGTCCTGACCTTGGCGGCGGATTTCGACCCCACGGCGCCGGCGCCCGAGCCGCGCACGCGCATCCCGCTGACGCTGGAGCGCGTGCTGCTGGCCGGCTGCATGGCCGCCATGGCGCTGATCACCTTCGCCAACGTCGTCACCCGCTACCTGACCGACATCTCGCTCGCCTTCACCGAGGAATACTCGGTGGCGCTGATGGTCGTCGTGGCGCTGGTGGGCACGGCGCTGGCCACCGCGATGGACCGGCACATCCGCATCGGCTTCTTCGTGGACAAGCTGCCCCCGCGCGGCCGCCGCGCGGCGGAGATCATCGCCATGGCGCTGCTGGTGCTGTGCTTCGGCCTCATCGCCTACTACGGCGCCTGGATGACCTGGGACGAGTACGATTTCGAGGCGCTCTCCCCCGGGCTGGGCCACCCGCAATGGCTCTACACGGTCTGGCTGCCGGTGCTCTCGCTGCTGGTGATGGCGCGCGCGCTGGGGCGGATTGTGCGGCTGGCGCGGGGCCGCGACATTTGATCGGCAGCATCCTCTTCCTCGCCTTCCTGGTGATGCTGCTGGGCGGCGTGCCGATCGGCGTGGCGCTCGGCCTCGCCGGCGCGCTGGCGATCACGCTGGCGGACCAGTCCATCATGGCCATGCCAACCAACGTCTATGCCGGCATCGCCAAGTATCCGCTCATCGCCATCCCGATGTTCGTGCTGGTCGGCTGCGTGTTCGACCGCACGGGGGTGGCGCTGCGGCTGGTGCGCTTCGCCACCGCACTGGTGGGTGCGGGGCGCGGGGCGCTGGCCTCCGTTTCCATCCTCGTCGCCATGGTCATCGGCGGCATCAGCGGCTCCGGCCCCGCCACCGCGGCGGCCGTGGGCAAGGTGGTGACGGAGGGCATGGTGAAGGATGGCTACCCGCGCCCCTTCATCGCCTCCACCGTCGGCGCGGCGGCGGCGACGGACATCCTCATCCCGCCCTCCATCGCCTTCATCGTCTATGCCGTCATGGTGCCCGGCGTCTCGGTGCCCGCCATCTTCATGGCCGGGATGCTGCCGGGCATCCTCGCCGGCTGCGCGCTGCTGGTGCCCATCCTGCTCATCTCCTGGCTGCGCGACTTCGGCGGCAAGAACCCGGACCGCGGGGCGCTCTCGGTCTGGCGCACCTTCAAGGAGGCGTTCTGGGGGCTGATGGCGCCGGTGGTGATCCTGGGCGGCATGCGCATCGGCGCCTTCACCCCCACCGAGGCCGCGGTGATGGCGGTGTTCTACGGCCTGTTCATCGGCTTCTTCGTGTATCGCTCGATGACGCTGCGCGACCTCTACGAGATGATGGTGGAGGCCGGCGAGATCTCCGCCGTCATCCTCGTCATCGTCGCGCTCGCCTCCGTCTTCGCCTGGAGCACGGCGACGCTGGGCATCGTGCAGCCCATCGCCGGCTGGATCGTCGGCCTCGGCCTGGGGGAATACGGCACCATCGCGCTGCTGATGGTGGCGCTGGTCTTCATCGGCATGTTCCTGGACGGCGTCTCCACCTTCCTGATCCTGCTGCCGGTGTTGATCCCCATCGCGCGCAGCTTCGGCTGGGACCTGACCTGGTTCGGCGTCATCCTCACCATGAAGATCGCCATCGGCCAGTTCACCCCGCCGATGGCGGTGAACCTGATGGTGTCCTGCCGCATCGCGCAGGTCAGCATGGAATCCACCCTGCCCTGGGTGCTGTGGCTGATCCTGGCGATGTTCGCCGCGCTGGCGCTGGTGGTGGCCTTCCCCGGCATCGCGCTGTGGCTGCCGGCGGCGATGGGCGTGCTGTAGCAGCCAGGGGGGTCTTGCCCTCCCGCCCGTCCTGGCACGCAATGCGGGCAAACGCATCACGGAGGAAACCCATGGACCCGCTCCGCACGCCCGGCAGCCTGCGCTGCCTGCTCTCGCCGCGCTCGGTCGCCGTCATCGGCGTCTCGGCCGAGCCCACCGGATTCGGCGCGCGGACCGTGCAGAACATGTCCGGCTTCGCGGGCGACGTCTGGTGCGTGAACCCGAAATACGCCGGGCAGGAGCTGCACGGCCGCCCTTGCGTCGCCAGCGTCGCCGACATCCCGGGCGTGCCGGATTCCGCCGTCATCGCCCTGCCGCGCACCGGCGTGCTGGCGGCGGTGGAGGCGCTGGCCGCCAAGGGCGCGGGCGGCGCCGTGCTCTACGCCTCCGGCTACGGCGAGACCGACCTGCCCGAGCGCGCGGAGGAGGAGGAAGCGCTGCGCGCCCGCGCCCGCGCCCTGGGCTTCCCGCTGCTGGGCGCCAACTGCCTGGGCTTCGTGGACCACGTGCGCCGCTGCGGCGCCACCTTCATGCCAGACTACGCCAAGATGACGGCGCCGGCCGGCGGGGTGGGCATCGTCAGCCAATCCGGCGCCATGGGCTACGCGCTGATGCAGGCGGCCGAGCGCGGCTTCGCGGTGGCGCACATGCTCACGGCCGGCAACAGCACCGACCTCGACGTGTGCGACCTCGCGGCCTTCCAGCTGGCGATGCCGGAGGTGCGCAGCATCGCGCTGGCGGTGGAGGGCGTGCGCGACGCCCGCCGCCTGCTGGCGCTGGGCGAGCAGGCGCGCGCCGCGGGCAAGCCCATCGTGGTGCTGAAGCTGGGGCGGGGCAGCGTCGGCGCCGCCGCCGCCATGTCGCACACCGGCTCGCTGGCCGGCGCCACCGAGGCGTGGTCGGCCGGCTTCCGCCGCGCCGGGCTGCTGGAGGTGGAGGATTTCGACGCCCTGCTGGAGACCGCCGGCTTCCTCGCCAAGGCGCCGCCGCCGCGCGGGCGGGGCGTGGGCATCGTCACCCCCTCCGGCGGCGCCGGCATCATGGCGGCCGACCACGCGGAGGCCGCGGGGCTGGACCTGCCGCAGCCGCGCCCGGACACCGCGGCGACGCTGAAGGCCTCCATTCCCGAATTCGGCTCGCCGCGGAATCCCTGCGACCTGACGGCGCAGGTGGCCACCAATCCGAAGCTGTTCGAGGACTGCATGGCGGCGATGCTGGAGGACGACCAGTACGCCACCGTCATCTTCCCCATCGTCTACCACAACCCCGGCACCACCCCCTCGCGCATGGTGACGCTGGAGGAGATGGCGGCGAAGGCCGGCAAGCCCATCTGCATCATGTGGATCCCCGAGAGCCTGGAAGGCCCGGGCGCCGAGGCCGCCGACACCGCGCCGCACCTGGCGCTGTTCCGCTCCACCCGCCGCATGATGGCGGCCATCCGCCTGTGGCTGCAGCACCACGCCGCCGTGGCCGAGGCCCCGGCCCCCGCCCTGCCCGCCCCCGCCCTGCCACCGGGCGCCGCCACGCTGATGGAGGCCGAGGCCAAGGCGCTGTTCCGCCAGGCCGGCCTGCCGGTGGGCGAGGAGCGCCGCGCCGCCGATGCCGGGGGCGCGGTGGCCGCGGCGCAGGCCATCGGCTTCCCCGTGGTGCTGAAGCTCGACAGCCCGGACGTGGCGCACAAGACGGAAGTGGGCGGCGTGCAGCTCGACCTGGGCGACGCCGGGGCGGTGCGCGCCGCCTTCGCCCGCATCATGGACGGCGCGCGGACGCACGCGCCCCAGGCGCGGGTGGCGGGCGTGCTGGTGCAGCGGATGGAGCCGCGCGGGGTGGAGCTGATCCTCGGCGCGCGGCGGGACCCGCAATGGGGCACCCTGCTGCTGGTCGGGCTGGGCGGCGTGCAGGCGGAGCTGTGGAAGGACGTGCAGATGGACGTCGCCCCGGTCTCGCCCGCGCGGGCGGGGGCGATGCTGCGCGCCCTGGCCGCCTGGCCCTTGCTGGACGGCTTCCGCGGCGCGCCGAAGGTGGATGTGGACCGGGTGGCGGAGGCCATCAGCCGCTTCAGCGCCTTCGCCGCCGCCTGCGGCGCGCGGCTGGAGGAAGCGGAGATCAACCCCCTGCTGTGCCGCCCCGACGGCTGCGTGGCGGTGGACGGGCTGATGACGCTGTCACCCGCGCCCGAGCAGCCACAGGCCCAGCGCCAGCAGGCCCAGCAGGAAGCAGCGGCGGAAGCCTGATTCCGAGAGGCGGCCGCGCACCGCCTCGCCCAGGCGCTGGCCCAGCAGGGCCGGCGCCACCGCCAGCAGCCCCGCCCAGCCCAGCGCCGCCAGTTGCGGCCACACCAGCCCGGCCAGCGCCAGGGTCGAGACGGTGAAGGACAGGCCCAGGGCGCGCACCAGCCCGTCGCGCCCCAGCCCCTGCGCCTGCAGCCAGGGCACGGCAGGCAGCACGAACACGCCGGTGGCCGCCGTCACCGCCCCCGTCGCCACCCCCACCGGCAGGGCGGCCGCCGGCGGCAGATGCGGCTTCCAGCCCGACAGGCCCAGCGCGGCGTACAGCGCCAGCATGCCGCCCAGCGCGGCCCCCGCGTGCCGCCCGCCCAGCCCGCCCCACAGCCACAGCCCCAGCAGCGTGCCGCCCACCACCCCGGCCAGCAGGCCGCGCAGCCGCCAGCCCAGCCTTGCCGCTTCCCGCCAGGGGCGCACCTGCACCAGGTTGGTGACCAGCGAGGGCAGCACCAGCAGCGCGGCGGCCTCGGCCGGGGCCATCGCCAGGGTCAGCAGCCCCATCGCCACCGTGGGCAGCCCCAGCCCGATGACCCCCTTCACGAAGCCCGCGAGGAGGAAGACGCCCAGAATCAGCATGGCCCGGAGGATGCCCCCCGGGCCACGCGCGACGCTTCGTCCGGTGGCGAAGCCTCAGGAACGGTAGATGTCCACCATGTCGCCCAGCAGCTTCAGCGCCTCGTCGCGCGGACGCTGGAAGGCGTTGCGGCCGACGATGGAGCCGTTGCCGCCGCCGGCATGGATGGCCCGCGCCTCGCCGAGCAGCGCGTCGGCGCCCTTGGCCTCGCCGCCGCTGAACACCACCAGGCGGCGCCCGTTGAAGCAGGCCTTCACCACATGGGCGATGCGCTTGGCGGCGTCGTCCTCGACCGGCGAGGAATCGTAGGTCTTCTTCGCGGCATCCAGGCTGATGGCGCCGGTGGGCGGCTTCACCTTGATGATGTGCGCGCCGACCAGCGCGGCCATGTGCGCGGCATAGGCGCAGATGTCCAGCGCCGTCTCGCCCGTCTTGTCCAGCATCGGGCCGCGCGGGTAGGACCACACCACCACGGCCAGCCCGGCGGCCTTGGCCTCGGCGGTCAGCTCGCGCAGCTCCTCCATCATCTCGAACTGGTACTCGCTGCTCGGGTAGATGGTGAAGCCGATGGCCGAGCAGCCCAGGCGCAGCGCGTCGTCCACGCCCGCCGTCACCGCCTGGTCCTTGGTGGTGGACAGCGAGTTGGAGCTGTTCACCTTCAGGATGGTCGGGATGGAGCCGGCGAAGGTGGAGGCCCCGGCCTCGATCATCCCCAGCGGCGCGGCGTAGGCGTTCAGCCCGGCGTCGAGCGCCAGCTGGAAGTGGTAGTGCGGGTCATAGGCGGCGGGGTTCGGCGCGAAGGAGCGCGCGGGGCCGTGCTCGAAGCCCTGGTCCACCGGCAGGATCACCATGCGCCCGGTGCCGCCGAGCTTCCCCTCCATCAGAATGCGGGCGAGGTTCGCCTTGGTGCCGGGGTTGTCGCTCTCGTACCAGGAAAGGATTTCCTTGACCTTGTGCGTCAGCTGCATCGCCGGTGTCCTTCGCGGAAAGGGGATGGCGGGCGCTTAACCCAACTCCGGCGCGTCGGGAAGGCCCAGGGCCTGGCGCAGGAAGGCGCGCCCGCGCGGCGTGTCCAGCCGCACCCCCGCGAGGTCCAGCGCCGGCGGGCGCGCGGGCAGAAGCGCGCAGCCCGCCTCGCCCGCCAGCCCGGCCAGCGCGGCGAAGCCCGGCACGGCAGGGTCCAGCACCAGCCCGCGGGCGCCCAGGCGCAGCGCCGCCAGCGCGTGCCCCGGGGCGCGGCCGCAATCCAGCACCGCGCGCAGCCACGCGGCCTCGCCCACCAGGGCGCGCCAGCCCGGCGCGCCGAGGAAGGCGCCCGCCCCGGGCACCGAAAGGAAGGCGGCTTCCGGCCACAGCGCCAGCACCGCCGCGCGCTCGGCGGCGCGGCGCAGGACGACATGTCGCGGTTGACCATGCGGGGGGGCCATGCGAACGCTCTGCACCATGCCAGGCGACGCCCCGTCCAGCCCCGATCCCGCCCTCGCCGCCCTCGACCGGCTGGAGGCGGCGCTCGATTCCCTGTTCGACCGGATCGAGGCGCGCTTCGCCCGGCTGGAGGAGGACCGCGTGCCGCGCGCCGAGGTCGAGGACCTGTCGCGCCGGCTGGACGAGGCGCTGGGCCGCCTCAAGCTGGCGATGAGCGAGGGGGAGGAGCCGAACTGATGGGCCAGGTCACCGTCAAGCTGAACGGCTACACCCACACCATCGGCTGCCAGGACGGCGAGGAGGACCACGTCCGCAACCTCGTGCAGCAGCTGGAGGAGAAGGTCCGCGCCGTGCGCTCCATGGGCGGGCAATGGAGCGAGCAGCGCATGCTGCTGCACGTCGCCCTGCTGCTGGCCGACGAGGGGCACGACCTGCGCGCCGAGCTGCAGCGCCTGCGCGCCGGCCAGCCGCCCGCCTCCGTCGGGCTGGTGCCGCCCGGCCCCGCCCTGCCCCCGGCCGACCCGCGCGTGGCCGAGCGCCTGGCCGCCCTGGCGGAGCGCATCGAGGCCATGGGCCGCAGCATCGGCTGATGGCCCTGCGCGCCGCCCTGCTGGCCGCCCTGCTGCTGGCGCCGGCGGCGGCGCGCGCGGCGCTGGAGCCCGCCGCCTGCCCCGCCGGCCTGCCCGCCGGCACCGAATGCTTCCGCGGCCGCGACGCCCAGGGCGCCTTCGTGACCGCCGCCCGGCCGCCCGGCGCCCATGGCGGGCTGGTGGTGCACAGCCACGGCGGCCCGCGCCTGGACGCCCCCACCGCCGCCACCGCCGACGAGGACCTGCTGCGCTTCCGCGAGTTCCTGTCAGAGGGCTGGTCCTGGGTGCAGTCCTCGCGCAGGCGCGGCGGCTTCGGCGTGGCAATGGGCGGCGAGGACACGGAGGCGGCGCGCCGCCTCTACGTCGCGCGCTTCGGCCCGCCGGCGCTGACGGTGGCGCACGGCCAGTCCTACGGCGCGCTGGTGACGGCGCTGCTGCTGGAGCGCCACAACGAGCCCGGGCCGGATGGCCGCCGCCCCTATGACGCGGCGCTGCTGACCTCCGGCGTGCTGGCGGGCGCCACCCGCGCCTACGACATGCGCATGGACCTGCGCGCCGCCTTCCAGGCCATCTGCGGCACCCATCCCGGCCCGGAGGAGGAGCCCTACCACCTCGCGCTCGGCCTGCCGGAGGAGGCGCGGATGACGCCCGCCGACCTGCGCGCCCGGCTGGAGGGCTGCACCGGCGGCGCCGCGCCCACCCCCGCCCAGGCCGCCGCCGCCCGCGCGCTGAGCGCGGCCAGCCGTGTGCCGGAGCGCGCCCTGGCCGGCCACCTGAACTGGGCCACCTTCGGCTTCCGCGACGTGGCGCGCCACGTGACGCAGGGCCGCCCGGCCTTCGGCAACGACGGCGTGCGCTACGCCGACCCGGCGCTGGACGCGCGCATCCCGCGCTTCGCCGCCGACCCCGAGGCCCGCGCCGCCCTGGCCGCCGACGCCGACCCCACCGGCCGCACCGGCGCCCTGCCCACCCTGGTGCTGCACGGCGCGGGCGACGCCACCGCCTTCGTCGAGCACGCCGCCGCCTACGCCGCCACCCGCGCCGCCGCCGGCACCGGCGGCAGCCTCGCCGCCCTGTTCGCCGACGAGGTTGAACACTCCAAGATGTCCGCGCCGCTCTACCCGGCGGCGCTGGCGCTGCTGGCGGAATGGGCGCGCGGCGGCCCGCGGCCCGGCCACGCCGCCCTCGCCGCCCGCTGCGCGGCGATGCAGTCCCGCCACCCCGGCGAATGCCGCCTGATGCCCGAGGGCTGGGCGCCGCAGCCGTGGGAGGCGCGGGTCAACGCGCCGCGCTGACTTGCCGCGCCGCCCCGTCGCGCCTATGTCATCGGGGCGAGGCTGCCCGGTTCGTGCGGCACAGACATCCCCAGGGCCAATAAGCAACTCCCGGGAGCTGGCTCTGGCCGGGCCGTGGTCCGGTCATCTGGCGCCCACCTGTCTTGGCAGGCCTTGGGAGGATGCGTTCGCCCACGGCCAGGGTGGCTTCGCACTTGCGCCCGGCGCGCCCCGGCGGCACAGCCCGCCGTAGCATGGACAAGCCCGAACTCCGCCGCCACGCGCTCGCGCGCCGCGGCGGCTCGCCCGATGCCCCCCGGCGCCTGCTGGCGCACCTGCTGCCGCTGGTGCCGCCCGGCGCCGCCGTGGCCGGCTTCTGGCCGCTGCCGGGCGAGCTGGACCTGCGCCCGGCGCTGGCGGCGCTGCATGCGCGCGGCCACGCCCTGGCCCTGCCCTTCACCCCGCCGCGCGGCCAGCCGCTGCGCTTCCGCCGCTGGGCGCCGGGCGAGGCGCTGGCCCCCGGCCCCATGGGCACCGCCCACCCGGCGGCGGAGGTGCCCCTGGTGCCGGGGGTGGTGCTGGTGCCGCTGCTGGCCTTCGACCGCCGCGGCGGCCGGCTGGGCTATGGCGGCGGCTACTACGATCGCACGCTGCCGCTGTTCCCGCATGCCCGGCGCCTCGGCATTGCCTTCGCGGCGCAGGAGGTGGATGAGGTGCCGATGCAGCCGCACGACATCTTCCTGCACGCCATCGTCACCGAGGAGGGCGTGACCCGCCCGTGAGGATCCTGTTCCTGGGCGACGTGGTCGGCCGCGCCGGCCGCGACGCCGTGGTCGCCGCCCTGCCCGCCCTGCGGCAGCGCCTGCGCGCCGAGCTGGTGGTGCTGAACGGCGAGAACGCCTCGCACGGCTTCGGCCTGTCGCCCGACATGGCGCGCGCCTTCCTGGCGGCGGGTGCGGACGTCATCACCCTGGGCAACCACGCCTGGGACCGGCGCGAGATCATCCCCTACCTGGAGGAGCAGCCGCGCGTCATCCGCCCGCTGAACTTCCCCCCCGGCACGCCCGGCCGCGGCGCGGTGGAGGTGGCGCTGCCCGACGGCCGCAAGGCGCTGGTGATGCAGGCCATGGGCCGCCTGTTCATGGACCCGCTGGACGACCCCTTCCGCGCCATCCAGGCCGAGCTGGCGAAGCACCGCCTGGGCGTGACGGTGCAGGCCGCCATCCTCGACGTCCATGCCGAGGCGACGAGCGAGAAGCAGGCCATCGCCCATTCCTTCGACGGCATGCTCTCGCTGGTGGTGGGCACCCACACCCACGTGCCCACGGCGGACCACCGCATCCTGCCCGGCGGCACCGCCTTCCAGACCGATGCCGGCATGTGCGGCGACTACGACAGCGTCATCGGCATGGGCAAGGGCGTGGCGGCGCTGCGCTTCTGGCGCAAGATGCCCGGCGAGCGCCTGGCGCCGGCGGAAGGCCCCGCCACCCTGTGCGGCCTGCTGGTGGAGACCAGCGACGCCACCGGGCATGCGCTGTCCGTGCGCGCCATCCGCCAGGGCGGCGGGCTGGAGGAGTGCTCGCCGTGAGGGGCGCGGGAACCGCATCCACCAAGCCTCCCGGCCTGGCCCGGGCCGCGGCGGGCCGCCCGTGATCGCCCTGGTCGGCGCCACCGGCCGCTCCGGCGCCGCACTGGCGCGGGCGTTGCACGCGCGCGCCATCCCGTTCCGCGCCGTGGTGCGCGATGCGGCGCGATGGGCCGCGCTGGGCATCCCCGCCCCCCACGCCCTCGCCGACCTCGCCGATGCCCGTGCCCTGCGCGCCGCGCTGGCCGGCGCGGCCACCGTTGCCTCCTGCGCCCATGCGCGCCACGCGCCGGCCCTGCTGGCCGCCACCGGCGCGCCCCTGGTGCTGATGGGCTCCACCCGCCGCCATTCCCGCTGGCCCGACGCCCATGGCGACGGCGTGCGGCTGGGCGAGGCCGCCTTCCGCGCCGATGGCCGCCCGGGCGTGCTGCTGCACCCCACCATGATCTACGGCGCCCAGGGCGAGGACAACGTGCAGCGCCTGGCCGCGCTGATGCGCCGCCTGCCCGTGCTGCCCCTGCCCGGCGGCGGCCGCGCCCTGGTGCAGCCCATCCACCAGGACGACGTCACCGCCTGCCTGCTGGCCGCCCTGCGCATCGCCCACCAGGGCCCGCGGGTGCTGGACGTGGCGGGGCCGGAGGCGCTGCCCTACCGCGACTTCTGCGCCGCCGTCGCCCGCGCCGCCGGGCTGCGCCCGCGCCCGGTGGTGCCGCTGCCCGCCGCCCTGCTGATGGCCGCCGCCCCGCTGGCGCGCCTGGCCGGGGTGCGGCTGGGCCGCGACGAGGTGCGCCGGCTGACGGAGGACAAGGCCTTCGACACCGCGGCGATGCGGCATGTGCTGGGCGTCATCCCCCGCCCCCTTGCCGAAGGGCTGCGCCTGACCTTTGCTTGAGGGCGAAGGAGTCCCCCCGCCATGCCCGTGCTCAACCGCATCGCCGAGTTCCACCCCGAGATGACGGCGTGGCGCCACGACTTCCACCAGCACCCCGAGCTGGGCTTCGAGGAGCGCCGCACCGCCGGCATCGTCGCCGCCAAGCTGCGGGAGTTCGGCTGCGACGAGGTGCACGAGGGCATCGCCACCACCGGCGTGGTGGGCGTCATCCACGGCCAGGGCGGTCCGAACGGCAGGGCGGTGGGCCTGCGCGCCGACATGGACGCCCTGCCCATCGAGGAAGCCACCGGCAAGCCCTGGGCCAGCACCGTGCCCGGCAAGATGCACGCCTGCGGGCATGACGGCCACACCACCATCCTGCTGGGCGCGGCGAAGTACCTGGCGGAGACGCGCAACTTCTCCGGCACCGTGCACCTGATCTTCCAGCCGGCGGAGGAGAACCTGGCCGGCGGCGGCGTGATGGTGAAGGAAGGCCTGTTCGAGCGCTTCCCGATGCAGCGCGTGTTCGGCCTGCACAACTGGCCGGGCGGCGAGCCCGGCACCTTCCTGTGGAAGGAAGGCCCGATGATGGCCGCCGTCGCCAACCTGGAGATCGAGCTGAAGGGCCGCGGCGCGCACGGCGCCATGCCGCACCAGGGCAACGACCCGGTGGTGGTGGCCGCCGCCATCATCCAGGCGCTGCAGACCGTGGTGGCGCGCAACGTGGAGCCGGTGGACGCCGGCGTCATCACCATCGGCTGCATCCAGGGCGGGCACACTTACAACGTCATCCCCGAGACGCTGAGGATGCTGGGCACCGCCCGCTGGTTCCTGCCCGAGGTGGGCGACCTGCTGGAGCGCCGCTTCGGCGAGATCATCCAAGGCATCGCCGCCGCCTTCGGGGTGGAGGCGACGCACCGCTTCCTGCGCGCCTACCCCGCCACGGTGAACAACCCCGAGAGCACGCGCCTACTGCTGCCCGCCGCCGAAGCCATCGTCGGCGCCGACAAGGTGAAGGAGCTGCCGAAGCCCACCATGGGGGCGGAGGACTTCTCCTTCATGCTCAACGCCTGCCCGGGCTCCTACGTGTTCCTGGGCGGCGAGGGCAAGGCGCCGGTCCACCATCCGCTCTACGATTTCGACGACGCCATCCTGCCGGTCGGCGCCTCCTTCTTCGCCACGCTGGTCGAGCAGCAGCTGCCGCGTTGAGGCTGCGCGACCTCTTCCTCGGCTACGCCAGGATCGGGCTGCTGGGCTTCGGCGGCGTGGCCGTCATCGCCCGCCACGTCATCGTGGAGGAGCGGCGCTGGCTGACCGAGCGCGACTACGCCGAGGTGCTGGGGCTGGGCCAGGTGCTGCCCGGCCCCAACGTGGGCAACGCCGCCATCATGATCGGCCGGCGCTTCCGCGGCCTGCCCGGCGCGCTGGCCGCCACGGCGGGGCTCTACGCCGCGCCGCTGGCCATCCTGGTGGCGCTGGCCAGCTTCTACGGCGCCTTCGGCCAGGACCCGCGGGTGGCGCCGGTGATGCGCGGCATCGCCGCCGCCGCCGCGGGCATGGTCATCGGCATGGCGCTGAAGATGGGCACGCGGCTGAAGCCGCCGCCGGAACTGGCCGCCATCGCCCTGCTGGCGCTGCTGGCCGGCGCCTGGTTGCGGTTGCCGCTGCCGCTGATCGTGCTGGGGCTGGGGCCGCCGGGCATCTGGCTGGCGCTGCGCCGGGCGCGGGCGGCGTGATCGCGGCGCTGTTCTGGGCCTTCGCCGGCCTGTCCCTGCTGGCCATCGGCGGCGCCAACGCCGTGCTGCCGGAGATGCACCGCCAGCTGGTCGAGATCCACGGCTGGATGGACGACGCCACCTTCGGCCAGCTCTTCGCGCTCGCGCAGGCGGCGCCGGGGCCGAACATCCTGGCGGCCTCCGTCATGGGCTGGCACATCGCCGGCCCGGCCGGGCTGGCGGCGGCGACGCTGGGCATGCTGCTGCCGGCCTCCGTGCTGGCCTGGGGCGTGGCGGGGCTGACCCAGCGGCTGGCCAAGGCGCCCTGGCTGAAGCCGGCGCAGTTCGGGCTGGTGCCGGTGGCGGTGGGTCTCATTGCCGCCTCGGGCGTCATCATGGCCGAGGCGGCGGGAACCGGCTGGCTGCCCTGGCTGGTCATCGCCGCCTCCGCCCTGTTCATCTGGCGGACCGGCTTCTCGCCGCTCTGGGTGCTGGCGGCCGGGGGCGTGCTGGGCTTCCTGTTCCCGTGACGCCGACGCGCGGGCAGCTCTTCCTCGCCTACCTGCGCATCGGCCTGACCGGCTTCGGCGGCGTCAACGCCTGGGCGCGGCAGTTGCTGGTGGAGGAGAAGGGCTGGCTTTCCGACCAGCAATACGCCGAGGCGCTGGGCATGGGGCAGGTGCTGCCCGGCCCCAACGCGCTGAACTGCGCGATCGCCATCGGCGCGCGCTTCCACGGCGCGGCCGGTGCGGCGCTGGCCTGCCTGGGGCTGCTGGCCGGGCCGATGGCGGTGCTGGTGCTGGTCGCCGCCGCCTATGACCGCTACGGCCAGCTGCCGCTGGTGCGCGCGGTGCTGACCGGCATCGCCGCCGCCGCCGCCGGCATGGTGCTGGGCACCGCGGTGAAGATGGCGGTGAAGCTGCGCCCGACGCCGCTGCTGTGGCTCACCGGCGCGTTGGCGCTGGGCCTGGCCATGCTGCACGTGCCGCTGCCCCTGGTGCTGCTGGGGCTGGCGCCGCTGGGCATCTGGGCGGCCTCGCGCCGATGAGCGACGACAGCGGCCTGCACGCCCTGGTCGTCACCTTCCTGGGCCTGTCGCTCGTCTCGGTGGGCGGCGGCATCGCCGTGCTGCCGGAGATGTCGCGCCTGGTGGTGCAGGAGCACGGCTGGATGAGCCAGCTGCAGTTCGCCAAGCTGTTCGCGCTGGCGCAGGCGGCGCCGGGGCCCAACATCATGGTGGTCGGCCTGATCGGCTGGCACGTGGCGGGCGCGGCGGGGATGTTCCTGGCCATGCTGGCGATGTGCGGGCCGACCTCGCTGCTGGCCTACGCCTTCTCCCGGCTCCAGCGGCGCGAGCTTCCCTGGCTGCGCCGCGCCGAGCGCGGGCTGGTGCCCATCGCCATCGGCCTCATCGCCGCCTCCGGCCTGCTGCTGGCCGAGGGCACGGTGAGGGAGGCGCCGCCGGTGCTGGCGGTGGTGCTGGCCTCCTTCCTGTTCGTCTGGCGCACGCAGCGCTCGCCCCTCTGGGTGCTGCTGGGCGGCGCGGGCTTCGGCGCGGCGCTGCTGCGCTGAGGCGCGCTCAGCCGCGCAGGAAGGGGTTGGTCCGCCGCTCCGTGCCGAAATCGCCGCCGGGGCCGTGGCCGCAGGTGAAGCGGACGTCGTCGCCGAGAGGCAGCAGCTTGGTGGTGATGGCGTTGATCAGCGCGGCGTGGTCGCCATAGGGGAAGTCGGTGCGGCCGATGGAGCCGCGGAACAGCACGTCGCCCACGATGGCGAAGCGCAGCGCGGCGGAGAAGAACACCACCGAGCCCGGCGAATGCCCCGGGCAATGCAGCACGGCGAATTCCTGCCCCGCGATGGCGACCTCCTCGCCTTCCTCCAGCCAGCGGTCGGGGGTGGCGTTGCGCGCCCCGTCCAGGCCGTAGGCGCGGCCCTGCTGCTCCAGGTGGTCCAGCAGCATCTGGTCGGCGCGGTGCGGGCCGATGACCGGGATGCCGCCGGCGCGCTCCTTCAGCTCCAGCGCCCCGCCGGCATGGTCGATGTGGCCGTGGGTCAGCACGATCTGCTCGGCCGTGAGCCCCTCGGACTCCAGGGCCTGGAGGATGGTGTCCACGTCGCCGCCCGGATCCACCACGGTGGCCGCCCTGGCGGCGTCGTCCCACACGATGGCGCAGTTCTGCGCGAAGGCGGTGACGGGGATGATGGCGGCCTTCAGGGACATGGCGGTGCTCCTCCGCGCCGGGGGCGGCGCGGAGGGGTGTGTGCCCGGCCTACCAGCGCCGGTCCAGGTCCCGGCGCTCGCGTTCCAGCTGGCGGCGTTCCCGCTCCAGCTCGCGCTCGCGCTCGGCGAGGCGGCGTTCGTCCTCGCGGTAGGCGCGGCGCTCGGCGCGGTCGGGGATGCCGTCGCGGTCGCGGTCGCGGCCATAGGCGCGGCGTTCCTCGCGGTCGTCCACGCCGTTGCGGTTCTGGTCCACCCGGCGGCGGTTCTCCTCCCAGTCGGGCACGCCGTTGCGGTTGCGGTCATCCGCCTGGGGCTGCGGCACCAGGCCCGGGGCGATCTGCTGGATGATCGTCCCCAGGTCCTGCGCCTGGGCGGCCGGCGCCGCCCAGGGAGCAAGCAGGCCCAACGCCGCCGCGCCCAGGATCAGCGGGCGCACGGCCCTCACTGCCGCCGGTTGGAGGGCACGCCATGCCCCTGGCGGATCAGCTCGGCGCGCTCGCGCTCCCACTGGCGGCGCTCCTGCTCGCGCAGGGCATCCCAGGAGGCGCGGTCCATCGCGGTCGGCATCTGCGCCATCGGCGCGGCCGGCATCGCCATGGGCGCGACGGGGGCCATCGGCACGGGGGCCAGCGCGGGCTGGCCCTCGTACAGCGTGGCGGAAGGCTGCGGCACGCCCATGTTCTGGGCCATGGCGGCGGAGCCGAGGAGGGCGGCGCCGGCCAGGACCGGCGCGAGGAGCAGCTTGTTCATGGCGGTCCAAACGGCGGGCGTGGCGCGCCGGTTTCAACCGGGCAGGGAGAGTTCCGCCCGCAGCCCGCCACCCGGGCGGTTGCGCAGCAACAGTTCCCCGCCATGGGCGCGGGCGATGGAGCGCGCGATTGTCAGCCCCAGCCCGGTGCCGCCCGTCTCGCTGTTGCGGCTCTCCTCCAGGCGGTGGAAGGGGCGGAACACCTCCTCCAGCGCCGCCTCGGGGATGCCGGGGCCGTCATCCTCCACCGCCAGCAGCGCGCCGCGCGGCCCGCGCGCCAGCGTGATGCGCGCGGCGCCGCCGTAGCGCAGGGCGTTGCCCACCAGGTTGGCCAGCGCCCGCTTGGCCGAAAGCGGGCGCAGCGGCAGCACCAGGCGGTCGGGCCCGGCATAGGCGGTGACGGCACCCTCCTGCCCGTCCGCCGCCTCGTCCAGCACGGTGCGCGCCAGCGCGGCGAGGTCCAGCGGCACCGCCTGCTCCTGCGCCGCGTCGTCGCGCGCGAAGGCCAGGGTGGCGGCGATCATGCGCTCCATCTCCTCCAGGTCGCGCAGGGTGCGCTCGCGCAGGCGGTCATCCTCCATCAGCTCGGCGCGCAGGCGCAGGCGGGTGATGGGGGTGCGCAGGTCATGGCCGATGGCGGCCAGCATCTGCGTGCGGTCGGCCACGAAGCGCCGGATGTTGCCGGCCATGGTGTTGAAGGCCGCCGCGGCGGTGGCGACTTCGCGCGGGCCGGCCTCCGGCAGCGGCGGGGCGTTGACGTCGCGCCCCAGGCGCTCGGCGGCCGCGGCGAGTTCCGCCACCGGCCGGGTCAGGCGGCGCACCGCCCACAGGATCAGCAGCGCCGCCGCGGCCGACATCAGCGCAAAGGCGATGGCGAAGGTGGGCGAATGCCAGGGGCGCGGCCGCGGCGGCGACACCTCCAGGTTCAGCCAGCCGCGGTCGGGGAAGCGCAGGGACACCAGCACGCGGCCGCGCTCGGACCCGCTCAGCACCTCGGCCGGGCGGAAGCGGCGCCCCGGCCCGGGCGATGGCGGGCCGTCCAGGCGGAACAGGCCGGAGAGGCGCTCAGGCACCGGGCGCATGCCGGGCGTCACCGACGGCGCCTCGTCCAGCGTGGCGGCGAGGCCGGGCGGCAGGTCGGTTTCCGCCAGCAGGGCCGGGCGGCGCTCCGGCGCGGTCGTCACCAGGGCGCGCCACAGCGCCACGGTGCGGAAGGACACCTCCCGCGCATCCTGCCGGCGCTGCAGGTCCACGCGGTCCAGCGCGTGGATGGTCAGCCCCGCCGCCTGCACCGCCATCAGCGCCAGGATCAGCACCAGCGCCGTGCGCCCGGCCAGGGTGCGCGGCCAGAACCGCCTCATGCGCGCTCCACCGTCGCGGCCAGCACGTAGCCGCCGCCGCGCACGGTCTTGATGATCTGCGGGTTGCGGCCGTCATCCTCCAGCTTGCGCCGCAGGCGGGACACCGCGACGTCGATGGCGCGGTCGAAGGGGCCCGGCTGGCGGTTGTGCAGCAGGTCCATCAGCATGTCGCGCGTCAGCACGCGGTTGGGGCGCTCGACCAGGATGGTCAGCAGGTCGAACTCGCCGCCCGTCAGCGGGATCTCCACGCCCTGCGGGCTGAGCAGGCGGCGGCGGGCGGTTTCCAGCTCCCAGCCCCCGAAGCGGAAGCGGCGGTCGGGCGGGCCGCCGGGGGCGGCGGCGCCCTCGGCGCGGCGCAGCACGGCGCGGATGCGCGCGAGCAGCTCGCGCGGGTTGAAGGGCTTGGCCATGTAGTCGTCGGCGCCGAGTTCCAGCCCGACGATGCGGTCGGTCTCCTCGCCCATCGCGGTCAGCATCACGATGGGCACCTGGGAGTTGGCGCCGCCCTGGGAGCGAAGCCAGCGCGCCACGTCCAGCCCGCTCTCGCCGCCCGGCAGCATGAGGTCCAGCACCACCAGGGAGAAGGCGGCCCCGGGCCACAGCCGCCGGAACTCCCGCGCGTCGCGCGCCAGCGTCACGCGCAGGCCCTGGCGCTCCAGGAAGGCGCCCAGCAGCTCGCGGATCTCCCGGTCGTCGTCCAGCACCAGGATGTGGGGGGTGGTGTCCATCGCGGCCCCGAATGTAACAGCGGGGATTGTAACGCGGGGTGACGAAGCGTGGCGGGGCTGCTATCCCCCCGTCGCACGGGGGCGTGCCGGAACGGTAGACGGACTCGGCTCAAAATCGAGCGGCCTCGCGGCCATGGGGGTTCGAGTCCCCCCGCCCCTACCAGGACGCGTCGCGCGCGGCCGGAGGTGTTTCTGATGCCTTCATCTCCGCCCGCCTGGAGCGGGCGGCCGCGCCGGGCGCCCGCTCCACGGGCCTTGCTGCAGCCCCCTGGAGGGAGCCGGCGCGTGCCGTGCGCGCGCATCCTGCTTGCCGCGGTGGGGCCTTGGCAGGGCGGTGGAGGCTGGCCGGGCTTGCCTTCGGCATTGCCCTGTGGCGGCTGCGCTGTGCTGGGGCCGCCGGCCAACCCCAGACCAACCCGGCGCCCGGCCGGGCGTTCCCCAGCCTCCACGCACAGCAACGGAGGCGCGCCATGGGCCTGTTCAGCAAGAGCATCAAGACGCTGGACGACCTCTTCGTCCACACCTTGCAGGACATCTACTACGCCGAGCAGCAGATCGAGAAGAACCTGCCCACCATGATCGAGAAGGCGCAGGACCCCAGCCTCAAGCAGGGCCTGCGCCAGCACCTGGACGAGACGCGCGGCCAGATCGGCCGACTGGAGCAGGTGTTCCGCCAGCACGGCCACGACCCCAAGGGCGTGCAATGCGCCGCCATGGACGGCATCCTGGCCGAGGCCAAGGAAATCCTGGGCGACGTCTCCGACCCCGAGGTGACGGACGCGGCCATCATCTCCTCCGCCCAGGCGGTCGAGCATTACGAGATGACGCGCTACGGCACCCTCATCGCCTGGGCCAAGCAGCTCGGCCGCGCCGACTGCGCCGCCCTGCTGCAGGCCAACCTGGATGAAGAGAAGGCGGCCGACGCCAAGCTCACCATGGTGGCCGAGACGCGGGTGAACCGCGCCGCGGTGTGACCGACCGCCCCGGCGGCTTGGCGAAGCCAGCCGCCGGGGCCAAGCTGCCGTCCATCACCGGCAAGGATGGATGGCGTGGCGGACGGCGATGCGGGCAGCACGGCTTGGCAAGAGGCACCCTCGGCCTACTGGGCCAGGCGTTCCGCGGACTTCACCGTCCCATCCAGGCCGCTCTCGCGCTACCTGCCGATGCGCGACGGCTGCCGGCTGGCGCTCGACGTCTGGCTGCCACAAGGCGCCGACGGCCCGGTGCCCGCCATCGTCATCCTGACTCCCTATTACCGCAGGTTCGCGCTGGCGCCGGGCGCCGTGGCGGAGCCCTGCCCCAACGCCGCCAAGTTCCGCGACGCCTTCGTCCCGCGCGGCTATGCGCTGGTGGTCGTGGACGTGCGCGGCACCGGCGCGAGCTTCGGCACGCGCGACAGCTTCCGCTCGCCGAAGGAACGCGACGACTCGCGCGAAGTGGCGGACTGGGTCATCGCCCAGCCCTGGAGCGACGGGCGCATCGGCGCCACCGGCATCTCCTATCCTGGCGCGGCAAGCGACTTCCTCGCCAGCACAGGCCACCCGGCGGTGAAGGCCATCGCGCCGCTTTTCGCCGTATGGGACACCTGGGGCGACCACTACTATCCGGGCGGGATTTATCTGAACCGGCTGGCACAGGTGTACGACGACCTGATGGTGGCGATGGACCATGACCGGCGCGACCTGCTGCGCCGCTTCAGCTACTTCGCCGACCCCGCCCTGGCCGGCCCGCACCCGGTGGACGAGGACACGGACGGCGCGCTGTGCCGCGCCGCGGTGGTCGGCCATCTCGGCAATTTCCGCCAGCCCGACTTCATGGGCGACCTGAAGTTCCGCGAGGATCCCCTGCCCTCCGACCCCGGCTTCTCCTCGGCGGACATCAGCCCCTATGCCGCCAGCCCCGGCATCCGCGACGACGTCGCGGTGCTCTGCGTCTCCGGCTGGATGGATGGCGCTGGCTACGCGAACAGCGCCATCGCCCGCTTCCTGACGCTTGAGCGCAACCCGCGCCACCTGCTGCTGGGCCCGTGGGATCACGGGGCGCGCTGCAACACCTCACCCTGGCGCGGCGGCGTCGAGCCGGAGTTCGCCCTGCTGGCCGAGGTGACGCGCTTCTTCGACGAATACCTCATGGGCCGCGACACCGGCTTGCGCCGCGAGGCGCCGATCCACTACTTCGCCCAGCACGAGGAGGCATGGCACGCCGCACCCGCATGGCCGCCAGCCCCGCAAGGCAAACGCCTGCACCTGGCCGAGGGCGGCGCGCTGCAGCCGGCCCCTGCGCCGCTGGCCGCCGCCGTGCAGGCCGATTTCGCCTGGGGCAGCGGCGACGGCACGCGCTACGAGCGCATCGCCGGCATCAACAGCACCACCTACCACGCCGACTGGACCCAGCGCGCCGCCGCCCTGCCCTGCTTCGACAGTGCACCGCTGGAGGCGCCGCTGGACCTTGCCGGGCACGCGGTGGCGGAGGTGACGCTGGAGTGCTCGGAGAAGGACGGGGCCCTGGTGCTCTACCTTTCGGAGGTGGAGGCGGACGGCACGGTGCGCTACGTCACCGAAGGGCTGCTGCGCCTGCTGCACCGGCGGGAAGGCACCCCGCCACCCACCTACCGCTGCGCCTGGCCGTGGCGTTCCTTCCACCGGGCCGACGCCGCGCCGATGGCGCCGGGCATCGCCGAGACCATCCGCCTCGCGCTGCTGCCCACCGCATGGCGCTTCGCGGCCGGCAGCCGGATCCGGCTCTCGGTGGCCGGGCACGACGCCGACCACTTCGTGCAGACGCCTCATGGCCGCCCGCCCGGCCTCACGCTGCGCGCGCCCTCCTTCCTCGACCTTCCCCTTCGTGCCGGAGCCTGAGCCATGCTGCGCCGAACCTTGATCGCCCTCCCCCTCGCCGCGCCGGCCCTGGCGCAGACGGCGGCGGGCGGAAACGCACTGCGGATGATTCTCACCCAGGCGCCCGGCTCCTCCAACGACATGGTGGGGCGCATCATCCAGGACCCGGTTTCCGCCGCTCTGCGGGTGCCGGTGGTGATCGAGAACCGGCCCGGCGCCAATGGCGCGGTCGCGGTGAATGCGTTGAAGGCGGCGCGCAACGACGGGCAGACCGTGCTGTTGACCGGCGTCTCGCAGCTTGCCTTCAACCCGCACCTGTTCCGCAACCTGCCCTACGACGTGCAGCGCGACTTCACGATGATCGCGCCCGTCACCGACACGCCCTTCGTGCTCATCGCCTCCAGGAAGTCGGGCATCACCAGCCTGCGCGCCCTGGTGGAGGCGGCGCGCACGCGCGACCTCTCCTTCAGCAGTGCCGGCATCGGCAACTCCACCCACCTGGCGATGGAGATGCTGACGGACCGCGCCGGGGTGCGGATGACCCACGTGCCCTATCCTGGCACGGCGCAAGGCGTCACCGCCGTCCTGACCGGCGAGGTGGATGCGATGATTCCTACCTTCGGCGTCGCCTTCCCGCAGATCCAGGCCGGCGGGGTCAACGCCCTGGCGGTGGTGGCGCCGCAACGCATGCCCCAGTTGCCTGAGCTGCCGACCCAGGCCGAGGCTGGGCTGGACGTGCCGGTGATGCCGGGCTGGTTCGCCCTGGTCGGGCTGGCGGGAATGCCGGCGGAGGCGGTATCGCGGCTGAACGCAGCCGTCACCGGTGCCCTGGCCGATGCCGGCGTGCGCCGCCGCCTGGACGAGCAGTTCCTGATTCCCCTGCAAGGCAGCGCCGCTGCCATGCAGGACCGGCTGGACCACGAAAGCCGCCTGTGGGGAGACTTCATCCGCGGCCGCCAGCTGACCGTGCAGTAAGGAAGGACGCCCAGCATGAAGACCCGCGCCGCCGTCGCCTTCGAGGCGAAGCGCCCGCTCGAGATCGTCGAGGTGGACCTCGAAGGCCCCCGCGCCGGCGAGGTGCTGGTGGAGATCATGGCCACCGGCCTGTGCCACACCGACAAGTACACCCTCTCCGGCGCCGATCCTGAAGGGATGTTCCCCGCCATCCTGGGCCACGAGGGCGCGGGCGTGGTGCGCGAGGTCGGGCCGGGCGTCACCTCGCTGAAGCCGGGCGACCACGTGATCCCGCTCTACACGCCCGAATGCCGGGAATGCGAGTACTGCCTGAACCCCAAGACCAACCTCTGCCAGAAGATCCGCACCACCCAGGGGCGTGGCGTGATGCCCGACGGGACCTCGCGCTTCTCCTACAAGGGCACGCCGATCCTGCACTACATGGGCTGCTCCACCTTCAGCAACTTCACCGTGCTGCCGGAGATCGCGCTGGCGAAGGTGCGGGAGGACGCCCCCTTCGACAAGGTCTGCTACATCGGCTGCGGCGTCACCACCGGCATCGGCGCCGTGCTGTGGACGGCGAAGGTCGAGCCGGGCGCCAACGTGGTGGTGTTCGGCCTGGGCGGCATCGGGCTGAACGTCATCCAGGGCGCGCGCATGGCGGGTGCGGCCATGATCGTCGGCGTGGACCTGAACCCCGGCCGCGCCGAGATGGGCCGGGAGTTCGGCATGACGCACTTCGTCAACCCGGGTGACGTCACGGGCGACCTGGTGGCGCACATCGTGGAGCTGACCGGCGGCGGCGCCGACTACTCCTTCGAATGCGTGGGCAGCACGGCGCTGATGCGCCAGGCGCTGGAATGCGCGCACAAGGGCTGGGGCGTCTCCACCATCATCGGAGTGGCGCCCGCGGGCGCGGAGATCAGCACCCGACCCTTCCAGCTGGTCACCGGCCGGCGCTGGCAGGGCAGCGCCTTCGGCGGCGCGCGCGGCCGCACCGACGTGCCGAAGATCGTGGACTGGTACATGCAGGGCCGCATCGAGATCGACCCGCTGATCACCCACACCCTGCCGCTGGAGCGCATCAACGAGGGCTTCGACATGATGGCCCGCGGCGAAAGCATCCGCACCGTCGTGCTGTTCTGAGCCGGGCGTCCCGGCCCGTGGCGCGCCGTCCCGCGCCGCTGGACGGCGCGGGACGCGGCCGCGCACCCTCGGCGGCATGGTGAACTGGGACGCCCTGACCCCCATCCTGGCCGGCACCGGCGTGCTGCTGGCCAGCTTCGTCACCCTGGCCGTCACGGTGTTCTCCCTGCGGCGCAACCACCGCAAGGACGTCTCGCTGCGCCTCGCCGAGCACCGCCTGCGGCGCATGGACGAGCTGGCGGCGGAAATGGCGAACTACCTGGGCGCCGTCGCGCGCCTGTCCATGCGCGGCAAGGCCAGCGAGCGCGCGGTGCAGGAATACGCCCGCGCCGCCACCAAGGTGCAGCTCCTCCTCAACCACGAGGACCAGGAATACGCCCGCCTCGACGCGCTGATGGAGGAGGTGGACCTGCTGCTGGCCGACGCCAAGCGTGGCGGCACCGAGCCGCCCTCGGCGGAGGTCGAGCGGCTGGACGACGCCTTCGTCGCCATCGCCGACCGCGTGATGCAGCGCGAATGGACCCGCACGCAGGAAGCCCTGCGCGCCGACACCGGGGATGCGCGCGCGCTGTCCGCCCTTTCGGGGCGCAAGCGCGCGCGCTGAGCGCTACAGGCTGGCGCCCTGGCCGCGCCAGAACGCCTCGGCCGCCGGGTGCCAGGGCACGCCGGCCGCCGCCGTCTTCTGGGCGCCCAGGTTGAAGTTCCGCGCCTCGGCATGCACGCGCGCCCAGTCCTCGCGCTGGCCCCACAGGGTGTTCAGCACCCCGGTCACCAGCGCGGCCGGCGCGTCCTCGCGCATCGCCAGGATGTTGGCCACCGAGAGCTGCTTGTTCGGCGCCGTCTGTCCCGGATAGGTGCCGGCGGGAATCTCCTCGGCGAAGTAGACCGGCCCGTGCTCCTGCACGATCGGCCCCAGGTGCTCGGCGTGGTCCACCAGCACCATGGTGGTGCCCGGCGTGGCGGCGAGGTCGGTGATGGCGCTGGTCGGCACGCCGGAGACGAAGAAGTAGGCGTCGATCTTGTTGTCGCGGATGGCGTTGGTGCTTTCCGCTGGGCTCAGCCGCTCCACCCCGCGGAAGTCGCGCTCGATGTTCAGGCCGGCGGCGGCGATCAGGCGGCGGGCGAACAGCTCGGTCGCGCTCTGCGGCGCGCCGGTGGAGACGCGCTTGCCCCGCAGGTCGGCCATGGTGCGGATGCCGCGGTCGGCCGTGGTCACCACCTGCATGCGGTTGGTGTAGAGCACCGCGATGGCGCGCGTGGGCACCTGCCGGCCGCGGAACTGCCCGGCGCCGCGGATGCTGTCCACCGCCGCGTCCACCTGCCCGAACACGATCTGCGCCCGGTTGGCGCCCAGCAGCTGGAAGTTGGCGGTGGAGCCCGCCGTCACCTCGGCGGTGGCGGAGGTGTTGGGCAGCCCGCGCGACAGGTAGTTGGCCAGCGCGCCGCCGAGCGGGAAGTACACGCCCCCCGTGGTGCCGGTGCCGATGACGAGCTGCTGGGAGGATTGCGCCAGGGCGGGTGCGGCCAGCGCGGCGGCGGGCAGCGCCAGCGCGGCGCGGCGGGTGATCTCGGACAACGCGTTTCTCCCCTTGGAAACTTCACTTCCCATCCAGATAGGGCGGCCCCACCCCCGCGGGAAGCCCCGATGTTGCGCCGGATCAAGGCGCGGCCCCGGCGAGGGCGGCACCCTGGCGGCCGAGATCCAGGGAGACCCCCGCCATGAATCGCCTCACCGCCCGCGACCTGATGACGCCCGACGTCGTCACCGTCCCCCTCGCCACCCCCGTGCTGGCCATCGCCCGCCTGCTGGCCGAGCGCGGCATCTCCGCCGTGCCCGTGCTGGGCGAGGCCGGCGACGTGATGGGCGTGGTGACGGAGGCCGACCTGATCCGCCGCCTGGCCGGCGAGGCCGAGAAGCCCGCCGCCTGGTTCCGCACCCTGTTCGCCAACCCGGCGCAGGAGGCCGAGCGCTTCGCCCGCACCCACGGCCTGCGCGCCGCCGACGTGATGACGGAGGAGGTCGTCTCCGTCACCGGCGACACCCGCGCGAGCGAGATCGCCGCGCTGATGGAGGAGAAGGGCATCCGCCGCGTGCTGGTGATCGAGGACGGGCGCCTGGCGGGCCTGGTCTCGCGCGCCGACCTGCTGCGCGCCCTGGTCGCCGAGCCGCCGGAGATGGCCGACTGCTCGGACGACCGCATCCGCCGCGCCGTGATGGCCCTGATGCGCAAGCAGCCCTGGGTGGACAGCTTCCACACCCTGGTCGAGGTCAAGGACGGCGTGGTGGAGTTCCACGGCTTCATGCGCGACGAGGGCGTGAAGCGCGGCCTGCGCGTGCTGGCGGAATCCGTGCCCGGCGTGCGCGCCGTGCGCGACGAGACGATGCCCATGCCGGCCTACCTCTACACCGGCGTCTGAACGCGCTGGACGCCGCGCGCCCGCGCGTGGCAGCGTGGCCGGGCGCTGAGCCGGGCCGCGCGCAACGCGGAGGGAACGCAACATGAAGGGTCTTTCGCGGCGGGCGCTGTTCGGCGCCTGCCTGGCCTGCGGCACGGGCCACCTCGGTCTCCAGGCCAGCGCGCAGCCGGCACCCGGCGGCGCCTGGTCGCCGCCGGCGCCGCAGCAGCGCTGCCCCTCGCGCTGGGGCGCCGCCGACCGCCGCGGCTCGCTGAACACCATGACGCCCGAGCGCATGCGCGACGCCGCCGCGATGATCCGCGAGGGCCGCAAGATCGAGATCGGGCACGAGCTGGCGCAGTCCATGCCCTTCTTCGGCACGCGCCGCTTCGACGTCCACCTCAAGCGCACCTTCATGAACCCCGAGGCCAACCAGCGCGGCTCCAACGAGGAGCTGGTGGTGGGCGAGATCGCGCAGGTCGGCACGCAGTTCGACGGCTTCCCGCACCAGACCATCGGCGACCTGACCTACAACTGCGTGGACGTCGCCTCTATCGCCACCCGCGGCGGCTTCCGCGAGATGGGGATCGAGACGGTGGGCAGCATCCTGGCCCGCGGCGTGCTGATGGACGTGGCCGGGCTGAAGGGCGTGCAGACCCTGCCCGACGACTACGAGATCACCGTGGCCGACCTGGAGCAGTGCCTCTCCCGCCAGCGCCTCGAGCTGCGCGAGGGCGACGCGATGATCGTCAACACCGGCTGGGGCCACCTGTGGGGCCGCGACAACGCGCGCTACGTCCGCACCTGCCCCGGCCTGGGCATCGCCGCCGCCGAGTGGCTGATCCAGCGCAACCCGCTGCTGCTGGGCGCCGACAACTGGCCGGTGGAATGCGCGCCTTCCAAGACCATGCCCAACGCCTCGCTGCCGGTGCACCAGATCGCGCTGGTGGTGAACGGCGTGCACCTGCTGGAGAACATGAACCTGGTCGAGCTGGCGGCAAGCGGGCGCAGCGAGTTCTGCTTCATGATGCAGCCGCTGCGCATGCGCGGCTTCACCGGCAGCACGGTGGCCCCCGCCGCCCTATTCTGAGGGGCGCACGGCGGCCAGCAGCAGCGCGCCGCCGCCCAGCAGGGCCAGCACCACGGCCATGCCCCAGCGCTGGCTCTGCGTCGCCGCCGTCACGGTGGCGAGCAGGGCGGGGCCGAGGAAGGAGGTGGCGCGGCCCGACAGGGCGAACAGGCCGAAATGCGCCGCCACCTCGCCCTGCGGCGCCATGCGCGCCATCAGCGAGCGCGAGGCCGCCTGCGCCGGGCCGAAGAACAGCCCCAGCGCCACCCCCAGCACCCAGAACAGCGCCTTGTCCTGCACCAGCAGCATCGCGGCGCCCAGCGCCATCAGCGCCACCAGCGACAGCAGCACCGTCTCGCGCGCGCCCAGCCGCTCCTCCAGGAAGCCGCCGGCCAGCGCGCCGATCCCGCCGGTGACGTTGAGCGCGATGCCGAACAGCAGGATCTCGGTGAAGCCCATGCCGAAGGCGCCGGCGGCGAACACCGCGCCGAAGGCGAACAGGGTGTTCAGCCCGTCGGTGTAGAGCAGGCGCGCCAGCAGGAAGCGCAGCAGGGCAGGCCGCCCTGGCAGGCGGCGCAGCACGCCGCCCAGGGCGCGCAGCCCGCCGCGCCAGTCGCCGCCGCGCGCCTCCGGCGGGGCGTGGCGCAGCAGCGGCAGGGCGAACAGCAGGGTCCAGCCCGCCACCAGCAGGGCGGTGGCGCGCACGTGCTCGGCCCGCGCGCGGTCCAGCCCGAAGGGCGAGGGGTCGGGCTGCACCAGCAGGACCAGGCACAGCCCCAGGCAGGCCAGCCCGCCCGCGTAGCCCAGCGCCCAGCCGATGCCCGAGACGCGGCCCAGGCGTTCCGGCGGCGCCACCTCCGGCAGCATGGCGTTGTAGAACACCGTCCCCAATTCAAAGCACAGCGTCGCCAGGCCGACGCAGGCCAGCGCCCACAGCGCCCATTCCGCGCCGGGCTGCGCGAACCAGATGCCGGCGGTGAACAGCGCCGTCAGCCCGGTGAAGCCGGCCAGGAAGGCGCGCCGCCGCCCCCCGGCATCCGCCATCGCCCCCAGCAGGGGCGAGAGCAGCCCGATGCCCAGCCCCGCCAGCGCCTGCGTCCAGCCCCACCACACCTGCCCCGTCACCGGGTCCGGCGCCAGGCCGCGGGTGACGTAGGCGGCGATGACGAAGGTGGAGACGACGGTGGGGAAGGCGCTGTTCGCCCAGTCGAAGGAGGCCCAGGCCCATTCCTGCCGCGTCATGCCTCCGCCAGCGCCCGCACCGCCACGGAGGCGGCGGCGAAGTCGGGCGTGCGCGCCGCTTCCGCCAGCAGGACGCGCAGCTCCCGCGCCTCCGGCAGGCCGCCGCGCAGCGCCTGGGCGGCCAGCCGGGCCTGGGCGTCGCGCACCCCGCCCAGCAGGGCGGCGCGGGCGCGGTCGGCGAAGGGGCCGCGCAACGGGGCGCGGCGGATGGCGTCGCGCAGCGCTTCCAGCGCGAAGCCCTCGCCCGCCTCGCGCCATGCACGGGCGGCGTCCTCCGGTGCGGCGCCCGTCTCGCTGGCCAGGCGCAGGATGGCAGGGGCGGCGGCGCCCTCGCCGGCCAGGGCCGCGAAGCCGGGGCGCAGCCGCGCCAGCGCTGCGCCCGGCCCCTCGGCGGCGAAGGGCAGCAGCTCGGCGGTGGCGGCTTCCATCAGGGCGCGCAGGGCGTCCTGCGCCGGCAGGCGCTCGGCCACCGGCAGGGCCTCGGCTTCCGCGAAGCGCGCTTCCAGCCCGTAGAGCTCCCTGGCCAGCCAGGCGGCGGCGACCACCTCGGCCGGGGCGGCGGCGGCGGCCAGCCGGCCCAGCGCGGCCGGGCCCAGCCGGTTCACCACCATGTTGCCCAGCGCGGTGGCCACCAGCTCCCGCCGCAGCCGGTGGCGCAGGATGCCGGGGTCGTCGCGCAGCGGGGCGGGGAAATAGGCGCGCAGCAGCCCCTCGAACACCGGGTCGTCCGGCAGGGGGCCTGCCTCCAGCGCCTCGTTCAGCCACAGCTTGGCGAAGGGCATCAGCGCCGCGACCTCCGGCCGGGTCAGCGGCTCGGTGCGCGCGGCCATGGCGGCGGCGTCGGGCAGGCCGGCCACCGCGCGGTCCAGCACGCCCGCCTTCTCCATCTGCGCCATCAGGGCCGCCTGGGCCGGCAGGGCGGCGGCGCCCGCGCGCTCCTCCAGCGTCATCGCCACCGATTGCAGGTGGTTGTCGGCCAGCACCAGGGCGGCGACCTCGTCGGTCATCGCCGCCAGCTGCTCGTCGCGGGCGCGGCGGGTCAGGCGGCCCTCGGCCTCGGCGGCGGCCAGCAGGATCTTGATGTTGACCTCGTGGTCCGAGGTGGAAACGCCGGCCGAGTTGTCCATCGCGTCGGTGTTGATGCGGATGCCCTGGCGCGCCGCCTCGATGCGCCCGGCCTGGGTGACGGCCAGGTTCGCCCCCTCCCCCACCACCTTGGCGCGCAGCTCCTTGCCGTCCACGCGCAGGGCGTCGTTGGCGCGGTCGCCGGCCGCGGCCTGGCTCTCGGCGCTGCCCTTCACGTAGGTGCCGATGCCGCCGAAATACAGCAGGTCGCACGGCATGCGCAAGATGGCCTGCATCACCGCCGCCGGCTCGGCGCTGTCGCCTTCCAGCCCCAGCATCTCCCGCACCTGCGGCGAGAGCGGGATGGACTTGGCGTTGCGCGGGAAGACGCCGCCGCCGGCGCTGATGCGCGCCGCGTCGTAATCGGCCCAGGAGGAGCGCGGCAGCGCGAACAGCCGCGCCCGCGCCTCCCACGAGGCCGCGGGGTCCGGGTGGGGGTCGAGGAAGACGTGGCGGTGATCGAAGGCGGCGCGCAGCCGCGCCTGCTTCGACAGCAGCATCCCGTTGCCGAACACGTCGCCCGACATGTCGCCCACGCCGGCCACGTCGAAGGGCGCGTCGTGGATGGAGCGTCCCAGCGTCTCGACGAAGTGGCGCTCGATCATCACCCAGGCGCCGCGGGCGGTGATGCCCATGCGCTTGTGGTCGTAGCCGGCCGAGCCGCCGGAGGCGAAGGCGTCGCCCAGCCAGAAGCCGTATTCGGCCGACAGCGCGTTGGCGATGTCGCTGAAGCTGGCGGTGCCCTTGTC
The DNA here is from genome assembly GCF_045449635.1 of Sabulicella flocculans. NCBI lineage: Bacteria > Pseudomonadati > Pseudomonadota > Alphaproteobacteria > Acetobacterales > Acetobacteraceae > Sabulicella > Sabulicella flocculans. The sequence continues at coordinate 85,940 of NZ_JBJJBR010000005.1, read as the reverse complement.
GGCGGCGGCGACGATGTAGGGGTCGTCGCCGTCGCGGCGGCGGATGCCGGGGGGCGTCACCACCTCCTCGCCGCGCAGGTTGTCCGTCAGGTCCAGCATGCCGCGCACCAGCGTGCGGTAGGCGGCGACGCCGGCCGCCTGGAAGGCCTCGCGCCCCTCCGGCACGGCGCCCTTCAGCACGAATCCGCCCTTGGCGCCGGTGGGCACGATGACGACGTTCTTCAGGCGCTGCGCCTTCATCAGCCCCAGGATCTCTGTGCGGAAATCCTCCCGCCGGTCGCTCCAGCGGATGCCGCCGCGCGCGACCGGGCCGGCGCGCAGGTGGGTGCCCTCCATGCCCGGGGAATGCACGAAGATCTCCCGCCACGGGCGCGGGCTGGGCATCTCGCCCGCGCGGGCGCTGTCCAGCTTGAAGGCGAGGTAGTCCTTGCCCTGGAAGAAGTTGGTGCGCAGCATGGCGTCCAGCACGCGCTTCAGGCGGCGCAGGATGCGGTCGGCGTCGGCGTCCTGCACGCCGTCCAGCGCGGCCAGCAGCGCGGCCTCGGCGGCGGCCTCGTCGCCCGCCTCGCCGAAGCGGGCGTGGAACAGCGCCAGCAGAAGCCGCGCCGCCTCGCTCTCCCTGGCCAGGGCGTCGGCCACGCTTTCCTGGGCGAAGGGGAAGCCCACCTGCTTGGTCCAGCGGAACAGGGCGCGCAGCAGCCAGCACTCCCGCCAGGACAGCCCGGCGCGCAGCACCAGCCGGTTGAAGCCGTCCGCCTCCGCCCGCCCGGCCAGGAGGGCGGACAGCGCCTCCAGCAGCAGCGGCGCGCGCTGCGGGTCCCAGGGCACGCCGGCCTCCAGCTGGAAGACGTGCAGCGTCGCGCCGTCGGAGCCCTCCGGCTGCAGGCGGTGCGGCACTTCCTCCATGGCGCGGAAGTCCAGGCTCTCGAACAGCGGCAGGGCGTCGGCCAGGGCCAGGGGCGTGCCGGGCATGGCCAGGCGCAGCTCCACCCGGCGCTCCGGCTGGCCCGGCTCGCGGCGGATCACGGCGCGCGGGGCTCCCTCCGCCAGGGCCTGCTCGGCCAGGGCGAGGTCGGCGGCGGCCTGGGCGGCGCCCTCCATGTCGCGGTAGCCGGGGGGGAAGGCGTCGCGCCAGGCGGCCAGCGCCTCGCCCGCCGCGGCCTCGCCGCGCCCGGCCACCAGCGCCTCGCCCAGCCGCTCGGTGAAGGAGCGCGCGGCCTGCGCCACCGCGGCTTCCAGCGCCACGGGGTCGGGGCGCTGCGCCGCGCGCGGGTCGGTGCCGATGATGTAGTGCACGCGCGCCAGCGGCGCGTCGCCCAGCGCGATGTAGAAGGCGCTCAGCCGCCCGCCATGGGCGCGGGCCAGCAGCTCCCCCACCTTCTGGCGTAGCGCGGTGTCGAAGCCCTCGCGCGGCAGCCAGGCGATGGCGGAAACGAAGCGCCCGAAGGGGTCGGCGCGCAGGTACAGCGCCGGGCGCGGGCGGATGGACAGGTCCAGCGCCTTGCGCGCGCCTTCCAGGATCTCCGCCTCGCCGGCCTGGAACAGCTCGTCGCGCGGCCAGGTGTCCAGGATGTTGCGCAGCGCCCGCCCGTCATGGGTGCCGGCCGAGACGCCGGCGGCGTCCAGCACGCGCTCCACCTTGCCGCGCAGCAGCGGGATGGAGCGCGGGTTGCGGTTGTAGGCCGCCGCGGCGAACAGGCCCAGGAACAGGCGCACGCCATCCGGCCCGCGCACCGCCACCACGTCGGCGTGCTGCGGGCGGTGGACGGTGGCGCGCATGTTGGCCTTGGCCACCGTCACCGCCGGGCCTTGCGCCAGGGCGGCGCGGGCGGCGGGCGGCAGCACCGGCAGGGCGGCCAGCGCGTCGAACACCGGAAGGGCCGCCTCGCGCAGCAGGCCCAGGTTCTCGGCCTCCACCTGGGCGGCGCCCTCGCCCTCCAGCACCAGGCGGCGGTGGCCCAGCAGCACGAAGTTGTCCTCGCGCATCCAGCGCAGGAACTCGGCCTCCTCGCCGGCCAGGGTGGCCTCGGCGGCGCGCAGGTGGGCCAGCATGGCGGGGAAGTCGTCCACGGCGGCGCGGGTGTCGGCCAGGGCGCGGGCGATGGCGGCCTCCACCTGCGCCCAGCCGCCGGGCCGCATGCCGGGCAGCAGGTTGCCCGGGGCGGCGGCGACCACCACGCGCATCAGGCTCTGCCCCTCCAGGATGGGGTGCAGCAGCTCCTGCACCACGCGGCCCTGCTGGGTCAGCGCGCCCAGCACGCTGTCCACCAGGAAGGGCATGTCGTCCGTGGCGATCTCGATCACCGCGGGGCCCGGGCCGGGCGGCGTCAGCCGCAGCGCCGCCGCCCCGGGGGCGCGCCCGGCGGCGAGGTCGGCCAGCGAGGCGGCGGCGGCGGCCAGCGCCTCCGGCGGGCGGGCGGCCAGCTCAGCGGTGGGCAGGGCGGCATGCAGGGCGGGCAGCAGGCGGCGGGCGGGACCCCCCTCGGGCAGCCGGGCCTCGGCGGCGGCCAGCACCTCCGCGCGCAGGGCGTCGGTCGGGTGGGGGGCTTCGGGCATGCGGTTCCTCCGTGCTGCGGCGACCATGGGCCAGGGGCGGCGGCGGCGTCCAGGCCGCCGTTCCCCAATGCGCCGCGGGCCGCTAGGATTTCATCCCATGAGCATGACCCTCGCCGAGCTGCTGGCCCCGATGAGCCCCGAGCAGTTCTTCGCCGAATACCATGACAAGCAGCCGCTGCACCTGAAGGGCGCGGCGGGGAAGTTCGCCTCCGTGCTGTCATGGCGCGGCATCAACCGCCTGCTGGACATGACCCACATCTGGACCTCGCGCTCCCTGATGCTGGTGCTGGACGGCAAGCCGGTGCCCGCGGCCGAGTACTGCGAGGCGCAGACCGCGCGCGACGCCAACGAGCGCCTGATGCAGCCCGTGGTGGGCAAGGTGCGCGACTGGGTGCGGCGCGGCGCCTCCGTGGTGATGAACGACGTGGACAGCCTGACGCCCGGCCTGGCGGGGGTGAGCGAGGCGCTGGAGAATGCGGGGCTGGGGAAGGCGCAGGCCAACGTCTACATCTCCTGGCAGTCGCACAAGGCCTTCCCGGCGCATTACGACACCCACGACGTCTGGGCGGTGCAGGTGGAGGGCGAGAAAAGCTGGAACATCTGGGAGGGCCGCGCCGAATGGCCCATCTCCCACCCCGTGTTCCGCTCCCAGACGCAGGAGCACCATGAGCAGGCCAAGGGCCGGCTGCGCGCCAAGGTCACGCTGAAGACCGGCGACCTGCTCTACCTGCCGCGCGGCTGGTACCACGACGCCCTGGCCGAGGCCCCGGCCTCCGTCCACGTCGCCTACGGCGCGCACGCGCCGCTGGGCATGGACCTGATGACCATCCTGGGCGAGCGCGTGCTGTACGACGCCGCCTTCCGCCAGCCGCTGCCGCGGCAGGACGGCACTGCGGCGGCGAAGTTCGCCCTGACCCAGCGCGCCGGCCAGCTCGGCGCCCGCCTTGCGGAGCTGTGCAAGGACCCCAAGGTGCTGGAGGTGCTGACCGGCTTCGTCGCCAGCTACCGCTACGGCCGCGGCGGCAACGACCTGCTGGGCTGGCGCGGCATGGCGCCCGAGGGGGCGGAGGCCGGCGATGGCGGCGATTCCCCCAGCTTCCGCGTGGTGGCCGCCGGGGCGAAGCCGGTGCGCCGCGGCGCCGACTGGGTGCTGAAGGGCGCCGGCAGCCCCGTGGCGCTGACCCCGCCCGAGGCCGAGGCCGCCGCCTGGGCGCTGGCGCGCGGCGAGGTGACGGAGGCGGAACTGGCCAAGGCCCACCCGGCGGCGCCGGCCACGCTGGCGAAACTGCGCGAGGCCGGGCTGGTTGTGGCGGCATGATCCGCCCTGCCCTGCTGCTGCTGCCCCTGCTGCTCGCCGCCCCGGCCCAGGCGCAGGTGCGCGACTTCTCCTGCGTCGGCGCCGAGCAGCTGGAGGGCGTGGTGCTGGAGTTCCCGCAGGGCCGCGACCGCGCCGGCCTCGACGCGCTGGCGCCGCTGGTCGAGCGCGCGAAGGCGGAGCAGGCGCTGAACCTCTGCGTGCTGGGCTTCGCCGGCGCCGGCGAGGGCGGGGCCGAGACCGCCTCGCGCCTCGCCGCGCGGCGGGCGCGCTTCGTGGCGCAAGAGCTGGCGAAGCAGGGCGTGGAGCGCGACCGCATCCGCGCCGAGGCGCGCACCCGCGGCTTCCTGGACCCCGCCCGCCGCGGCGGGGAGGGCGGGGTGCGCCGCGCGCCGGGCGTGCGCGTGGTGCTGATGCCGGTCGCCGGCTAGCCGGCGCGGCGCTCGTTTCCCGTCTCCCTTCCGGATGATTCCCTCGCCGCCCGCCTTGCTGTAGCATCGGCGCACGGGGAAGGCGCCGGCACGCCTGCGAAGGGTGGCCGAGGCTGAAGGTTCTGCTGGTGGACAACGACGCCGCGCGCGCCGCGGCGGTGCGCGAGGGGCTGGAGGCCGCGGGCTGCGCCGTGGTCGCCATCGCCCCCGATGCCGCGCGCCTGACCGCCCGGGTGCGCGAATGCGGCGCCGACGTCATCGTCTGCGACCTCGACGACCCCTCCCGTGATGCGCTGGAGGCGATGCGCGCCCTGAACCGCGACGAGCCCCGCCCGGTGGTGCTGTTCGCCGAGCGCGGCGCGCCGGAGCAGATCGCCGCCGCGCTGGAGGCCGGGGTCGCCGCCTACGTGGTGGAGGGCCTCTCGCCCGCCCGCGTGCGCCCGGTGCTGGAGGTCGCCATCCTGCGCTTCCGCGCGCACGAGGCGCTGCGCGCCGAACTGGCGCAGGCCCGCGCCACGCTGGAGGAGCGCGACCGCATCGCCGCCGCCAAGCGCCGCCTGATGCGCGACGAACGCCTGAGCGAGCCGGAGGCGCACCGCCGCCTGCAGCGCCTGGCGATGGCGCGGCGCATCCCGCTTGGTCAGGCCGCCGCAGACTACCTGGCTGATTTCAGGGCATGATGCGCGCTTTTCAGGCTACACACGTCTTGATGCGCTGATTCAGGGCAGAAATGCCTTGCTGCACCCGCGAACAACCTCCTAGGTTGCGCTGGTGGGCGGGGTGCAATGGCGCATCCCATCGCGGCCCATCCCCTTCCCGGCGGCCCAGGATGGCCCGCCCGAGAGCCCGGTCGCCGCGCGTGCCCCTGGACCTGCCCGCCCCCAACCTGCGCCCCGACGCCCCCGCCCTTCGGCTGGGCCACCTGCCGCTGATGGACGCCGCCCCCCTGCTGGTGGCGGAAGCCAAGGGCATGTTCCGCGCCGTCGGCCTGCGGGTGGCGCTGGACCCCGAGACCGCCTGGGCCGCGCTGCGCGACCGGCTGGCCTTGGGTGCGCTGGACGGCGCCCACCTGCTGGCGCCGCTGGCCCTGGCGCTGGCGGGCGGCGCCGGCGGGGTGCGGGCGGAACTGTCCATCGGCTGCACCCTGTCGGCTAATGGCAACGGCATCTTCCTGTCGGCGGCGGCGCTGTCCGGCGGGCTGCGGCCCGGGGCGCGCTTCGGCATCGTCCACCCCTTCTCGGCCCATCACGTGCTGCTGCGGCGCTGGCTGGAGCGCCAGGGGCTGCGCGACGCCACGCTGGTGGCGGCGCCGCCGCCCGCCATGGCAGGGCTGGTCGCGGCGGGGGAGCTGGACGGCTTCTGCGCCGGCGCCCCCTGGCCCGCGGCGGCCGAGGCTGCGGGGCTGGGCCGCGTGGTCGCCGGCACCGCCGAGGTGTGGCCGGACCACCCGGAGAAGGTGCTGGCCTTCCGCGCCGACCGGCGGCGCGAGGTGGCGCTGGCCGCCACCGCCGCCGTGCTGGCCGCCGGCCGCTGGCTGAACGAGGACGCCAACCGCGCCGAGGCCCTGGCGCTGCTGCGCGACCGCCTGTTCCCCGGGATGCCGCAGGTTGTCCTGGCCTCGGCCTTCGACGCCACCCATCGCATGCGCTTCGTCCCCGGCACCGACCGCGCCGCCGCCGCGCTGTTCCTGCCCGACCTGCCGCCGATGGACCCCTCCGCCGCCCTCGCCCCCTGGGACCGCTGCCTGGAAGCGCAGGCCGGCGCCCGCCTCTCGACACCCACGGAGTCACCCGTATGAACCGCCGCGCCCTCCTCGCCACCGCCGCCACCCTCGCCGCCGTCCCGCGCATCGGCGTCCAGGCCCAGGGCTCCTCCGCGCCGGAGGTGCGCAAGGCCACGCTGGGCTACATCGCGCTGACCGACAGCGCGCCGCTCATCATCGCGCGCGAGAAGGGCTTCTTCGCCAAGCACGGCCTGCCGGAGGTCGAGGTCTCCAAGCAGGCCAGCTGGGGCGCCACGCGCGACAACATGGTGCTGGGCGGCGGCGCGGGCGGCATCGACGGCGCGCACCTGCTGACGCCGATGGCCTACCTCATCCACACCGGGCGCATCGTGCAGAACGGCCAGCCGGTGCCGATGGCGCTGCTGGCGCGGCTGAACACCAACGGGCAGGGCATCTCCATCGCCGCCAAGCACGCCGCGCTGGGGGTGAAGCTGGACAGCGCCCCGCTGAAGCGCGCCGTGAACGCCGACAGCAAGGTGGCCATGACCTTCCGCGGCGGCACGCACGACCTGTGGATCCGCTACTGGCTGGCGGCCGGCGGCGTGAACCCGGAAACCGACGTCTCCACCATCGTGGTGCCGCCGCCGCAGATGGTGGCCAACATGCGCGTGGGCACCATGGACGCCTTCTGCGTCGGCGAGCCCTGGAACGCGCAGCTGGTGAACCAGCGCCTGGGCCACACCGCGCTGGTGACCGGCGAGCTGTGGAAGGACCACCCGGAGAAGTGCCTGGCCATGCGCGCCGAGTGGGTGGAGCGCCACCCCAACGCCGCCCGCGCCCTGACCGCCGCCGTCATCGAGGCCGCGCAATGGTGCGACCTGCCCGCCAACAAGGAGGAGATGTGCAGCATCCTCGGCCGGCGCGCCTGGTTCAACGTGCCGCCCGCCGACATCATCGGCCGCATGCGCGGCGAGGTGGACTACGGCGACGGCCGCCGCGTCACCAACACCGACATCACCATGAAGTTCTGGCGCGACCACGCCAGCTACCCCTTCCGCTCGCACGACCTGTGGTTCCTGGCGGAGAACCAGCGCTGGGGCATCCTGCCGATGGACCTCGACCTCAACGCCCTGGTGGCGCAGGTGAACCGCGAGGCGCTGTGGCGCGAGGCCGCCGAGCGCGCCGGCGTGCCCGCCGCCGATACGCCGCGCGGCACCAGCCGCGGGCGGGAGACCTTCTTCGACGGCAAGGTCTTCGACCCCGAGAACACCCGCGCCTGGATCGAATCCCAGCCGATCCGCCGGGCGCAGGGGGCCTGAACGCCATGACCGTCTCCGCGCCCCGGCCCGCCCCGGCCAAGCCCCTGCTCTCCCTGCCGCGCCGCACCATCCTGGGCGAGAGCGCCTGGGCGGGGCGGGCCCGCGCGGTGCTGCCGCCGCTGCTCGTCGTGCTGCTGCTCGGCCTGGTGTGGGAAGCGGCGATGCACGCGCCCGGCGCCACCCTGCCGCCGCCCTCCAAGGTGTGGGCCGACAGCCACGCGCTGATCACCGACCCGTTCTTCGACAATGGCGGGCTGGACAAGGGGCTGTTCTGGCACCTCGCCGCCTCGCTCTCGCGCGTGGCGCTGGGCTTCGCCATCGCCGCGGCGGTGGGCATCCTCACCGGGTTGCTCATCGGCACCTCGCCGCTGGCGATGCGCGGGCTGGACCCGATCTTCCAGGTGCTGCGCACCGTGCCGCCGCTGGCCTGGCTGCCGCTCTCCCTCGCCGCCTTCCGCGAGGCGCAGCCCTCGGCCATCTTCGTGATCTTCATCACCAGCGTCTGGCCGGTCATCATCAACACCGCGGTGGGCGTGCGCAACGTCCCGCAGGACTACCGCAACGTCGCCGCCGTCATCCGCCTGAGCGGCGTGCAGTACTTCTGGCGCATCCTGCTGCCGGCCGCGGCGCCCTTCATCTTCACCGGGCTGCGCATCGGCATCGGCCTGTCCTGGCTGGCCATCGTGGCCGCGGAGATGCTGATCGGCGGCGTGGGCATCGGCTTCTTCATCTGGGACGCCTGGAACTCCTCCAACCTGTCGGACATCTGCGTGGCGCTGGCCTATGTCGGCCTGACGGGCTTCTGCCTGGACCGGCTGGTGGCGCTGCTCGGCCGCCTGGTCACCCGCGGCACGTCGGAGGGCTGAGCGCCATGGCCCCCTTCCTGGAGATCTCCCGCCTTTCCGTCGCCTTCCCGCGCGCGCCGCTGCCGGTGCTGCACGACGTGGAGCTGCGCATCGCGCGCGGCGAGTACGTGGCGGTCATCGGCCATTCGGGCTGCGGCAAGTCCACCCTGCTGAACGTGGTGGCCGGGCTGCTGCCGGCCTCCCTCGGCGGGGTGCTGCTGGAAGGGCAGGAGGTGACGCAGCCCGGCCCCGACCGCGCCGTGGTGTTCCAGAACCACTCCCTGCTGCCCTGGCTGACCGCCTACGAGAACGTGCGCCTGGCGGTGGACCGCACCCTGGGCGCCGCCATGTCCCGCGCCGAGCGCCACGCCTGGACGCTGGAGAACCTGGAGCTGGTGCGGATGTCGCACGCCCGCGACAAGCGCCCGGCGGAGATCAGCGGCGGCATGAAGCAGCGCGTGGGCATCGCCCGCGCGCTGGCGATGAAGCCCAAGGTGCTGCTGCTGGACGAGCCCTTCGGCGCGCTGGACGCCCTGACCCGCGCCCACCTGCAGGACGAGGTGATGCGCATCCACGCCGGGCTGGGCACCACCGTCATCATGATCACCCACGACGTGGACGAGGCGGTGCTGCTGAGCGACCGCATCGTGATGATGACCAACGGCCCCAACGCCACGGTGGGCGAGGTGCTGGAGGTGGAGCTGCCCCGCCCGCGCGACCGCCTGCGGCTGGCGCACGACGCCCGCTTCCAGGGATACCGCGCGCAGGTGCTGGAGTTCCTGCACGCCCGCCACGCCCAGCCGGTGCCCTGATGCGCGCGCTGGTCATCGGCGCCGGGCCGGCGGGGGCGCGCTGCGCCACCCGCCTGGCCGAGCGCCTGCCCGGTGCGGCGGTGACGCTGTGCGGGGCCGAGGCCGCCCTGCCCTATGACCGCGTGGCGCTGGGACGCTGGCTGTCCGGCGCCTGCGCCGGCGCCGACCTCGTCACCCACCCGCTGGCGGCGATGCGGACCCTGGGCATCGCCTTCCGCCCCGCCACCCCCATCCTGGCGCTGGAGGGACAGGAGGCCGTCACCGCCCGCGGCGAGCGCCTCCCCTTCGACCGCGCGGTCATCGCCACCGGCTCGCGCGCCATCCGGCTCGACGTGCCGGGGGCGGGGCTGCCGGGCGTCGTCGCCTACCGCTCCTTCGCCGATGTCGCGGCGATGCGGCGCTCCGAGGGGCCGGCGGTGGTGGTGGGCGGCGGCTTGCTGGGGCTGGAGGCCGCCGACGCCCTGGCGGCGCGCGGGCTGGAGGTGACGGTGGTGCACCCGCTGGGCTGGCCGATGGAGCGCCAGCTCGACGAGGGCGCCGGCACGCTGCTGGCCCGCCGCCTGCAACGGCGGCGCATCCGCTTCGCCATGCCCGCCGGCCTCGCCGCCATCGAGGGCGAGGGGCGCGCCACGCACGCGGTGCTGTCCGACGGGCGGCGCCTGCCGGCGCGGCTGGTGGTGATGGCGGTGGGCATCCGCCCGGAGGTGGAGCTGGCGCGGCGCAGCGGCCTGGCTGTGAACCGCGGCATCCTGGCCGACGCCTCCCTGCGCACCTCGCGCGAGGACGTGCTGGCCATCGGCGAATGCGCCGAGGTGGAGGGGCGCTGCATCGGCCTGGTGGCGCCGGCGCTGGAGCAGGCGGAGGCCGCCGCCGCCACCCTGGCCGGCGAGGCGCGCGCCTGGGCGCCGCGCCCGGACTCCGCCTCGCTGAAGGTCAGCGGCACCGCCGTGTGGTCGGCCGGCGAGATCGCCCCGGAGGCCGAGAGCGTGACGCTGCACGATGCCGGGGGCGACACCTACCGCCGCCTGTTCCTGCGCGACGGCCGGCTGGTGGGCGCCGTGCTGTACGGCGACACCGCGGCCTCGGGCTTCTTCCTCGACTGCATCGCCTCCGGGCGCGCCATCGGCTCGCGCGCGGACCTCGTGCTGGGAGCGACGTGATGGACGGCCAGGGCTTTTCCCCCGAGCAGCAGAACTACCTCCAGGGCTTCATGGCCGGCGTCGAGGCGCGCCGCGGCGGCCTCGCCCCCGCGCCCGCCGGGAGCGCCGACCCGCTGCGCGCCGCGCAGGACCGCGCGCTGGCGGCGGGCGGCACGCTGGTGGCGCAGGAGCAGGCCAAGCGCGACCGCCACCCGCTGGACCGCTGGGACGAGATCACCGCCCGCGCCGAGCAGGGCGCCTTCCCCAAGCCGCTGGACGACTTCATCGGCCGCTACCACGGGCTGTTCTTCGTCGGCCCGGCGCAGGACGCCTTCATGTGCCGCCTGCGCATCCCCGGCGGCATCCTCACCGCCGCCCAGGCCATCGAGGTCGCGGCCATCGCGGAGGAGTGCGGCGGCGGCTACGTGGACTGCACCACCCGCGCCAACCTGCAGATCCGCCTCATCCCCGCGCACAAGGCGGCCGAGGTGGTCGAGCGCCTGGGCATGGCGGGGCTGCTGCCGCGCGGCACGGGCGCGGACAACATCCGCAACATCACCGCCTCGCCCACCGCCGGGATCGACGCCACGGAATGGCTGGACACGCGGCCGCTGGTGCGCGCGCTGCACACCCACATCCTCAACAGCCGCGACCTGTTCGGCCTGCCGCGCAAGTTCAACATCAGCCTCGACGGCGGCGGCCGCGTGGCGGTGCTGGAGGAGACCAACGACATCGCGCTCTCCGCCATCCGCCTGCCGGATGGCGAGGTGCGCTTCCGCCTCGGCCTGGGCGGCATCACCGGCCACCAGGACCTGGCGCGCGCCAGCGACGTGGCGGTGCCGGCGAAGGACGTGGTTCGGCTGTGCGACGCCATCCTGCGCGTCTTCCTGGCGCATGGCGACCGCACCGACCGCAAGAAGGCGCGCCTGAAGTACCTGCTGGACCGCTGGGGCCACGACCGCTTCCTGTCGGAGGTCGAGGCGCTGTTCGGCCCGCTGCCGCGCGTCGCGGCATTCGAGGCGCTGCCGCCAAAGGACCGCACGGCGCACCTCGGCGCGCAGCCGCAGGGGGATGGCGCGCACTGGCTGGGCGTGGTGGTGCCGGCCGGCCGCCTTTCCGCCGCCCAGCTGCGCGGCCTGGCCGCCCTGGCGCCGGAGCTGCGGCTGACGGTGTGGCAGAACCTGCTGCTGCCCCATGTGCGCGACCTCGACGGCACGCGCGCCGCGCTGGCCGCGCTGGGCCTCACCACCGAGGCCAACAGCCTGCGCGCCGGCCTGGTCGCCTGCACCGGCAGCGCCGGCTGCAAGTTCGCCGCCGCCGACACCAAGGGCGACGGCCAGCGCATCGCCGCCTTCCTGGAGACCCGCATCGCCCTGGACGCGCCGCTGAACATCCACCTCACCGGCTGCCACCATTCCTGCGCGCAGCACTTCATCGCCGACATCGGCCTGCTGGGCGCGAAGGTCGAGCAGGGGGAGGACAGCGTGCCCGGCTACGACATCCACCTGGGCGGCGGCACCGCGCAGGACGCCGCCATCGGCCGCCTGATCCGCCCCAGGGTGGCGGCGGAGGCGGTGGCGCCGCTGCTGCTGAACCTGCTGCGCCACTTCCAGGCGCAGCGCGCGGCGGGCGAGGGCTTCCAGGATTTCTGCGCCCGGCACGACGACGCCGGGCTGGACGGGATGCTCGGCTGATGGACATGCTGGCCCAGCACTTCGGCACCCCCGCCCCGGTGCCGCTGATCCCCGAGACCGCGCCCTTCACCGCCGAGCAGCGGGCCTGGCTGAACGGCTTCCTGGCCGGCCTCTACGGCGGCGCGGCGCAGGGCGCCCCCGCCGCCGCCCCGCCCGCCGCGCCGGAGGACTACCCCTGGCACGACCCGGCGCTGGAGCTGCCCGAGCGCCTGGCGCTGGCGGAGGGCAAGCCCCCCGCCCGGCGCCTGATGGCCGCCATGGCGCAGCTCGATTGCGGGCAATGCGGCTACGTCTGCAAGACCTACGCCGAGGCACTGGCCACGGGGGGCGAAACCTCGCTCTCCCTCTGCCAGCCCGGCGGCAAGCCGACGCGCGACGCCATCAAGGCGCTGCTGGCCGAGGCGAGGCCCGCCGCCGCGCCCGCCGCCGCGCCCGCCGCCGCCGCACCCAAGGCCCCGGCCGGCCCGGCGGCCGAGACAGTGCCCGTCCGCCTCAGCCAGCGCCTGACGGGCGAGGGCAGCGGCAAGGACGTGCGCCGCATCGCGCTGGACCTGTCCGGCACCGCGCTGCGCTACGAACCCGGCGACAGCCTGGGCGTGGCCGCGCGCAGCGACCCGGTGCTGGTGGAGCAGGTGATGGCCGCCCTGGGCACGGAGGACGCGGAGCTGCGCGAGGCGCTGCTCGCCCGGCACGACATCGCCCGCCCGCTGGACCGCACCACCGACCTGCTGGCCGGCGCCGCCACCGACCCCGCCGAGGCCGCCGCCCTGCGCCGCCTGAGCGACGGCGAGGACGGCGTGCTGGACGGCTTCGACCTGCTGGACCTGCTGCGCGCCTTCCCCTCCGCCCGGCCGCCGCTGGCGGACCTGCTGGCCTCGCTGCCCACGCTGAAGCCGCGGCTCTACTCCATCGCCTCGTCGCCGCTCGCGGTGCCGGGGCAGGTGGAGCTGTGCGTGGGCGTGGTGCGCGAGGAACGCCGCGGGCGCCGGCGCGAGGGCGTGGCCAGCACCCACCTGGCCTTCCGCGCCGCGGCGGTGCCCGCCTTCGTGCAGCCCAGCCATTTCCGCCTGCCGCAGCGCCCGGAGGCGCCGGTCATCATGGTGGGCCCCGGCACCGGCATCGCGCCCTTCCGCGCCTTCCTGCAGCACCGCGCGGCCCAGCGGCTGAAGGGCCGCACCTGGCTGTTCTTCGGCGACCGCCACCAAGCCACCGACTTCCTGTTCCGCGACGAGGTCGCCGCCTGGCAGGGCGACGGCACGCTGGAGCGCCTCTCCCTGGCGTGGTCGCGCGACGGCGGCGCCAAGGATTACGTGCAGCACCGCATGCTGGAGCAGGCGCCCGACCTGTGGCGCTGGCTGCAGGACGGCGCGCACTTCTACGTCTGCGGCGACGCCTCGCGCATGGCAAAGGATGTGGACGCCGCGCTGCGCCAGGTGGCGATGCAGCAGGGCGCCATGGACGCCGAGGGCGCGCGGCAATGGGTGGTCGCCCTGGCCAGGCAGGGGCGCTACCAGCGCGACGTGTACTGATGCCGGACGGCACCCTGCCCCTGCCGGGCGAGACCCGCACCACCTGCCCCTATTGCGGCGTCGGCTGCGGGGTGCTGGCCACCGCCGCCGGCGCGGTGCGCGGCGACCCGGCGCACCCGGCCAATGGCGGCCGCCTGTGCTCCAAGGGCACCGCCCTGGGCGAGACGCTGGGCCCAGAGGGCCGGCTGCTGCACCCGGTGGTGAACGGGCGGCGCGCCTCCTGGGACGCCGCGCTGGACGCGGTGGCCGAGGGCATCCGCAAGGCCCTGGCCGAGCGCGGGCCGGAGGGGGTGGCGCTCTACGTTTCCGGCCAGTTGCTGACGGAGGACTACTACGCCGCCAACAAGCTGGCGAAGGGCGTGCTGGGCACGGGCAACATCGACAGCAACTCCCGCCTGTGCATGGCCAGCGCCGTGGCCGCCCACCGCCGCGCCTTCGGCGAGGACCTGGTGCCCGGCGTCTACGACGACCTGGAGCAGTGCGACCTGCTGGTGCTGGTGGGCTCCAACCTCGCCTGGTGCCACCCGGTGCTGTTCCAGCGCGTGATGGCCGCCAAGGCGGCGCGGCCCGCGCTGCGCGTGGTGGTGGTGGACCCCCGGCGCACCGCCACCTGCGAAGGCGCGGACCTGCACCTGCCGCTGCGCCCCGGCACCGACGTGGCGCTGTTCGGCGCGCTGCTGCGCCACCTGCGCGGGCAGGCGTGGGACGCCTCCGCCACCGGCCTGCCGCGCTCTCAGGTGGCCGCCTTCCTGGCCGAATGGGCCGCCACCGAGAAGGTGGTGACGCTGTGGTCGCAGGGGGTCAACCAATCCTCCGCCGGCACCGACAAGGCCAGCGCCATCCTCGACGCCCACCTGGAGACGGGGCGCATCGGCCGCCCCGGCATGGGCCCGTTCAGCGTGACCGGGCAGCCCAACGCCATGGGCGGGCGCGAGGTCGGGGCGCTGGCCAACATGCTGGCCGGCCACCTGGACTGGGCGGACGCGCCGCACCTCGCGCGGTTCTGGGGCATGCCGCATCTGGCCACCCGGCCGGGGCTGAAGGCGATGGACCTTTTCCGTGCCGCCGGGCAGGGCGGCATCGGCGCGCTGTGGGTGATGGCCACCAACCCCGCCATGTCCCTGCCGGATGGCGAGGCCGCCCGCCGCGCCCTGGCCCGCCTGCCCTTCCTGGTGGTGAGCGACTGCCACGCCGGCACCGACACCCAGCTGCACGCGCACGTCCTGCTGCCCGCCCTGGGCTGGGGCGAGAAGGACGGCACGGTGACGAACAGCGAGCGCGTCATCTCCCGCCAGCGCCCCTTCCGCCCCGCTCCGGGCGAGGCGCGGGCCGACTGGTGGATCATCGCCCAGGTGGCGCGGCGCCTGGGCTGGGGCGACGCCTTCGCCTGGGACGGCCCGGCCGCCATCTTCCGCGAGCACGCGCAGGTCACCACCCTGGCGCGCCCGGCGCCGCGCCTGTTCGACCTGGGCGGCCTCGCCGCCATCACCGACGCGCAATACGCCGCGCTGCGCCCGGTGCAGTGGCCGGTGCCGGCGAACGGCGCCTGGGGCGGCCGCCTGCTGCCGCCCACCCGCCGCCTGGTGGAGCCCGCCTACCGCCCGCCCGCGCATCCCGGCGCGCTGGTGCTGCTCACCGGCCGCCTGCGCGACCAGTGGCATTCCATGACGCGCACCGGCCGCGTCCCCCGCCTGATGACCCACGCCCCCGAGCCGGAGCTGGTCGCCCACCCGGCGGACGCGCCGGGGCTGGCGGATGGCGCGCTGGTGGAGGTGCGCTCGGCCTGGGGCGCGGCGGTGCTGCGGCTGCGGCTGGACGCGCGCCAGCGCCCCGGCGCCTGCTTCGCGCCCATGCACTGGACGGCCGAGCTGGCGCCGCGCGCGCGGGTCAACAGCGCGGTGAACCCCGATGCCTGCCCCGAGAGCGGCCAGCCCGAGCTGAAGCACACCCCCGTGGTGCTGACGCCCTTCCACGCCCGCAACCACGGCTTCCTGCTGGCGCGCACCCGGCTGGACCCGCGCGTGGCCGCCTGGGCCGCCATCGCCCCCTGCGCGCACGGCGCGGTGCGCCACGAGCTGGCGGGCGCCGACCCCGCCCGGCTGGCCGGCGCGCTCGGCCTGGGCGAGCCGTGCCTGCGCCTGGACGCGCCCGACGCGGGCGAGCACCGCTGGGCCTGGCTGAAGGATGGCCGGCTGGAGGCGGTGCTGATGCTGGCACCCCCCGACGCGCCCCTGCCGGCGCGGGACTGGCTGCTGGCCCGCTTCGCCGAGGCCGGGCTGGCGCCGGAGGACCGCGCTGCCCTGCTGCGCGGCGCGCTGCCCGGCGGCCCGCCGCCCTCTCCCACCGTGTGCGCCTGCCACGGGGTAAGCAAAGACCACATCCGGTCGGCGATTGTGGGAGGCGCGCTGGATGTGGCAGCCATTGGCCATGCCTGCGCCGCGGGCACGGGTTGCGGCTCTTGCAAGCCCGAACTGGCCGCCCTGCTGGCGGAGACGCTGGAGTCCGCCTGATGCGCCACTTTCCGGCCTTCCTGGACCTTTCGGGGCGCACCGCCCTGGTCCTCGGCGCGGGCGAGGCCCTGCAGGCCAAGGCGGAGCTGCTGCGCCAGGCCGGCGCGCTGCTGCTGCCGGCCGAGCGCTTCCACCCCGCCCTGCTGGAAGGCGTGGCGCTGGCCGTCGCCGCCGGCGCGCCGGAGGAGGAGCTGTCGGCGCTGCACGCCGCCTGCGTGGCGCGCGGCATCCCGGTGAACGTGGTGGACCGGCCGGAACTCTGCTCCTTCATCACGCCCGCCATCATCCGCCGCGACGACGTGACGGTGGCGGTGTCCACCGGCGGGGCGGCGCCGGTGCTGGCGCGCCTGCTGCGCCAGCGCATCGAGGCGGTGCTGCCGCCGCTGCTGGGGCGCGTCGCCGCGCTGGGGGCCAAGTTCCAGTCCCGCGTGCGCGCGCGCATCCCCGCCCTGCCGGCCCGCCGCGCCTTCCTGGAGCGCGCGCTGTCCGGCACCCCGGCCAAGCTGGCCGAGGCCGGCCGCCAGATGGAGGCCGAGGCCGCCTTCGCCGCCATGCTGGACGACGCCGAGGCGACGCCGCGCGGCTTCGTGCAGCTGGTGGGCGCCGGCCCCGGCGCGGCCGACCTGCTGACGCTGCGCGCCCTGCGCGCCCTGGGCGAGGCCGACGTGGTGGTGCACGACCGCCTGGTGCCCGAGGGCGTGCTGGAGCTGGCGCGCCGCGACGCCCGGCGCATCTACGTCGGCAAGCGGCGCGCCGAGCACTGCGTCCCGCAGGAGGGCATCAACACCCTGCTGGTGGAGCTGGCGCGCGAGGGGCTGCGCGTGGTGCGCCTGAAGGGCGGCGACCCCTTCATCTTCGGCCGCGGCGGCGAGGAGGCGCAGGCCCTGCACGAGGCCGGCATCCCGCACGAGGTCATCCCCGGCGTCACCGCCGCGCTGGGCTGCGCCGCCCAGGCCGGCATCCCGCTGACGCACCGCGACTGCGCGCGCATGCTCACCCTGGTCACCGGCCACACGCGCGACGGCGTGCTGGAGCTGGATTTCGGCGCCCTTGCGCGGCCGGGCCAGACGCTGGCGGTGTACATGGGCCTCAGCACCCTGGACGCCCTGCACCAGGGGCTGATCTGGGAAGGCTACGACGAGACGACGCCCGCCATCCTGATCGAGCGCGGCGGCAGCGAGCACCAGCGCGAGCTGCGCGGCACCCTGGCCGAGATCGTGGAGGCCGCGCCCGGCTGGGCGGGCGACGGCCCCGTGCTGCTGCTGCTGGGCGAGGCGGTGGGCATGGGCGCGCCGCCCCTGCCGGCCGCGGCGGCCGCCGCCGCCGCCAGCCTGCCCCTGCCCTGACTCAGACCGCCGGGAAATCCGGCTTGGGCAGGTTGAGGTAGGCTTCGCGCAGCGCGCCGGCCCAGCCTTCGCGGATGGCGCGGTAGTAGGCGTCCTCCTCGGTGATGCGCTTGCGCGTGCCCACCGCCAGCGCGTCCCGCCGGATGACGGCGAGGTCCAGCGGCAGGCCGACCGAGAGGTTGGAGCGGATGGTGCTGTCCATGGAGATCAGCGTCAGCGCCACCCCCTCGCTCAGCGAGGTGCCCATGTTCAGCACGCGGTCCAGGATGGGCTTGCCGTACTTGTGCTCGCCGATCTGCAGGAAGGGCGTGTCCTCCGTCGCCTCGATGAAGTTGCCGGCGGAGTAGACGAGGTAGAGGCGCGGCGGCCCGCCCGCCACCTGCCCGCCCAGCAGCAGCGAGCACTCGAAGGCGAAGCCCTGGGCCAGCAGCGCGGGGCCGTCCATCTGCTGCACCTGGCGCACCGCCGCGCCCACCAGCCGCGCGGCGTGGAACATGTCGGGCACCGTCTCCAGCCGGCGCTGCTGGCCATCCAGCCACACGCCCTGCTGCAGCAGGTTCCACACCGTCTGCGTCACCGCCAGGTTGCCCGCGGTCATCAGCACCAGGGCGCGCTCGCCCGGCACCTCGGCCACGAACATCTTGGAGAAGGAGGAGATGTTGTCGAGCCCGGCATTGGTGCGCGTGTCGGAGAGCATGACGATGCCCTCGTCCACGCACAGGCCCACGCAGTAGGTCATCGCCTCACTCCCCGCGGATGTAGAAGGCCTCGATGGCCGAGCCGAGCTGCGCGGTGCGCTCGATCAGCCGCGTCAGCCATTCGTGCAGGCCCCCGGCCAGGATGTCCTCCAGCCGGCCGTAGCGCAGGGAGGCGGCGATCTCGCCGGCCAGGCGGTGGCACTCGCCGCGCCGCCCGCCCTGCCCGGCGGCGATGGCCTCCAGCACCTCGCCCACGCGCGCGTGGCACGCCAGCAGGGAGCGCGGCAGCTCCGGCCGCAGGATCAGCAGCTCGGCGATCTTGGCCGGGTCCAGCCGGTCGCGGAACACCCAGTGGTAGGAGCGCAGCGCGGAGGCCGATTGCAGGATGGCCTGCCACTGCGCGTATTCGGCCGCGCCGTGGGTGCCGTGCGCCAGCAGGTCCGCCTTCACGTCCAGCAGGCGGGCGGTGTTGTCCGCGCGCTCCAGCGCGGTGCCCAGCTGCACGAAAAGGAAGGCCTCGCCGCGCAGCATGGTGTCCTGCGCGGCGCCGTTGAACAGCAGCACGCGCTCGCGCACGCGGTCGATGAAGCCGGGCAGGCGCTCGCCCTGGAAATCCGCCTCGCCGGCGTCGCGGAACTGGGACCAGCTCTCGTTCAGCGCGCTCCACATGTCCACCGTCAGCGCGGTGCGCACCTGCCGGCCGTTGGAGCGCGCGGCGGCGAAGCAGGACAGGATGCCCGAGGGGTTGCCGGGCTCGCGCACCAGGAAGTCCACCGCGGCCTCGGGCGTCACCGCGCCGTGCCGCGCGGTGAAGCCCGGCTCGCATCCGGTGGCGATCAGCAGGCGGCGCCACTCGTCCCCCCTGGCGTCGCCCGTGCCCAGCCCGGCCATGCGCCAGGCGACGTTGAGGCCGCGCGCGACGTTGGCCGCGCGCTCGGTGTAGCGGCCCAGCCAGAACAGGCAGTCGGCGGTGCGGCTCAGCATGACACGTAGCCCTGGCTCTGCACCTGGGCCGAGGGCGCGTCGTCCAGCACCCAGGTGTCCTTGGTGCCGCCGCCTTGGGAGGAGTTCACCACCAGCGAGCCCTCGCGCAGCGCCACCCGCGTCAGCCCGCCGGGCACGATGCGCACGCTGTCCCTGGTGCTCAGCACGAAGGGGCGCAGGTCCACGTGGCGGGGCGCGATGCCGGCCTCCACCAGCGTGGGCACGGTGGACAGCGCCAGGGTGGGCTGGGCGATGTAGTGCGCCG
Organism: Sabulicella flocculans; assembly: GCF_045449635.1. Taxonomy (NCBI): domain Bacteria; kingdom Pseudomonadati; phylum Pseudomonadota; class Alphaproteobacteria; order Acetobacterales; family Acetobacteraceae; genus Sabulicella; species Sabulicella flocculans. The sequence goes on along the minus strand of NZ_JBJJBR010000005.1, from coordinate 66,774 downwards.
GGTTGGCCTCGATGCGCGCGCGGAACTCCTCGCGCTGGGCGCGCGTCGCGTGCGGGCCGATCAGCATGCCGTAGCCGCCCGACCCCTGCGCCAGCTTCACCACCAGCTTGTCCAGGTTGGCCAGCACGTGGGCGCGGTCCTCCGCGCGCTCGCACAGGAAGGTGTGGACGTTGGCCAGCCGCGGCTCCTCGCCCAGGTAGAAGCGGATCATCTCCGGCACGTAGGGATAGATGGCCTTGTCGTCGGCGATGCCGCAGCCCGGGGCGTTGGCCAGCGCCACGTTGCCGGCGCGGTAGGCGCGCATCAGCCCCGGCACGCCCAGCATGGATTCCGGCTTGAAGGCCTCGGGGTCCAGGTAGTCGTCGTCGATGCGGCGGTAGATGACGTCCACCCGGCGCGGGCCGGCGGTGGTGCGCATCATCACCACGTCGCCGTCCACGCAGAGGTCGGCGCCCTCCACCACCTCCACGCCCATCTCGTCGGCCAGGAAGCAGTGCTCGTAGTAGGCGCTGTTGTAGTGGCCGGGCGTCAGGATCACCACGGTGGGGTCGTGGCCGGCGCGCTCGGGCGCGGCGGCCTTCAGCGTGGCCAGCAACTCCTCCGGGTAGCGGCTGACCGGGGCGATGCGGTGGGCGGCGAACAGGCGTGGGAACAGGCGCAGCATCGCCTCCCGGTTCTCCAGCATGTAGGAGACGCCGCTGGGCGTGCGGCAATTGTCCTCCAGCACGTGGAACTCGTCCGGTCCCGTGCGCACCAGGTCGATGCCGGCGATGTGGGTGTACACGCCGCCGGGCGGCGCGAAGCCGGCCATCTCCGGCCGGAACTGCTCGTTCTGGCGCACCAGCGCGGCGGGGATGCGCCCGGCGCGCAGGATCTCCTGCGCGCCGTAGCAATCGGCCAGGAAGGCGTTGAGCGCGCGCACGCGCTGGGACAGGCCGGTGGCCAGGCGGTCCCACTCCGCGCGGGCCAGGATGCGCGGGATGATGTCGAAGGGAATCAGCCGCTCGGGGTCGCCGCCCTCCCCGTACACGGCGAAGGTGATGCCGACCTTGCGGAACAGGTACTCCGCCTCCGCCCGCTTGGCTTCCAGCGCCGCTGCGGGCGTGGCCGCCAGCCAGCGGGCGATCTCGGCATAGGCGGCGCGGAGCTGCGGCCCCTCCCCCATCTCGTCGAATGCGGCTCCCATCGCGGCTCCCTGGCAATGCCGTGCGTTGGGCGCGATTGCAGCCCGCCCGGCCCGGCCTGTCCAGCGGGACGGCTTGCGCCGCGCCCCGCCCTGCGGTGCAGTCGCGCCACGGGACTGCCCAGGGGGAAAGCAGGGTGAACGGTGCGGAAGCGATCGCGGCGGCCTTCGCGGCGGCGGGGGTGCCGGCGGTGTTCGGGGTGCCGGGCGGCGGCTCCTCGCTGGACCTGCTGGCGGCGGCCAAGGCGCGCGGCATCCCCTTCCACCTCGCGCGCACCGAGGCCGGGGCGGTGACCATGGCGCTGGCCACGGCCGAGCTGGCCCACCGCCCCGCCGCGGCGCTGGTGACGCGCGGCCCGGGCGTGGCGGCCGCCGCCAACGGCCTGGCCAATGCCAGCCTGGAGCGCGCGCCGCTGGTGCTGGTGGCCGACGGGCTGGGCACCGCCGAGTCGCGCTTCGCCACCCACCAGCGCTTCGACCAGGCGGCCATGGCCGCGCCGCTGACGCGCGCGCAGGCCCATGCCGGCGAAGGCGCGGGCGCCGCCGCCCACCGCGCCCTGCTGGCGGCGCTGGGCGCGCCGCGCGGCCCCGCCTACCTGGAACTGCCCGGCGACGCCGCCCGCGCCCCGGCCGAGCCCCCGCCGCCCTGGCGCCCGCCCGCCCTGCCGCCCCCGTCCTCCGACGCCGTGGCGCGGGCGCGGGCGATGCTGGCGGCGGCGCGTCGCCCCGCCATCATCGCGGGCCTTGAGGCCACGGCGCCGGCCCGCTGCGCCTGGGTGCGCGCCCTGGCCGAGGCGCTGCACGCCCCCGTGCTGGTCACCTACAAGGCCAAGGGCGTGCTGCCGGACGCCCACCCGCTGTTCGGCGGCGTGTTCACCGGCGGCGCGGCCGAGGCGCCCCTGCTGCACGAGGCCGACCTCATCCTCCTGGCGGGCGCCGACCCGGTGGAGTTCATCCCGCAGCCCTGGCGCTTCGCCGCGCCGGTGCTGGACCTCGCCGACTGGGAGCGCGGGATGGACTACGCCGCGCCCGCCCTGCGGCTGGCCGGCGCGTGGGAGGCCGCCGACCTCGCCCCCACCCGCGCCGCCTGGCCCGACGGCGCCATCGCCCGGCATCGCCGCGCCTGGCTGGCGGCGCTGGAGAACGGGCCATCCGGCAACCGGGGGCTGTCGCCCTCGGCCATCGTGCGGGGCGCCCAGGCGGCGGCGCGGCAGGCGGGCGCGGACCCGCGCGCGGCGGTGGATGCCGGGGCGCACATGTTCCCCTGCACCTCGTTCTGGCAGGCCGAGCGCCCGGGCGACCTGCTGATCTCCAACGGCCTCGCCACCATGGGGCACGCGCTGCCCGCCGCCATCGCCGCCGCCATCCACGACCCCGGGCGGGGCGCGCTGGCCTTCACCGGCGATGGCGGCCTGCTGATGGCGATGGGCGAGCTGGCGACCGCCTGCGCGCTGCGCCTGCGGCTGGTGGTGGTGGTGTTCAACGACGCCGCGCTCTCGCTCATCGGCATCAAGACCGGCGGGCGGGACCTGCCGGCGCGCAGCCTGGACTGGCCGGAATGCGACTTCGCCCAGGTGATGCGCGGCCTGGGCGGCCAGGCCTGGCGCGCCGGCAACGAGGCGGAGCTGGCCGCCGCGCTGCGCGCCGCCTTCGAGTGCGCCGGCCCGGCGCTGGTGGATGCGCGCTGCGACCCGTCCTCCTACGCGCGGCAGATCGCGGCGCTGCGCGGATGAGGGCGCTGCTGGCCCTGCTGCTGCTGGCCGGCTGCGCCGGGCGCGAGCCGCTGCGCGCGGGCATCGAGAGCGAGCAGGCCTGCGCCCTGCCCGCCGTGCCCCCCGCCGCCCCGCTCCCCCCGGCCGCGCCGCCCGCCGCGCTGGAAGCCGCCGCCGCCCGACTGTCCCTGCCCGCCGAAGCGACGGAGGCGGCGGACACGGTCGGCGCGCTGCCGGCCCTGGAGGCGCTGGCCGCCCCGCCCGCCCCCGGGCTGCGCGGCGAGGTGGCGCGGCTGCGGCTGCGCCAGGAGGTGCAGCGCCGGGTTCTGCTGGGCATGCTGGACGTCGCCGGCACCCTGGCCGCGCTGGATTGCGAGGGCGAGCGCGGCGACCAGCTCCGCGCGCTGCTGTCAGCGCGGGAGGCGCGGCGCGGCCGGGCGCTGAACCTCGCCGCCATCGCCTTCGGCGCCGGCACCGCGGCGGTCAGCGGCGGGCTGGCGCTGGCGGGCTCCACCACGGCGGCGGATGCGCTGTCGCTGGGCGGCGGCATCGGCGAGGGCGCGGCCGGCGCCGGGCTGCTGTTCAACCGCTCCCGCGCCGAGCTGCGCCACGCCCGCAACATGCTGCGCGAGGTGCTGGACGGGCCGGAGCAGGCGGAGCACTTCCCGCCCCTGGTGTGGCGCCACCTGGTGCGGCCGCGCCCGGACGGCACCACCGGGCGCGGCCGCATCCTGGCGCAATGGCGCGCCGGCGGCTTCCTGGGCGAGGACGCCCAGGCGGCGCTGCTGCTGGGCGCCGGCGGCCGCTACGGCGTGGATGAGCTGGATGCGCGCGACGAGCTGCTGGGCGCGGTGGAGGCGGAGGTCGCCACCCTGCACCGCGGCCTGGCGCTGCTGCTGCGGTCGGAGTGAGCCGCCCTACCGCTTGCGCGCCAGGAAGGCACCCAGCATCCGGCGCGGCTCCTCCGTCGCGAAGGCGGCGGCGAAGCTGTCCACCCCGGCCTGGATGGCGTCGTCCAGCCCCAGCCCTTCCCAGCGCGAGATCAGCGCCTTCTGGTGGCGGATGGCGCGCGGCCCGGCCTCCGCCAGCAGATGCAGCCATTCGTCCAGCGCCTGGTCCAGCGCGTCATGCGCCACCACGCGCTCCACCAGGCCCCAGGCTTCGGCGGTGGCGGCGTCGAGCGTCTCGGCCAGCAGCAACAGGCGGCGGGTGCGTCCCCAGCCGATGAGGCCGGGCAGCAGCGCCGCCTCCACCACGCTGGGGATGCCCACCCGCACCTCCGGCATGCCGAACTGCGCGCGGTCGCTGGCCAGGCGCAGGTCGCAGGCTGCGGCGATCTCCAGCCCGGCGCCCAGGCACCAGCCCTGGATGCGCGCCACCACCGGCACCGGGCAGGCGCAGATGGCCGCGCACGCCTGGTGAATGCGCGTGATGAAGGCCCGCGCCTGCTCCGGCGAGGCGATGGCGCCCATCTCGCGGATGTCGGCGCCGCCGATGAAGGCGCGCGGCCCCTCGCCGGCCAGCACCACGGCGCGCACCTCCCCGCCCACCGCGAAGGCGCCGGCCAGCGCCTCCAGGATCGGGGTGTTGACCGTGTTCAGCTTGGCGTCGTTGCGCAGCGTGACGTGGCGGATGCCCGCGCTCTCCGTGACCTCGACGCTCATTCGGCGGCGTCGCGCAGCGGGGCGGGGGCGTGGCTGGCGGGGCGGGCCTTGCGGCGCAGCTCCATCAGCTCCTCGCGCTCCTTCTGGCGCTGGCGGAACAGCGCCTGCTTGCCGTACTCGTACTGCACCGGCGTCGCCACCGCCCGCACGCCGTAGTCGGCGGCGGCGTGCAGGGTGAAGGCGGGGTCGGTGAGGTGCGGGCGGCCCAGCGCCACCAGGTCGGCGCGGCCGGCGGCGAGGATGGTGTTCACCTGGTCCGCCGTGGTGATGGAACCCACGCACATCACCGCCATGCCGCCCTCGTTGCGGATCATGTCGGCCCAGGGCAGCTGGAACATGCGGCCATACTGGGGCGCGGCATCGGCCACAGTCTGCCCGGTGGAGACGTCGATCAGGTCGCAGCCGGCGTCTCGGAAGGCGCGGGCGATGGCCAGGGTGTCGGCGTCGGTGATGCCGCCATCCGCCCAATCGGTGGCGGACAGGCGCACGGACATCGGCCGGTCCTGCGGCCAGGCGGCGCGCAGGGCGCGGAACACCTCCAGCGGGAAGCGCAGGCGGTTCTCCACGCTGCCGCCGTATCCGTCCGTGCGCCGGTTGGTCAGCGGCGAAAGGAAGGAGGCCAGCAGGTAGCCGTGGGCGCAGTGCAGCTCCAGCAGGTCGAAGCCGCATTCGGCGCCGCGCCGGGCGGCGGCCACGAAATCGTCGCGCACCGCGTCCATGTCGGCGCGCGTCATCTCCCTGGGCACCTGCGAGTGCGCGAAATAGGGGATGGGGCTGGCCGAGAGGATGGGCCAGGCGCCGTCCTCCAGCGGTTGGTCCATGCCCTCCCACATCAGCTTGGTGGCCCCCTTGCGCCCGGCATGGCCCAGTTGCAACGCCATGCGCGCCCCGGCGGCGTGGACGTTGCCGACGATGCGCGTCCAGGCCGCCTGTTGCGCGTCGTTCCACAGCCCGGTGCAGCCGGGGGTGATGCGCGCCTCCGCGGAAGGGCAGGTCATCTCGGTGAACACCAGCCCGGCGCCGCCCATGGCGCGGGCGCCGTAGTGGATCAGGTGGAAGTCGCCCGGCACGCCGTCCTGCGCCGAGTACATGCACATCGGCGAGACGACGACGCGGTTGGGCAACTCCAGCCCGCGCAGGCGCAGCGGCTGGAACATCGGCGGGTGGCGCGGCTCGCCGCCCGGCGTCTCGGCGGCCACCAGCGCCTGCACCTCGCCCACGAATTCCGGCGCGCGGAGCTGCAGGTTGTCCCAGGTGATGGCCTTGGAGCGCGTCATCACCCCGAAGGCGAAGCGCGCCGGGGCGAAGTGCCAGAAGCGCTTCACGTGCTCGAACCACACCAGGGAGACGTTGGCGGCGTGCTGGATCTTCTCCACCTCCTCGCGCCGGGCGCCCTCGTAGCGGGCGAGGCATTCGGCGATGCTGCCGCCGGCCATCAGGGCGCGGTGCAGGCCGATGGCGTCCTCCATCGCCAGCTTGGTGCCGGAGCCGATGGAGAAATGCGCGCTGGCCTTGGCGTCGCCCAGCAGCACCAAGTTGCCGCGCACCCAGCGCGCGCAGCGGAAGGCCGGGAAGTTGCGCCAGTTGGAGCGGTTGGTGAGCAGACGGTGGCCCTGGAGTTCCTCGGCGAAGACCTCCTCCAGGAAGGCGGCGGACTGCGCCTCGTCCATCGCGCCCAGCCCGGCGCGGGCGAAGGTCTCAGGGTCCGTCTCCATCACCCAGGTCGAGCGGCCGGGCTCGTACTGGTAGCAATGGGCGATGAAGATGCCCTCCGCGCGCTCCTTGAAGAAGAAGGTGAAGGCATCGAAGGGGCGGGTGCTGCCCATCCAGGCGAAGCGGTTGGGGCGCAGGTCCAGCTGCGGCTGGAAGTGGTCGCGCCAGCGCTCGCGGATGGGGGAGTTGATGCCGTCGGCGGCCACCACCAGGTCGGCGTCGGGGAAGTCCTCCGGCTGGGCTTCGCGGCGGAACTCCAGCTCCACGCCCAGGCGGCGGGCGCGCTCCTGCAGCAGCAGCAGCAGTGTGCGGCGCGAGCAGCCGCAGAAGCCGTTGCCGCCGATGCGGTGCTCGGCACCCTTGGCGGCCACCACGATGTCGTCCCAATAGGCGAAGGACTGGGTGATGGCGCGGTAGGAGGGCTCGTCGGCATCCTTGAACACGTCCAGCGTGGCGTCGCTGAACACCACGCCGAAGCCGAAGGTGTCGTCGGGCTGGTTGCGCTCCACCGCGGTGACGCGCGCCTGCGGCATGTCGCGCTTCACCAGGATGGCGAAGTAGAGGCCGGCGGGGCCGCCGCCGATGATGGCGATGCGCATGGGCGCTGCTCCTTGCTGCCTCCACAATATGCTTGCGGGGGCGCGGGCCGCAATGCTTTAAGCTCAAAGCATGTGGCGGCTGGATGGCAGGACGGCCCTGGTGAGCGGCGGAGGCACCGGCATCGGCCTGGCCTGCGCCCGCGCCCTGACGGCCGCCGGCGCGCGCGTGACGGTGCTGGGCCGGCGGGAGGCACCGCTGCGGGAAGCGGTGGCGTCCGGCGCCGCGGCGGATTGGCTGGCCGGCGATGCCTGCGCCCCGCCGCCCCTGCCCGCCTGCGACGTGCTGGTGAACGCCGCCGGTGCCGCAGTCTCGGCCCCCTTCCTGCGCACCGATGACGCGGCCTTCCGCGCCGCGCTGGACGCCAACCTGCTGTCCGCCGTGGCGCTGACCCGCGCCGCGTTGCCGGGCATGGCGGCGGCGGGCTGGGGGCGGGTGGTGAACGTCGCTTCCACCGCCTCGCTGAAGGGCTACGCCTATGTGGTGCCCTACGTGGCGGCCAAGCACGCGCTGCTGGGCTTCACCCGCGCCCTGGCGCTGGAAGTGGCCCGGCAGGGCGTGACGGTGAACTGCGTCTGCCCCGGCTTCACCGAGACGCCGCTGCTGGAGGAGAGCGCGGCGCGCATCACGCAGAAGACCGGCAAGGACGGCCGCGCCGCCCTGGCCGCCAGCAACCCGCAGAACCGCCTGTTCACGCCGGAGGAGGTGGCGGAGGCGGTGCTGTTCCTGTGCGGCGCGCCCGGGGTGAACGGCGCGGCGCTGACGGTCAGCGGGGGCGAGGTGTGATGGACGCCGAGACCGGCCTCGCCGACCTGCCGCCCGGCCACCGGGACGCCCTGCGCCTGTGGCTGCGGCTGCTGACCTGCGCCACGCTGATGGAGGGCGAGATCCGCCGCCGCCTGCGCGTGCAGTTCGCCACCACCCTGCCGCGCTTCGACCTGCTGGCGGCGCTGGAGCGCGCGCCGGAGGGCCTGACCCTGGGCGAGATCGGGCGGCGCATGATGGTGAGCAACGGCAACGTCACCGGCCTGGCTGCCCGGCTGGAGGAGGAAGGCCTGGTGGAGCGCGGGGTGGACGCCGCCGACCGCCGCGCCTTCCGCCTGCGCCTGACCGCGCGCGGCCGCGCCGAGTTCGCCCGCTGGTCGCGGGCGCATGAGGGATGGGTGGACGCGCTGCTCGGCGGGATGGACCACCACGACCGCGCGGCGCTGCACGCCCTGCTGGGCCGCGCCAAGCACAGCATCCGGGAGGGCATGGGATGATCGCGCCGCAGCACCTGCGCATGGAGAGGGAAGGCGGCGTGGTGACGCTGACGCTCGACCGCCCCGAGCGCAAGAACCCGCTGACCTTCGACAGCTACGCCGAGTTGGTGGGCATCTTCCGCGCCGCCGCCGCGGAGGACGCCATCCGCGCCTTCGTCGTCACCGGGGCGGGGGGCAATTTCTGCTCGGGCGGCGACGTGCACGAGATCATCGGCCCGCTGCTGGAGCGCGACACCAAGGGGCTGATGCGCTTCACCCAGATGACCGGCGACCTGGTGAAGGCGATGCGCGCCTGCCCGCAGCCCATCATCGCCGCGGTGGACGGCGTGGCGGCCGGGGCGGGCGCGATCATCGCCATGGCCAGCGACATCCGCCTCGCCACGCCGCGCGCCAAGGTCGCCTTCCTGTTCAACCGCGTCGGGCTGGCGGGCTGCGACATGGGGGCCTGCGCCATCCTGCCGCGGCTGATCGGCCAGGGGCGCGCCAGCGAGTTGCTGTTCACCGGCCGCGCCATGCGCGCGGAGGAAGGCGAGCGCTGGGGCTTCTTCAACCGCCTCTCGGACCGGGTGCTGGAGGACGCGCAGGCCCTGGCCGCCGAGATCGCCGCCGGCCCCGGTTTCGCCCACGGCATGACGAAGCGCATGCTGGCGATGGAGTGGGCCATGGGCGTCGAGCAAGCCATCGAGGCCGAGGCGGTGGCCCAGGCGCTGTGCATGACCACCGCCGATTTCCGCCGCGCCTACGAGGCCTTCGCCGCGAAGCGCACGCCCGTCTTCCAGGGGGATTGATGGCCGACCGCGATTTCCTCCGCTGGCCCTTCCTGGAAGACGCGCATCGTGATTTCGCCGCGCGCGTCGAGGCCTTCGCCGCCACCCTGCCGGCGCATCACGACGACGCGGATGCCGCGACGCGCGACCTCGCGCGCGCGCTGGGCGAGGCCGGGCTGCTGGCCGCCGCGGTGCCCGAGGATGGCCGGCTGGAGGTGCGCAAGCTGTGCCTGGCGCGCGACATCCTGGCGCGGCATTCGGGGCTGGCCGACTTCGCCTTTGCCATGCAGGGGCTGGGCACCGGCGCCATCACCCTGTTCGGCAGCGATGAACTCAAGGCCCGCGTGCTGCCCGGCGTGCGCGCCGGCACCACCCTGGCCGCCTTCGCGCTGAGCGAGCCCGAGGCCGGCAGCGACGTCGCCGCCATGGCCACCACCGCCACCCGCGATGGCGAGCACTGGGTTCTGGACGGCGAGAAGACCTGGATCAGCAATGGCGGCATCGCCGGCAGCTACGTGGTTTTCGCCCGCAGCGGCGAGGCGCCGGGCGCGCGCGGCCTGTCCTGCTTCTGGGTGCCGGGCGAGGCGATGCGCGTGGTGGAGCGCATCCACACCGCCGCGCCGCACCCGCTGGCCCGGCTGGCGCTGGACGGCGTGCGGGTGCCGGATGCGCACCGCATCGGCGTACCGGGCGATGGCTTCCGCATCGCCATGTCGGTGCTGGATGTCTTCCGGTCCACCGTGGGCGCCGCCGCGCTGGGCTTCGCCCGCCGCGGCCTGGACCTGCTGCTGAAGCGCGCCACCACCCGCCGCCTGTTCGGCGCGCCGCTGTTCGAGCAGGGCCAGGTGCAGGCCGCCATCGCCGACGCCGCGATGGACGTGGAGGCCTCCGCCCTGCTGGTCTATCGCGCCGCCTGGCTGAAGGACCAGGGCACGCCGCGGGTCTCGCGCGAGGCGAGCATGGCCAAGCTGCACGCCACCGAGGCCGCCTTCCGCGTGGCGGATGCCGCCGCGCAGTTCCACGGCGGGCTGGGCGTCGTCGCCGGTTCCGCACCGGAGCTGCTGACGCGCGAGGTGCGGGCGCTGCGCGTCTACGAGGGCGCGTCGGAGATCCAGCGCGTGGTGATCGCCCGCGCCGAGAGGGACAGGAGGGCCGGGTGATGGACAGCTTCTGCCGCGACAACCTGCCGCCGCCGGAGGAATGGCCGGTGCTGACGCCCCTTCCCTACCCAGCGCGGCTGAACTGCGCGGTGGAGCTGCTGGACCGCAACCTCGCCACCCGCGCCGACCACCCCGCCATCGTCACCCCCGAGGAGACGCTGACATACGCCCAGCTGGCCGCGCGGGTGGACCGCATCGCCCACGTGTTGGTGCAGGAGACGGGGCTGGTGCCCGGCAACCGGGTGCTGCTGCGCTCGGCCAACAACGCTTGGATGGTGGCGGCGTATTTCGCCGTGCTGAAGGCCGGCGGCGTGGTGGTCGCGACCATGCCGCTGCTGCGCGCCAAGGAACTGGGCGAGATCCTCCGCAAGGCCCGCATCACCCACGCCCTGTGCGACGCCCGGCTGCGCGACGAGCTGGCGAAGGCGGACGCGCCGGACCTGTGCCACGTGCTGCACTGGGGCGATGGCGAGCTGGAGGCCGCCTGCGCCCGCCAGCCCGCGCAGTTCACCGCGGCCGACACCGCCAGCGACGACATCTGCCTGATCGGCTTCACCTCCGGCACCACGGGCGAGCCCAAGGGCACCCTGCACTTCCACCGCGACATGCTGGCCATCTGCGACCACTACGCGGCGCAGGTGCTGAAGCCGACGGCGGAGGACCGCTTCATCGGCTCGCCGCCGCTGGCCTTCACCTTCGGCCTGGGCGGGCTGGTGCTGTTTCCCTTCCGCGTCGGCGCCACCGGCATCCTGCTGGAGAAGGCCTCGCCCGACGACCTGGGCGCCGCCATCGGCCGCCACCGCGCCACCATCTGCTTCACCGCGCCCACCGCCTACCGCGCCATCGCGGCGAAGGCGCGCGAGTTCGACCTGTCCTCGCTGCGCAAGTGCGTCAGCGCGGGCGAGCACCTGCCGCGGCCCATCTTCGAGATGTGGCAGGCCGCCACCGGGCTGAAGCTGATGGACGGCATCGGCGCCACCGAGATGCTGCACATCTTCATCGCCGCCCCGGAGGAGGCGATCCGCCCCGGCGCCACAGGCCTGCCGGTGCCGGGCTACGAGGCGCGCGTCATCGGCCCCGACGGGCTGGAGGTGCCGCGCGGCACGCCCGGCCGGCTGGCGGTGCGCGGGCCGACCGGCTGCCGCTACCTGGCCGACCCGCGCCAGCGCAACTACGTGCAGGATGGCTGGAACATCACCGGCGACACCTTCCTCCAGGACGCCGACGGCTACTTCCACTACCAGGCACGCAACGACGACATGATCGTCAGCAGCGGCTACAACATCGCCGGCCCCGAGGTGGAGGCCGCCCTGCTGTCGCACCCCTGGGTGCGGGAGGCCGGCGTGGTCGGCACGCCCGACGAGGCGCGCGGCATGGTGGTGACCGCCTTCGTGGTGCTGCACGACGGCGTGCCGGAGGACGAGGCCACCGCCAAGGCCCTGCAGGACCACGTGAAGGCGGAGATCGCCCCCTTCAAGTATCCCCGCCGCATCGAGTTCCGCGAGGCCCTGCCGCGCACCGAGACGGGCAAGCTGCAACGCTTCGCCTTGCGCGGCGCCGCAACCCCCGCCACAAGCCCCGTGCCATGACGCTGACGCCGCTGCATCCCAAGGGCTGGCCCGCCCCCAAGGGCTACTCGAACGGGCTGATGGGCGAGGGGCGCCTGGTGATCCTGGGCGGGCAGATCGGCTGGGACGCGCAGGGCCGCTTCGCCGAGGGCTTCGTGGCGCAGGTGAAGCAGGCGCTGGCCAACATCCTGCTGGTGCTGGCCGAGGCCGGCGGCCGCGCCGAGCACATCGCCCGGCTGACCTGGTACGTCACCGACATCGCCGCCTACCGCGCCTCGCTGGCTGAGCTGGGGCCGGCCTACCGCGCGGTGATGGGCCGCCATTTCCCGGCGATGACGCTGGTGCAGGTGGTGGCACTGGTGGAGCACGAGGCGATGGTGGAGATCGAGGCGACCGCCATCCTGCCGGCGTGAGGCCCGTGAAGGAGGAGATCCGCGCCGAGGCCCTGCGCCTGGGCTTCGACGCGGTGCGCTTCACCGCCGCGACCCTGCCGCCCGAGGCGCGGCAGCGCCTGGACGCCTTCCTGGCCAGCGGCGCGCACGGCACCATGGACTGGATGGAGCGTCGCGCCGAGCAGCGCGCCCACCCCCGGGCGCTGTGGCCGGAGGCGGTGAGCGTCATCGTGCTGGGCACCAACTACGGCCCCGCCTACGACCCGCTGGAATCCCTGGCCTGGAGGGACCGCGCCACCCTGTCCTGCTACGCCCAGGGGCGCGACTACCACGACGTGGTGAAGAAGAACCTGAAGGCGCTGGGGCAATGGATGGCGCGGCGGTTCCGCGACCAGCCGCTGAAGGTGTTCGTGGACACCGCGCCGGTGATGGAGAAGCCGTTGGCGCAGCAGGCCGGGCTGGGCTGGCAGGGCAAGCACACCAACCTGCTGTCGCGCGAATGGGGCAACTGGCTGTTCCTGGGCGAGGTCTTCACCACCCTGTCGCTGGAGCCCGACGCCCCGGAAGGCGAGCATTGCGGCTCCTGCACCGCCTGCCTGGAGGCCTGCCCCACCGCCGCCTTCCCTGCGCCGTTCCGGCTGGATGCGCGGCGCTGCCTGTCCTACCTCACCATCGAGCACCGCGGGCCCATCCCGGCGGAGTTCCGCAGGCCGATGGGCAACCGCATCTACGGCTGCGACGACTGCCTGGCCGCCTGCCCCTGGAACAAGTTCGCCCGCCGCAGCCGGGAGATGCGCTTCGCCCCCGGCGGCGACCGCGCCCCGCCCCTGGCGGAGCTGGCGGCGCTGGACGATGCCGGCTTCCGCGCGCGCTTCGCCGGCTCGGCGGTCAAGCGCATCGGGCTGGCGCGGTTCCGGCGCAACCTGGCCATCGCCATCGGCAACAGCGCCGACCCCGCGCTGCTTTCCGCCGCCCGCGCCATCGCGCAGGATGCCGACCCGGTGGCGGCGGAGGCCGGCGTCTGGGCGGCGGGGGAACTGGCCCATGGATGAGGGGGCGCCCGGGGCGCTGGTGCTGTTCAGTGGCGGGCAGGACAGCGCCACCTGCCTGGCCTGGGCGCTGCGCGAATTCGCCCGCGTCGAGACGCTGGGCTTTGACTACGGCCAGCGGCACCGGGTGGAGCTGGATGGCCGCGCCGCCTTGCGCGCCGGCATGGCCTCGCCCCGGCTGGGGCCGGACCACCTGCTGCGCCTGCCCGTGCTGGGCGCCATCAGCGAGACGGCGCTGACGCGAGACAGCGAGATCGCGATGCAGGCCAATGGCTTGCCCTCCACCTTCGTGCCCGGGCGCAACCTGGTGTTCCTGACCCTGGCCGCCGCGCTGGCCTACCGGCGCGGGCTGCGCCACATCGTGCTGGGCGTCTGCGAGACGGATTATTCCGGCTACCCGGATTGCCGGGACGACACGGTGAAGGCCATGCAGGTGGCGCTGAACCTGGGCCTGGACGCCCGGCTGGTGCTGCACACCCCGCTGATGTGGCGCGACAAGCGGGCGACCTGGGAACTGGCCCACGCGCTGGGCGGCGATGCGCTGGTGGAGCTGATCCGGCGGGACAGCCATTCCTGCTATCGTGGCGAGCGCACGGCGCATCCCTGGGGCGCCGGCTGCGGCCGCTGCCCGGCCTGCGACTTGCGCGCCCGGGGCTGGGCGGCCTATGCGGCGGGGCATGACCAAGCAGCGCGCTGAAGGCTTCCTGTTCCTGGCGGGCTTCGGCCTGTGCATCCCCGCGGCCAACTGGCTGATCGGCCATGCCGGCACCGTGTGCGTGCCGCAGGGCCCGTGCCTGATCCCGGTGGCGCCCGGCGTCATGGCGCCCTCGGGCGTGCTGATGATCGGGCTGGCGCTGGTGCTGCGGGACCTGGTGCAGCGGCGCCTGGGGGTCGGCTGGGCCTTCGGCGCCATCCTGGCCGGCGCCGCGCTTTCCGCCCTGCTGGCGCCGCCGGCGCTGGTGGTCGCCTCCGCCCTCGCCTTCCTGCTCAGCGAGCTGGCGGACCTCGGGGTCTACACCCCGTTGCAGCGCAAGGGGCTGGCGCGGGCGGTGCTGGCCTCCTCCGCCGTGGGGCTGGTGGTGGACAGCGTGGTGTTCCTGTGGCTGGCCTTCGGCTCGCTGGACTACCTGGCGGGGCAGGTCATCGGCAAGGCGTGGATGGTGCTGCTGTCGCTGCCGCTCATCGCGCTGCTGCGGCGGCGGGACCACCGGCTCGGCCTCGCCTGAGGCTTCAGGGCAGGCGCCCCTCGCGCATCGTCACCGCCATTCCGGTCATCCGGCCCTCCGCCACGGTCAGCACCGCGTCGCTGTCCAGCATGCGGCGGGATTCCAGCGGCCGCCGCAGGTGGCAGCGCCAGGCGCCCTCCGTCCCGCCCGGCGCCTGGCAGGTGAAGCCCAGCGCGATCAGCCGCTGCACCGCCGGGCCGGCATCCTGCCCGGCGGGCGACAGGGCGGACAGGTCGCGCCGCAGCGCCTCCGCGCCCGCGTTGCGGCCCATGCGGAGGTAGGCGTCCATCGGGTGGCGCGGCGCGCCGCCGGCCCAGAACGCGGCGAAGACCACGCCGGCCCCGAAGATCAGCGCCGCCATCAGCAGGGCGCGCGGCAGGGTGCCGCCCTCCAGCGTCCCCGCCACCATGCGCCAGCCGAAGCGCCGCTGGCTGTGCGGCGCCGTCACGCCGCGCGGCGCCGGGGGTTGCCGAGGAAGCGGCCAGGTGCCGCGCCGGGGCTGGGCGCGCCCTCGCGGAAGGTGGTCTCGCCGTTGCACCAGACGCGGCGGATGCCCTCGCTGATCGCGTCCGGGTTGGCGTAGGTGGCGTGGTCGCGCACGGTGGCGGGGTCGAACAGCACCAGGTCGGCGGAGGCGCCGGGGCGCAGCGTGCCGCGGTCGGGCAGGCCGAAGACCTGGGCGGTGCGGCCGGTCATCTTGTGCACCGCGGTTTCGAGCGAGAACAGGCCGACGTCGCGGACGTAGTGCCCCAGCACGCGCGGGAAGGTGCCCCAGAGGCGCGGATGCGGCTTGGCGTCGTGCGGGATGCCGTCGGAGCCGATCATGGAGCGCGGATGCGCCATGATGCGGCGCACATCGGCCTCGTCCATCTGGAAGTAGATGGCCCCCGCTGGCAGCAGCTTCTCGGCCGTGGCCTTGCGCGTCATGCCCCAGTCGCGGGCGATGGCGTCGAGGTCGCGGCCCGCCTGCTCGGGGTGGGGGACGGACCAAGTGACCTGGACGGGCACGTCCTGGCGCAGCCGCTCGGGCATCAGCACGGTGGAGCCGGCGGGGTAGGGATAGACGTCGAAGGCCAGCGGCTGGTCCTGGCCCAGCGTGTCGATCAGCGCCAGCGTCTCGCGCGAGCGGCCGAAATTCTCCGGCATGGAGCATTTGTGGTGGGAGATGACGACCTCGATCCGCCCCGCCTCGCGGCCGATGCGCGCGGTCTCGCGGATGCTTTCGGCCACGCGGTCGGCCTCGTCGCGCATGTGGGTGGCGTAGAGGCCGCCCTCCTGCGCCACCACCTCGGCCACCGCGATCACCTCCTCGGTCGGCGCGTGCATGTTGGGGGGGTAGTAGAGGCCGGTGGAGAAGCCGCCCGCGCCCTCGCGCAGGCTCTCGCGCAGGCGGTCCTGCATGCGCGCGATCTCGCGGTCCGTCGCCGGGCGGTAGACGTCGCCCTCCATCGCTTCCACGCGCAGGGATTGGTGGCCGCAGAAGGCGAAGGTGTTGACGGCGGTGGGGCGCCGCGCCAGCGCCTCGGCGTATTCGCCGAAGCCGCCCAGGGTGAACCAGCTCTCCTCGCCCAGCAGGTCGAGCGGCGGCGGCGGGCGCTTCGCCAGCCGCAGCGGCGCCAGCGAGACGCCGCAATTGCCGACCACGACGGTGGTGACGCCCTGGCTGGTCTTGCAGTGCACGCATTCGGGGCCGCACAACACCAGCCGGTCGTCATGGGTGTGGGCGTCGATGAAGCCGGGCGCCAGGGCCAGCCCCGCCGCATCCACCTCCTCGGCGCCGCTGACGGAGCCGAGGTCGCCGACCGCGCGGATGCGGTCGCCCTCCACCGCCACGTCGCCGGTGAAGCGCGGCGCGCCGGTGCCGTCCAGGATGGTGGCGTGGCGGATCACGAGGTCGCAGCGCAGGGTCATGCGGCGCAGCTTGCCCCAGGGCGCCCAGGCGCGGAAGCGTCCCCGACACTCGCGGAAGCGCCCGGCGCGTTCGCGGAGGCGCCCCGGCCCATGGCGGGCCGATGGACGGCGGCGGCGCGATGCGCTAGGGGCGCGGGGTCCAGAATGCATCCGGGAGGTTCATCCATGTTGCGTCGCATGCTGCCCGTCGCCGGCCTACTGGCGGCGATGTCCCTGCCCGCCGCCGCGCAGACCCAGGTGACCATCCAGCACCCGCTGCCGCTGAACAGCCACTACGGCGCCGGCGCCACCGCGGTGAAGGAGGCGTTCGAGCGCGCCACCAACAACCGCTTCCGCGTCAACATCCAGCGCAACGACAACGAGCGCGAGGCGATCGAGTCGGCGCAGATCGGCACCATCGAGTGCTACCTGGGCTCCACCGGCCCGGTCGGCAACTTCGTGCCGGAGGTGCGGGTGCTCGACGTGCCCTTCCTGTTCCGCGATTCCGCCCATGCCCGCGGCGTGCTGGATGGCGAGATCGGCCAGGGCCTGCTGGCGCGCTTCCAGCCGCGTGGGCTGGTCGGCGTGGCCTGGATGGAGAACGGCTTCCGCCACCTGACCAACAGCCGGCGCGAGGTGAACACGCCCGGCGACATGCGCGGCATGAAGGTCCGCACCATGGAGAACCAGGTGCACATGCGCGCCTTCTCCGCCCTGGGCGCCCTGCCGACGCCGATGGCCTTCAGCGAGCTGGTGCCCGCCCTGCAGCAGGGCACGGTGGATGGGCAGGAGAACCCGATCCCCGTCATCGTCGCCAACAACCTGAACCAGGTGCAGCGCTTCCTGACGCTGACCAGCCACGTCTATTCGCCGGCCATCCTGATCTGCAACCCGGCCTTCATGGGCCGGCTGAACGCCGCCGACCGCGCCGCCTTCACTGAGGCCGCACGCGCGGGCGCCGCCGCCAACCGCGCCCGCGTGACGGCCGACGAGCAATCGGGCGTGGAGGAGCTGCGGCGCCGCGGCATGACGGTGGTGACGCAGGTGGACAACGGCGCCTTCCAGTCCGCGCTGGCCCCGCAGGCGGCGCAGATCGAGCAGCAGCTGGACCAGGCGCTGCTGCGCCGCATCCGCGAGTGGCGCCAGTAAGGGCATGAACCCGGCCAACCTCGTCCCGCTCCAGGTCATCGGGGCGCTGAGCCTCGCCGCCGTCGCGCTGGCGCTGTGGGTCGGCGCGCGTGGCGGCGCCCTGCGCGCCGCCGTGCTGGCGGCCGACCGCTGGGTGACGGGGCTGGCCGGGGCGCTGGCCTGCCTGGCGCTGGCCATCGCGGTGCTGGCCGGGCTGTGGCAGGTGGTGGCCCGCTTCGCCACCGAGACGCCCTCGATCTGGAGCGAGGCGCTGGTGCGCACGGCGCTGATCTGGATGGCCTATCTGGGCCTCGCCGTGGCGCTGCGAACCGGCGCGCTGGTCTCCATCGACGTCGCGCACCGCTACACGCGCGGGGCGGTGCGGCGGGCGGTGGAAGCCTCGGCGCTGGCCTTCTCGCTGGCGCTGATGGGCGTGCTGTTCTGGTTCGGCTGGGCGATGGCCGAGCGCGTGCAGTTCCAGGAGATGGCGGGGCTGGAGGTCTCGATGTCCTGGGGCTACGCCGCGCTGCCGGTGGGCGCCGTCTTCGCCGCGGTGGGCGCGCTGGCCAACTTCCTCGACCGCCGCGCCGAAGAACTGGAGAACGCGGTCTGATGCACCGCCACGCCTGGGGGATGCGATAGATGTCGGGCGCCATGCTCACCATCATGCTGGTGCTGTTCGCCGCCGCGGTGCCGGTGGCGGTCGCCATCGGCATCGCCGCCGTCTGGGGCATCGCCGGCCATACCAGCTTCCCGCTGGTGGTGGCGGCGCAACAGCTCTTCGTCTCGCTCGACAAGTTCCCGCTGGCGGCCATTCCCTTCTTCATCCTGGCCGGCAACCTGATGGACGTGGGCGGCATCTCCCGCAGGCTGGTGGACTTCGCCAAGTCCATCGTCGGCGGGGTGCAGGGCGGGCTGCCCTGCACCTGCATCATCACCTGCATGATCTTCGCGGCCATCAGCGGCAGCAGCGTCGCCACCACCTTCGCCATCGGCGCCATCATGATCCCGGCCCTGGTCAAGCACGGCTACCCGGTGGCCTTCGCCGCCGCGCTGCAGGCCACCTCGGCCGAGCTGGGGGTCATCATCCCGCCCTCCATCCCGATGATCCTGTTCGGGGTGACGACGCAGACCTCCATCCCCGAGCTGTTCATGGCCGGCTTCGGTCCCGGCCTGCTCATCGGCGGGGCGCTGATCGCCACCGTGCTGGTGTGGTGCCGCCTCAAGGGCTGGGGCAAGCAGGATGGCGACGGCCGGCTGCCCGTGGGCCTCGCGCTGCGCCAGGCCGGCTGGGCGCTGTTCATGCCGGTGGTGGTGCTGGGCGGCATCTATGGCGGCATCACCACGCCCACCGAGGCCAGCGTGATCGCCGTGGCCTACGCCATCCTGGTCGGCATGTTCATCCACCGGGAGCTGGGCTGGCGCGACCTCTACGGCATCATGCGCAAGTCGGTGATCTCCTCGGCGGTCATCATGTTCATCATCGCCTGCGCGGGCCTCTTCTCCTGGCTGCTGAACCGGCAGGGCGTGCCCGACCTCGCCGCCGCCTGGCTGGTGGAGACCTTCGACGGGCCGGGCTGGTTCCTGCTGGGCGTCAACCTGTTCCTGTTCGTGGTGGGGATGTTCGTGGAGACCTCGGCCTCCATCATCGTGCTGGCGCCCATCCTGCAGGAAGCGGCGGAGCGCTTCGGCATCGACGGCGTGCATTTCGGCACGGTCATGGTGGTGAACCTGGCGCTGGGGATGATCACGCCGCCCTTCGGCGTCAACCTGTTCGCTGCCGCCCAGGTCGCCGGAACCTCGATCGACCGGATGATGAAGTACCTTCCGGTGTTCATCGGCGTGATCTTCCTGTGCCTGATGGCCATCACCTACGTGCCGGCCATCGCGCTGTTCCTGCCGCACCTCGTGTTTCGCTGAGGCCGGGCCCCGGGGGCGTTGACGCGCCGCCCCGCGGGGCGGCACGCTCCCCCGAAACCGGAGGAAGCACCATGCACAGCATCACCCGCCGCGCCGCCCTCGGCGCCGGGGCCGGGCTGGCCGCCCTGCCCGCCGCCGCCCAGCCGGCGCGCGACGCCACGCCCCGCCCGCCCGCGCAGGACACCATCCGCATCGGCGTGCTGGCCGATTTCTCCGGCCCCTACCGCGACACCTCCGGCCCCACCTCGGTGGCCGCCGTGCAGCAGGCGGTGGAGGATCTGGGGCTGGGCCAGCGCGGCATCAACGTCGAGGTCATCCAGGGCGACCACCTGAACCGTCCCGACGCGGCGCTGGCCATCGCCCGGCAATGGGTGGACCAGCGCGGCGTGGACATGATCTGCGAGGTCAACAACAGCGCCATCGCGCTGGCGGTGGCCAACCTGGTGCGGGAGAAGGACAAGGTCCAGCTCGCCTCGGGCGCCGCCTCCTCCGCGCTCACCGGCGCGCAGTGCTCCTCGCACACCATCCAGTGGACCTACGACACCTGGATGTTCGCCAACGTGGTCGGCGGCGCCTCCGTGCGCTCGGGCGGCGACACCTGGTTCATGCTCACCGCCGACTACGCCTTCGGCCACCAGCTGGAGCGCGACGTCACGGGCTTCGTGCAGCGGGCCGGCGGGAGGATGCTGGGGGCGGCGCGCTTCCCCTTCCCCGGCACCACCGACTTCAGCAGCTACCTCCTGCAGGCCCAGGCCAGCCGCGCCAAGGTGGTGGGGCTGGCCACCGCAGCGCAGGACACGGTGAACGCCATCAAGCAGGCGCGCGAGTTCGGGCTGACGCGGCGCGGCCAGCAGCTGGCCGGGCTGGTGATGTTCATCACCGACGTCCACGCCATCGGGCTGGAAACGGCGCAGGGCCTCATCATGAGCGAGGTGTTCTACCACGACCTGAACGACCGCACGCGCGGCCTGGCGCGCCGCATCCTGCGCCGCACGCCGACGAACATGCCCAACCAGGAGCACGCCGGCACCTATTCCTGCGCCATCCACTACCTCAAGGCGGTGGCGGAGGTCGGTGCGGCGCGGGCCAAGCAGTCGGGCGCGGCGGTGCTGGAGGTGATGCGCCGCATGCCGACCGAC
The DNA here is from genome assembly GCF_045449635.1 of Sabulicella flocculans. Lineage (NCBI taxonomy): Bacteria > Pseudomonadati > Pseudomonadota > Alphaproteobacteria > Acetobacterales > Acetobacteraceae > Sabulicella > Sabulicella flocculans. Next base: position 46,404 of record NZ_JBJJBR010000005.1, on the reverse strand, counting down.
GACGACGCCTTCGGCCCCGGCCGCATCCGCGAGGACGGGCGCAAGATGCATCCCGCCTACCTGTTCGAGGTGAAGAGCCCCGCCGAATCCAGCGGCCCGTGGGACTACTTCAAGCTGCGCGCGACGGTGGGAACGGAGGAAGCCTGGCGGCCGCTGAGCGAAGGCGGCTGCCCCCTGGTGAGGAGCTGAGACGATGATCGCACGACGCACCCTGCCGGTCCTGGCCGGCGGCCTGCTGGCCACCCCCGCCCTGGCGCAGACCGAGGCGCTGCGCCGCGGCTTCTCGCCCGCGCGGCTGGACCGCTTCGCGCCCGCCATGGCGCGCGAGATCGAGCGCGGATCCTTCCTCGGCGCCGTGGCCCTGGTGGCGCGGGAGGGCGAGGTGGTCCACCACGCCGCCTACGGCCACCGCGACCAGGCCCGGCGGCAGGCGATGACCAACGACAGCGTCTTCCTCATGGCCTCCATGACCAAGCCGCTGACCAGCGTGGCGGCGATGATGCTGGCCGAGGAAGGGCGCATCCAGCTGCGCGACAACATCGCGCAGTACCTGCCGGAGCTGCGCTCCCTGGTGGTGCACACCCCGCAGGGCGACCAGCCGCTGGCCCGCCCGGTGACGGTGCAGGACCTGCTGCGCCACTCCTCGGGCTTCGTCTACGCCGACGCCGCGCCCGAGCGCATCCGCGACCTCTACCGCCAGCACGACATCGAGGCGCGCAACGGCCTCCTGCCGGGCGACGAGATGCTGCGCCGGCTGGGCACCATCCCGCTGGCCTTCCAGCCCGGCACGCAGTTCTTCTATTCCATCAGCACCGACGTGCTGGGGCTGCTGCTCGAGCGCGCCGCAGGCGAGCGGCTGGACCGCATCATCGAGAGCCGCCTCACCGGCCCGCTGGGCATGCGCGACACCGTCTGGTTCGTGGACGACGCCCGCGCCGCCCGGCTGGCCGAGGCGCCGGACGCCGACCCGCTGAAGGCCGGCATGTGGGCCTCCTACCGCATCCGCCAGGACGAGCGCGAGCGCTCCTACCTCAAGGGCGGGGCGGGGATGGTGGGCACCGCGGCCGACTACCACCGCTTCTGCCAGATGCTGCTGGACGGCGGCACGCTGGACGGGCGGCGCTACCTCTCGCCCAGCACCGTGCGCTTCATGATAAGCAACCACATCGTGGGCATGGCGGGCTCGCCCATGGCGTCCACCGGGCCGGGCTACGGCTTCGGGCTGGGCTTCGGCGTGCGGCTGGACCACGGCATGGGCCACGCGCCGGGCAGCCCCGGCGACGCCATGTGGGCCGGCGCCTGGGGCACCTCCTTCACCATCGACCCGGCGCAGCGGCTGGTGGGCGTGTTCATGGCCCAGGGCCCGTCGAACCGCGTGCACACGCGCATGCTGTTCAAGAACCTGGTCTACGGCGCGCTGGTGGAGAACGGTTGACCCCGGCCGGCGCCGCGCCATCTTCCCCCCAGGCAAGACGGAGGATGGCGCGATGATCCTGCGACCGATGGGCGCGACGATGGGGATGCTGTCCCTGGCGCTGGTGGCGAAGTGGGCTTTCCTGGCGGGGATGGCGGCGGGCTCGGTGGCGATCGGCGCGCTGTGCGCCCTGCGGGGCCGCCGCACGGCCGCGCCCACGATGGACGAGCCGCCGCCGGCCTGACGCTGGACGGCGGCGCGCCGCCGTGGCAGGGCGCGGGGGATGATCCAGACCCTCTCCTCCGCCGCCGGCCTGCGCTTCGCGGCCCTGGCCTTCCTCGGCTCCCTCGTGCTCGCCGCCTCGGCGCAGGCGGCGGTGCCGCTGTGGCCGGTGCCGATGACGCTGCAATCCCTCGCCGTGCTGCTGCTCGGCGCGCTGGGCGGCGCGCGGCTGGGCGCGGCTTCCGTCGCGCTCTACCTGGCGGAAGGCGCGCTGGGCATGCCGGTCTTCGCCAATGGGCAGGGCGGGCTGGCCGCGCTGGCGGGCCCCACGGCGGGCTTCCTGCTGGGCTTCCTGCCGGCCGCCGCCCTGGCCGGGCTGGCGGCGCGCGGCCCCTGGTGGCGCCAGGGCGGCGCCCTGCTGGCGGCGCACCTGGTGCTCTTCGTGCCGGGCGTGCTGTGGCTGGCGGGCTTCGTCGGGCTGGAGCGCGCCTTCTGGGCCGGCTTCGTGCTGTTCATCCCGGGCACGCTGGTGAAGGTGGCGCTGGCCCTGGCGACGCTGCGGGCGCTGCCCCGGCGCTGAATCAGCGCAGGCGGCAGTCGCGGCCCATCTCCAGCACCAGGCTGCCGGCCTCCGCCGACCCGTCCAGCGAGAGCTGGACCGGCGGCCGCCCCTCGCTTCCGTCGAAGGCCGGGCGCCCGAAGATGGCGCGGCGCACCACCCAGTCCGGCGCGTCCGCCGCGAAGCGCAGGGTGAGCGACGGCGCGCCGGCCGCCGCGGCGAGGCCCGCCTCCAGCGCCGGCAGGACCACCGCCTGGCAGGCGCCGCCGCGGAAGATGCGCCACTGAATGAGCGCCTGGTTGGCCAGCATCAGCGTCGCGGCGAGGCCCAGCGCGGCCAGCGCGGCGCCCCGGCGGCGCCACGCCTCGCGCCCCAGCGCGGCCAGCAGCAGCGCCAGCGGCGCCGCGGCGGCGTAGAGGTAGTGCGCCGCCGGTTCCGGCAGCGACAGCACCGGCAGCAGGAACACGAAGTAGGCCACGAGGTAGAGCGGCACCACCCGCCAGCCGAACCAGCGCCCCGCCAGCGCCAGCAGCCCGGCATGCAGCAGCCCCGCGGCCAGGAAGGCCGGCAGTCCCAGCCGCGACTGGCGCGGGAAGTCGGTCAGGTGCGGCAGGAAGGGGAAGGCCCAGTAGCCGGACAGGTTGCGGTCCAGGAAGCGGCCGCCCGGCGCGTAGTAACCGGCGCCGGTGCGCCCGGCCAGGGTGGCCTCGATGGCGGGCAGGCGGGCCAGCAGGTAGGCCGCCACCGGCAGCGCGCCCAGCGCCAGCACCGCCGCCGCCCGCCGCCACGAAAAGCCCCCCGGCGCCGGGGCCAGGGCGCGCTGCGCGGCGATGGCCAGCATCAGCGCGAGGGGCAGCGCGGCCGCGGCCTCCTTCGACAGGATGGCCCCGGCTGAGCACAGCAGCAGGGCGGCGCCGCGCCGCGCGTCCAGCCCCGCCGCCATGATGCGCCAGGCGGCCGCCGCCGCCAGGATGGCGAAGAAGGTGAACCAGCGGTCGAAGGAGGCGCCGACCCAGCCGGTAGCCGCGGTGGCCAGGGGCGAGGCGACGAAGGCCAGCCCGGTGCCCAGCGCCAGCCCGCGCGGCGCGCCCAGCTGCGCCAGGGCCAGCATCAGCGCCGCCGCCACGCCTCCGTGCATCAGCAGGTCCAGCCCGTGCACGGCCTGGGGCGAACGCTCCATCAGCAGCGCCCACAGCCCCTGCTGCAGGAAGCCGATGGGCCGCACGGGATGGCCGAAATCCGGGCCGGGATGCACCTCGGCGTAGCGGCGAGCGTAGTCCCACCAGCCGGCGCGGCGGATGTGGTCCAGCCGTTCCCACTCGTCGTGGGAGAAGAAGCCGGGGTTGAGCAGCAGCAGCGGGTGCAGCAGCAGCGCCGCCGCCAGCATCGCCGGGACGGCCCAGGCGGGCAGGCGCGTCAGCTTCCCGCCGCCAGGTAGGCCAGGCGCTTCATCTCGCGGCGGCTGTGGGTGACGGCGGCGAGGATGAGCCCCACCGCCAGCGCCAGCAGCGCCGACAGCACCAGCCCGGAGGCCAGCACCGCGGTAGGCAGGCGCGGCACCAGCCCAGTGGACAGGAATTCCAGCACCACCGGCAGGCCCAGCCCCAGCCCGGCCAGCAGCAGCAGCGCCGCCACGGCGCCGAAGAACTCCAGCGGCCGCTCGCGCTGCACCAGCACGCCGATCAGGCGCAGGATGACGAAGCCGTCGCGGTAGGTGGCCAGCTTGGAGGTCGAGCCCTCGGGCCGCTCGCCGTAGGGGGCGCTGATCTCGCCGACCGGGAGCTTCAGCTCCAGCGCGTGGATCATCAGCTCCGTCTCGATCTCGAAGCCCGCCGACATCGCCGGGAAGGACTTCACGAAGCGGCGGGAGAACACCTTGTAGCCGCTCAGCATGTCGTTGGTCTGCTGGCCGAAGACGCGGCCCACCAGCCCGGTCAGCATCCGGTTGCCGAAGCGGTGGCCGCGGCGATACGCCTTCTGCCCCGTCTCCTCGCGCGCGACGTTCACCATGTCCAGCCGGTGCGCGATGGCGTGGTCCACCAGCCGCCGCGCGGCGGAGGCGTCGTAGGTGGCGTCGCCGTCCACCATCACGTACCAGTCGGCCTCGATGTCGGCGAACATGCGGCGCACCACGCTGCCCTTGCCGGGGCGGGTCTCGGCGCGCACCTCGGCGCCCGCGGCGCGCGCCGCATCCGCCGTGCCGTCGGTGCTGTTGTTGTCGTACACGTAGATGACGGCGCCGGGCAGCGCGGCGCGGAAGCCGCGCACCACCTCCGCCACCGTCAGCGCCTCGTTGTGGCAGGGGACGAGGACGGCGATGGCGGGCCGGGGCGGGTTCGGTTCAGGCACGCGGGTCGTCTAGCGGCGGCAGGCGGCTTGTTGCAATACGGCCCCATGCGCCGCCTCCCCCTCCTGCTGCTCGCCTGCTGCCTGGCCGCGGGGCTGTGGTCGGTGCTCGCCGGCACCGACCGCAACTGGGACCTGCGGAACTACCAGCTCTACGTCGCCTTCGCCTGGCTGGAGGGGCGCCTGTTCCAGGACGTCGCGGCGGCGCAGATGCAGGCCTTCTACAACCCCGTGCCCCACCTGCCCTGGTATGGCCTGCTGCGCGGGCTGAACGATTACCCGCGCCTGTTCGCCTTCGTCGGCGGCCTGCCGGCGGGGGTGCTGGCCTTCCTGTTCCTGCGCGTGGCCCACGCCCACGCGGCCGTGGTGGTGCCCGGGCGGGGGGTGGCGCTGCTGCTGGCGGCGGTCGCGGGGCTGGCGGGGCTGACCGGCGCGGCCTTCGTGCCGGCCATCGGGCTCTCCTCCGCCGACGCGGCGGTGGCGGTGCCGGTGATGGCGGCCTACGCCCTGGTGCTGCGCGCCGCCCTCCGCCGCGGCACCATCGGCGAGCGGCCCAGCCTGGCCGCCATGGCCGGCGCCGGGCTGCTGCTGGGCCTGGCCGGCGGGCTGAAGATGACGGCCGCCCCCTTCGGCGCCGCCATCGGCCTGATGATCCTCGCCACCCTGGGGCTGCGGGCCGCCGCGGCGGCGGGGCTGGCGCTGGCGGCCGGCTTCCTGCTGACCTGGGCGCCGCATGCGCTGACCCTGTGGCGGGAAACCGGCAACCCGCTGTTCCCGCACTTCAACCACGTCTTCCGCTCGCCGCTGCTGCCGGCGGAGGCCATCCGCGACGAGCGCTTCCTGCCGCGCTCGGCCTTGCAGGCGGTGCTCTACCCCTTCTGGTGGCTGCGCGAGACCTCCGGGCTGGTGACGGAACTGCGCTTCCGCGACTGGCGCATCCCGCTGGGCTACCTGGCGGCGCTGGCGGCGCTGCCGCCGCTGCTGGCCGGGCGCGCCGGGGCGGGGGCACGGGCCGCCTGGCTGCTGCTCGGCGCCTGCGCCCTCTCCTACGCGCTGTGGGCGTGGCTGTTCGGCGTCTATCGCTACCTCATCGTGCTGGAGATGCTGGCCTGCCTGCTGCCGATGCTGGCGGCGGCGCTGTGGGCGCGCGGGCGGTGGCGCCCGGTGCTGGCGGTGGCGCTGCTGGCCGCCGTGGCGGCCCTGGCCACCACGGTGCGGCCGAACTGGGGGCATGGGCGGCACGGCGCGCAGGTCATCTCCGTGCCGCCGCTGCCGGTGCCGCCCGGCGCGCTGCTGCTGGCCACGGGGGACGAGCCGCACGGCTACCTGGCGGTGTTCATGCCGCGGGACGCCCGCATGATGAACCTGGGCGCCAACTTCATCACCCCCGCCGAGACCGCCCTGGTGCGCCGCATGCGCGAGGTGCTGGCGGCCCACCAGGGGCCGGTCTGGTCGGTGTCCCTGCCGGAGGCCGCGGCGCGGCGCGACGCCACGCTGGCACGCTTCGGCCTGGCCATCGCCGGCCCGTGCGAGACGGTGCGGACCAGCCTGGACGCGCACGCCTTCTGCCCGCTGCGCAAGTTCAACTGAGGCGCGGCGCCGCCCCCGGCGCCAGCCACGCCAACTCCCCGCCCGCCAGCACCGCCACCGCCGCGCCCCCCGGCGTCGCCAGCAGCACGTCCGCGCGCATGCCGTCCTCCAGCGTGCCGCGGTCGTGCAGGCCCATCGCGGCGGCGGGGTGCGCGCTGGCCAGCGCCCAGGCGGCGGGCAGGTCCATCGCGCCGCGCGCGGCCAGGACGAAGGGGGCGCGCAGCAGGGCGGGCCAGTGGTAGTCGCTGGCCAGCACCGTCACCAGCCCGCGCTCGGCCAGGGGCGCGGCGCTGGCCCAGCCCAGGTGGCTGCCGCCGCGCACCACGTTGGGCGCGCCCATCACCACCGGCTCGCCGTGGGCGCGGGCGTCCTGCGCCACCGCCTCGGCCATGGGGAACTCGCAGCAGCGGGCCCCAAGGGCACGGAAGGCGGCGCGCTGCGCCGGCGTGGCGTCGTCGTGGCTCAGCATGGGCACGCCGGCGGCGGCGCAGGCGGCGGCCAGCCGCGCCTGGCTGGCCGGCACCTCCGCGTGGCGGGCGGCGGCGGCGCGGGCCAGGGCGGCGAACTCGGCCTCCGCGCAGCCGGCGCGGCCGGCGTACTTGCCCAGCTGCTTCGGGTCCTCCAGGCGGCGCAGGATGCCGGGCGTGTGGTCGTTGAAGCCCAGCACCGCCACGCGCCCGGCGGCGATGGCGGCCAGGGCGTCGGGCTCGGCGTCGAGGTTGTCGGCCTCCCAGCGCAGGTGCAGCCGCAGGTCGGGGCCGGGCGGCGGCGCCGCCAGCGCGTCCAGCAGCGCGCGGAAGCTGGCCAGCGAGCGCAGCCCCGGCTCCCAGGACAGGGTGACGCCCAGCGCGGCGGTGGTGATGCCGCTGGCCAGCATCTGCGCCGCGGCGTCGGCCAGGGCGAAGGGCGCGGGGAAGGCGACGCCCGGGCGGGGCTGCAGGCAGCGCTCATGCGCGTCGCCGTGGATGTCCACCAGTCCGGGCAGCACCAGCAGCCCGCTGGCGTCCAGCCGCCGCCCGCCGGGGGCGCCGATGACGCCGCCCTCGATGCCCAGGGTGGCGGGTTCCAGGCGGCCGCCGCGCAGCACGCGCCCGCCCGCGATGCGCCAGCCCGTCATGCCTCCCCCACCACCAGCTGCGCCCGCCCGGCGGCGTAGCGCGTCACCGTCGCGTCTACCGGCCGCGCCTCGCCGTCCACGTTCACCGCCTCGCTCACCAGCACCGGGCGGGCGCGGGATTGCGCCAGCGCCTCCGCCTCCTCGGCCGTGGGCATGCGCGCGGTGATGCGCGTCACCTGCCGGCGGTAGTCCGGCACGCCGCAGGCGGCCAGCGCGCGGGTGATGGAGGGGTCCTGCCGCAGCAGGTTGGCGATGCGCCCGAAGCGCGCGGCGGGGAAGTGGTGCGCCCCCAGCGCCACCGGGCGGCCATCGGCCATGGCCAGGCGCTCGGCCAGCACCACGCGGGCGCCCTTGCGCAGCCCCAGCAGCTCCGCCACGCGCGCATCGGCGGCGATCTCGGCCAGGCGCAGCAGGCGGCCCTGCGGCTCGCGGCCCTGGCGCTGGATGATCTCGCTGAAGCGGGTGCGCGGGCCCAGCGGGTAGTCCAGCACGTCCTCCGCCACGAAGGAGCCGCGGCCCTGCTCCACCCGCACGACGCCCTGGGACTCCAGGTGCTCCATGGCGCGGCGCAGGGTGTGGCGGTTCACGCCGAAGCGGGCGGCCAGCTCGCCCTCCGTCGGCAGGCGGGCGCCCGGGGCATGGCGGCCGGCGGCGATGGCGCCGGCCAGCGCCTCGGCGATCTGCCGCCACAGCGCGAGGCCGGAGCCGCGGTCGAGCGTCACGGAATCTTCAACCAAGACCGGACCTCCAGCCCGTACATCCGCGTTGACCCTGGCATGGCAGATGTGTAGCTGTCTAGACCTATGAGTACGCGAGCGGAATGGATGGCGGTGCTGGCGCGGGCCGACGGGCCGGCGCTGCGCGCGGCGGCGGGGCCCCTGCCCCCCTGGCGCCGGGTGCGCGGGCCCGAGGCCGGGCTGACCATGCTGCGCGGCCGCGCCGGCGGCGACGGCGCCCCCTTCAACCTGGGCGAGGCGACGGCGACGCGCTGCACCGTGGCGCTGGCCGACGGCACGCTGGGCCATGGCTGGCGCCTGGGCCGCGACAAGGACGCCGCCGAGGTCTCGGCGGTGCTGGACGCGCTGCTGCAAGGGCCGCAGGGCGCCGCGTGGCACGCGCGCGTGGTGGCCCCGCTGCGGGAGGCGCTGGCGGCGGCGGCGGCGCGCGACGCCCGGCGCGCCGCCGCCACCGCGGTGCGCTTCGCCACGCTGGGGACGATGCGATGAGGGCCGGCTTCGCGGACCCCGTGCTGGGCGCGCAATCCGCCTTCCGCGCGGCGATGGAGGCGACGGCCCGGCCCGGCAGCATCCAGGCCCTTCCCGTGCTGCCCGACGCCCCGCCGGGGCTGGACCTCGCGGCGGCCGCCCTGCTGCTGGCCCTGGCGGACGACACCACGCCGCTGTGGACCGCGGCCGGGGCGGAAGCGCGCGGCTGGCTGGCCTTCCATTGCGGCGCCCCCTTCGCCCTGCCCGCGGCCGCCGCCTTCCTGCTGGGACCGCCTCCGCCGCTGGCGACGCTGGGCCTGGGCAGCGACGAGGCGCCGCAGGACGGCGCCACCCTGCTCCTCCCCGTCGCCGCGCTGGAGGATGACGGGCCGCTGCTGCTGCGCGGGCCGGGCATCCGCGGCGAGCGCCGCCTGGGCGTGGCCGGGCTGCCGGAAGGCTTCTGGGCGGCGCGCGCCGCGCTGGCGCCGCTGGCGCCGCGCGGCCTGGACGTCTTCCTGTGCTGCGGGGCACGGCTGGCCGCCCTCCCGCGCTCCACCCGCGTGACGGAGGCCGGCTGATGTACGTGGCGGTGAAGGGCGGCGAGGCCGCCATCGCGGCGGCGCACCGCTGGCTGGCGCACGAGCGCCGCGGCGACCCTGCCCTGCCGGAGCTGGGCGTGGCGCAGCTGGAGGCGCAGCTCGGGCTGGCGGTGGAGCGCGTGATGGCCGAGGGCTCCTGCTTCGACCGCGGGCTGGCGGCGCTGGCGGTGAAGCAGGCGCGCGGCGACCTCATCGAGGCGGCGTTCCTGCTGCGCGCCTACCGCACCACCCTGCCGCGCTTCGCGTCCGCGCAGCCGCTGGACACCGGCGCCATGCGGGTGCGCCGGCGCATCAGCGCCACCTACAAGGACCTGCCGGGCGGGCAGGTGCTGGGACCCACCTTCGACTACACCCACCGCCTGCTGGACTTCGCCCTGGCCGCCGAGGGCGCGCCCCCCGCCCCGCCGGAGGAGGAGGAGGCCGGCGCGGCACCCATGCCGCGGGTGACGGAGATCCTGGCGCAGGAGGGCCTGATGGCGCGCGACGACGCGGCCGCCGCCGAGGCCCCGCACGACCTGACGCGCGAGCCCCTGCCCTTCCCCGCCGGTCGCGACGCCCGCCTGCAGGCGCTGGCGCGCGGCGACGAGGGCTTCCTGCTCGGCCTGGGCTATTCCACCCAACGCGGCTACGGCAACGCCCACCCCTTCGTGGCCGAGCTGCGGGTGGGCGAGGTGGAGGTGTTCGTGGAGCCCGCCGAGCTGGGCTTCGCCGTCAGCCTGGGCGAGGTGACGGTGACGGAGTGCCAGATGGTCAACCAGTTCGCCGGCGCGAAGGAGCGCCCGCCGCAATTCACCCGCGGCTACGGGCTGGTGATGGGCCACAACGAGCGCAAGGCCATGGCCATGGCCCTGGTGGACCGCGCCCTGATGGCGCGCGAGCTGGGCGAGGAGGCCGGCGCCCCGGCCCAGGACGAGGAATTCGTGCTGCTGCACGCCGACAACGTGGAGGCCACCGGCTTCGTGGAGCACCTGAAGCTGCCGCACCACGTGGACTTCCAGAGCGAGCTGGAGAAGCTGCGCTCCGTCCGCGCCCGCTGGGAGGCGCAGCGCGCCGCCCCGCCGGCGCAGGAGGCCGCGGAATGAGCCACGACCCCGGCTACAACTTCGGCTACCTCGACGAGGCGACCAAGCGGATGATCCGCCGCGCCATCCTCAAGGCGCTGGCCATCCCCGGGCACCAGATCCCCTTCGGCGCGCGCGAGATGCCGCTGCCCTATGGCTGGGGCACCGGCGGCATCGCCGTCACCGCCGCCGTGCTGGGCCCGAGCGACGTGCTGAAGGTGATCGACCAGGGCGCGGACGACACCACCAACGCGGTGTCCATCCGCCGCTTCTTCGCCCGCGTGGCCGGGGTGGAGACCACGACGGAGACCGCCCGCGCCACCGTCATCCAGACGCGCCACCGCATCCCGGAGCGCCCGCTGGCGGAAGGCCAGGTGATGGTGTTCCAGGTGCCGATGCCCGAGCCGCTGTTCCGCCTGGAGCCCCGCCTGGCCGAGACGCGCCGCCTGCACGCGCTGGGCGACTACGCCCTGGCGCAGCTGCGCCTCTACGAGGACATCGCGCACCAGGGCGAGGGCGGCTCCTCCTACAACCACCCGGTGATGGTGGCGGGGCGCTACCTGATGTCGCCCTCGCCCATCCCCGGCTACGACAACCCGAAGCTGCACATGTCGCCCGCCACCCTGCTGTTCGGCGCGGGGCGGGAGAAGAAAATCTACGCCGTGCCGCCCTGGACGGAGGTGCGCAGCCTGGACTTCGACGACCACCCCTTCACCCCGGTGCGCGCCCGCCAGCCCTGCGCCTTCTGCGGCAGCCCGGACAGCTACAAGGACGAAATCGTGGCCGATGACCGCGGCGGGCGCGTCTTCGTGTGCTCCGACACCGACTTCTGCCGGGAGAACCAGGCATGAGCCCGCTGCTGGAGGCCGCGGGGCTGCGGCTGCGCTTCGGCGCCACCCGCGCGCTGGACGACGTGGCGGTGGCCATCTGGCCCGGCGAGGTGGTGGCCATCGTGGGCGAGAGCGGCTCGGGCAAGTCCACCCTGCTGCGGGTGCTGTCCGGCCAGCAGGCGCCCGACGCCGGCAGCGTGCGCCACGCCGGCGAGGAGGTGCACGACCTGCCCGAGGCGCGGCGGCGGCGGCTGATGTGCACCGAATGGGGCTATGTCCACCAGAACGCGCGCGACGGGCTGCGCATGGGCGTCTCGGCCGGGGGCAACATCGGCGAGCGGCTGATGGCTGCCGGCGGCCGGCACTATGGCGGCATCCGCGCCGCCGCGGCGGAATGGATGGCCCGCGTGGAGCTGGACCCGGCGCGGATGGACCAGCTGCCGCGCACCTTCTCGGGCGGGATGCAGCAGCGGCTGCAGATCGCCCGCTGCCTGGTGACGCAGCCCCGGCTGGTGTTCATGGACGAGCCGACCGGCGGGCTGGACGTCTCGGTCCAGGCGCGGCTGCTGGACCTGGTGCGCCGCCTGGTGAGCGAGCTGGGGCTGGCGGTGTTCTTCGTCACCCACGACATCGCCGCCGCGCGGCTGCTGGCGCACCGCATCCTGGTGATGCGCCACGGGCGGGTGGTGGAGGAAGGCCTGGCCGACCGCGTGCTGGACGACCCGCGCCACCCCTACACGCAGCTGCTCGTCGCCTCGGTGCTGGCGGCATGAGCGTGCTGCTGTCCGTCGAGGGGCTGGGCAAGTCCTTCACCCTGCACCTGCAGGGCGGCCTGACGCTGCCGGTGCTGCGCGGCGTCTCGCTGGAGGTGCGCGCGGGGGAATGCGTGGCGCTGTCCGGCCCCTCGGGGGCGGGGAAGTCCACGCTGATGCGCTGCCTGCAGGGCAATTACGGCGCCGATGCCGGGCGCATCCGCATCCGCCACCGCGGCGCCTGGCTGGACCTCGCGGAGGCCGACGCCCGCGCGGTGCGCGAGGTGCGGGCGGAGACGCTGGGCTACGTCTCGCAGTTCCTGCGCGCCATCCCGCGCGTCCCGGCGCTGGAGCTGGTGATGGAGGAAGGGCTGGACCGCGCCGCCGCCGCCGCCCTGCTGCGCCGCCTGAACCTGCCCGGGCGCCTGCACGGCCTGCCGCCCGCCACCTTCTCGGGCGGGGAGCAGCAGCGGGTCAACCTGGCGCGCGGATTCGCCCGCCCCCGCCCGGTGATGCTGTTGGACGAGCCCACCGCCAGCCTGGACGCCGCCAACCGCGACGTCGTCGTCGCCCTGATCCGCGAGGCCAAGGCGGCCGGCAGCGCCGTCATCGGCATCTTCCACGACGCCGAGGTGCGCGACGCCGTGGCCGACCGCCTCTTTCCCGTGCTCCCGCTCGCCGCTACCGAGGCCGCATGATCCTGACCAACGCGATGCTCGTCCTGCCCGACGAGGTAGTGCACGGCACCGTCCACCTGGAGGACGGGCTGATCCGCGACATCCAGCCCGGCCCGGCCCGCCACCCCGGCGCGCATGACCTGGAGGGCGACCTGCTGATCCCGGGCATCGTGGACCTGCACACGGACAACCTGGAGCGCCAGGTGCAGCCGCGCGCCAACGCCCGCTGGCCCTCGCGCTCCGCCTTCCTGGCGCATGACGCGCAATGCGCGGTGGCCGGCGTGACCACCGTGCTGGACGCGCTGTGCCTGGGCGACCTGGGCTTCGACCAGGGCCGCGACCAGACCTTCCAGGAGGGCGTGGGCGACCTGACCCACTGGTCCGGCACCGGGCTGCTGCGCGCCGAGCACCTGCTGCACCTGCGCTGCGAGCTGCCGGCCAAGGACATGCCGGCCCTGCTGGACGGCGTGGCCGAGCACCCGCTGGTGGCGATGGTCTCGCTGATGGACCACTCGCCGGGCGTGGGGCAGTACCGCGACCTAGAGCGCTACAAGGCCATGCGCATCAAGCAGACGCGCATGACCCCGGCCGAGGTGGACCAGCGCATCGCCGAGCTGCAGGCCAACCGCGACGCGACGCTGGAGAAGCAGCGCCGCTGGGTGCTCGACCGCCTGGCCGACCGCGGCATCCCCCTGGCCTCCCACGACGACGAGAGCGCGGCGCAGGTGCGCCGCAACGCCGCGGACGGCATCCGCATCAGCGAGTTCCCGGTGACGCGCGAGGCCGCGGAGGCGGCGCGCGACATCGGCGTGGGCGTCATCGCCGGCGCGCCCAACGTGGTGCGCGGCGGCTCGCACAGCGGCAACGTGGCGGCGATGGAGCTGGTGCGCGCCCGCGCGGTGGACGCCCTGGCCAGCGACTACGTGCCCCCCGCCCTGGTGGAGGCCGCCTTCCTGCTGGCCGGGGAAACCGGCCTGCCCGCGGCGGTGCGGACGGTGACGGAGGCCCCGGCCCGCATGGCCGCGCTGCACGACCGCGGCGCCCTGCGCCCCGGCCTGCGCGCCGACCTGGTGCGCGTGCGCCGGCACGAGGGGATGCCGGTGGTACGCGCCACCTGGCTGCGCGGCGCACGGGTGGCATGATGCGCGCGGCGCTGTACTGGGCGCCGGATGTGGCGGACCCGCTGCACGCCGCCGGCTCCGCCTGGCTGGGCCGCGACGCCGAGACCGGCGCCACGCTGCCGCAGCCCGACGACCGGCGCGAGGTGACGGCGGAGGCGCGGTCCTACGGCCTGCACGCCACGCTGAAGCCGCCGTTCCGGCTGGCCCATGGCTGGGGCCCCTTCATGGAGGACGTCCAGGCCTTCGCCGCGCGCCTCGCCCCCTTCGCCCTGCCGCCGCTGGCGGTGATGGACCTGAAGGGCTTCCTGGCGCTGCGCGAAGCCGCGCCCTGCGCCGCGCTGCACGCCCTGGCGGACGCGGCGGTGCAGGAGCTGGACGCCCATCGCGCCCCCGCCCCGCCGGAGGAGCTGGCCCGCCGCCGCCGCGCCGGGCTCTCGCCGCGGCAGGAGGCGCACCTGGCCGACTGGGGCTACCCCTGGGTGCTGGACGAGTGGCGTTTCCACGTGACGCTGACCCGGCGCCTGGACGCCGCCGAGCGCCCCCGCTGGATGGCGGAGGCGCAGGCCGTGCTGGGCGAGGCCGCCGCCCGCCCGCGGCTGGTGCGGGAGGTCTGCGTCTTCACCCAGGCGGGGCCAGGGGCGCCGTTCCTGGTGGCGGAACGGCTGCCCCTGGGCGGGTAGTCAGCGCGCTGGCGCGTCGCCGCGCGGGCCGCCGTGGTGCGGGCCGCCGTGGTGCAGGCCGTGGCCATGCCGGTAGCCACCGCCATGCCGGCCCATCCGCGGCAGCTCCGCCCGGTCCACCGCGCCGTCGCCATTGGCGTCCATGGCGCGGAAGCGGGCCGAGAGCGGCGCCTGCATCTCCGCCAGGGTCAGGTTGCCGTCGGAATTGGCGTCCAGGGCGCGGAACATCGCGGCGCGGCGCTCAGAGCCGCGCTGCAGGTGCTCGGGGCGCGGGCCGGGCTGGGCGGCGGCGCCGTCGCGGCCCGGGGCGCGCAGGTTGCCGAACTCGGCGAAGGACAGGCTGCCGTTGCGGTCGGCGTCGGCGGCGCCGAAGCGCTCCTGCGCCACCGCCCATGCCTCGTCCCAGGCCACGCGGCCGTCGCGGTTGGCGTCCAGGCGCTCGAACATGCGCTCCAGGCCGCCGCGGGGGCCGGTGGCCTGCGCGCCGGGGCCGGCGCCCTGCGGGGCGGGGGCGGCGGGCTGGGCCAGCACGGGGGCGGCGGCGAGCAGCGCGGCGCCCATCGCCAGGAAGGCCTTGGTCTTGGTCATCTCGGTCATGCTCCTGTCGGGGCCAGGGAAGGCGGCCCCGTCACCAGCAAGATGGGCGGGGCATGTAACGCCCACCCCGCCGCTGCGGTGACGAAATGCAACGGCCGCCGCCCTCAGTCGAAATGCACCTCCACGCGGCGGCTCTCCACCGGGGCCAGGTCGAACGGCACCTCGCCGCGGGCGGAAACGGTGATGCGGCCCGGCGCCACCCCGGCCTCGCGCAGCCCGGCGGCCACCGCCTCGGCGCGGGCGCGGGACAGGGCCTGGTTGGCGGCGCTGTCGCCCGCCGGGCCGGTGTAGCCGCGAACGGTGATGCGGCTGTTGGGGAAGCGGCGCGCGCGGCCGGCGGCGCCCGCCACCACCTGCCGCGCCGCCGGGTCCAGCGCGGCGCTTTCCGGGGTGAAGAAGACGGTACGCACCGGCTCGTCGTCCACCGTGGCGCAGGCGGCCAGGACGGCAAGCGGGGCGAGCAGGAAAAGGCGGCGCATGGTTTGGTCCCTCCAGCGGTTCCTGGGGGGAACGGTGCGCGGCAGGGAAGGTTTACCCCAGGCTCTCCACCAGCCGCCCTTCCACCAGGCGGAACACGCGGTCCAGCCGCTCCACCCCCGTCAGCCGGTGCGTCACCAGCAGCAGGGAGCGACCCTCGGCGGCGGTGTCCAGGGTCTGGAGGAAGGCGCGCTCGGTGGCGGCGTCCAGGCCGGCGGTGGGCTCGTCCAGCAGCAGGATGGCGGCGGGCGGCAGCAGGGCGCGCGCCAGGACCAGGCGCCGGCCCTCCCCGCCCGACAGCAGCGCGCCGCCCTCGCCGCAGCGGGTCCGCAGGCCATCCGGCAGGGCTTCGACCTTGCGGGCCAGGCCGGCGCGCGCCAGGGCCCGCCACAGCGCGGCGTCCGGGGCGTCCGGCGCGGCGAGGCGCAGGTTGGCGGCCACCGTGTCGTCGAACACCCGGGCATGCTGGGACAGCACGACCAGCCGCCGGCGCAGCGCCGCCGCGTCCCATTCGCGCAGGTCCAGCCCGCCCAGGGTGATGCGGCCGGCATCGGGGTCGCGCAGGCGTTGCAGCAGCGCCGCCAGCGAGGACTTGCCGGCGCCGGACGGCCCCAGGATGGCCACGCGCTCGCCCGGCGCCAGCGTCAGGTGCACGCCGCGCAGCACCGCCGCGCCAGGCGCCCAGCCGAAATGGACGCCCTCCAGGCGCAGGGTGGCATCGGCCGGCTCCCCCTGCGGCGCGGCGGGGGGCTGCACGGGCGCGGGGGTGTCGGCGGCGTCGAACAGGCGGCGGGCGCCGGCGGCGGCCAGGGCCAGGGCGGCGCCGGCGCGCGGCATCACGCCCAGCGCCTCCGCCGCCGCCACGCCCAGGAACAGCGCCAGCACCGCCAGCGGCGGCGCGCCCCCGGCCAGCCCCCAGCCCAGCGCACCCAGCAGCGCCGCCTGCACCAGCAGCCCGCCCAGCGACCCGGCCAGCGCCGAGCGCGCGGCGAAGCGGCGCTGCGCCCGCATCATGGCGGTGCCGGCTTCCTCAAGCCGGGCGGCGGCACGGCCCTCGCCGCCCGCCGCCAGCACGTCCTCCACCCCGGCCAGGGGGTCGGTGGCGGCGGCGCGCAGGGCGCCGCGCGCCTCGGTGGCGCGGTGCGCCGCGCGGGCGGCGGCGGGGGCCAGCACCAGGGGCAGCGCCAGGGCCAGCGCCAGCGGCAGCGCCACCAGGGCCAGGAGCGCCGGCTCGGCCCCCAGCAGCGCGGCGATGGCCAGCACCACCGCCAGCGCCGCCGCCGCCGGGGCCAGCGCGGCGAGGTAGAGGCGGTCCAGCGCGTCCACGTCGGCGATCAGCCGCCCCAGCAGGTCGCCGGAGCCGCGGTGGCCGATGCCGCCCGGCATGCGCTCCGCCAGCCGGCGGAAGAACCAGACGCGGGTGTCGGCCAGCGCCGCGAAGGCGGCCGCGTGAGTGACGTAGCGCTCGGCCCAGCGCAGGGCGGGGCGCAGCGCCACGAAGGGCCGCACCCAGACCAGCGCCGCCAGCCCGGCCGTGCCCGCCACCCCGGCCGCGACGCCCCGCCCGGCCAGCGCCAGCAGCGCCACCGCCGACAGCGCCGAGAGCACCGCCACCGCCGCGCCGGCCCACAGCGCCGCCCGCCGCGGCCGCCACAGCGCCAGCACCCGCCGCAGGTCAGCCCACATGGGACAGCTCCATCACGCGCGCCGACAGGGCGCGGAAGGCGGGCGAATGGGTGGCGATCACGGCGGTGCGCCCGGCCACCAGGCGGCCGATGGCCTCCACCAGCCCGGCCTCGGTGGCGGGGTCCAGGTGGGCGGTCGGCTCGTCCAGCAGGATCAGGGGGGCGTCGCGCAGGAAGGCGCGGGCCAGCGCCACGCGCTGCGCCTGCCCGCCCGACAGGCCGAAGCCGCCCTCGCCCACCAGGGTGTCCAGGCCCTGCGGAAGCCCGGCGGCGAAGGCGTTGACGCGCGCGGCCTCCGCGGCGCGGTCCAGCTGGGCCGGGGTGGCGTCGGGGCGGGCCAGCAGGATGTTCTCGCGCAGGGTCCCGGCGAACAGGTGCGGGCGCTGGCCGACGAAGGCGATGGCGCGGCGCAGCTCGGCCGGCGCCAGCCGCCCGGCATCCTGGCCGTTGAGGGCGATGCGCCCGCCATCCGGCCGCGCGAAGCCCATCAGCAGCCGCAGGATGGAGGTCTTGCCCGAGCCCGACGGCCCCATCAGCAGCAGCGTCTCGCCTGGGGCGACGGCGAAGGTGACGCGCTGCACCGCCGGGGGGCGGGCGGGGTCCGGCCGCCAGGTCAGGTCGGTCACCGCCAGGGCCACCCGCGGCGGCACGGCGTCCAGCGCCAGGCCGGGGCGGGGCGCCGCTTCCAGCAGGGCGCGCAGCTCCCCGGCGGCGCCGGCGGCGGATTGCGCCTCGTGATAGGCGGCGGAGAAGGCGCGCAGCGGGGCGAAGAAGGCGGGCACCGCCAGGATGCAGAACAGCGCGCCCACCGGCGCCTCGTGCCGCGCGCCCAGCAGCGCGCCGTGCCGCCAGGCGAGGTAGGCCAGGGTGCCGGCAGCCAGGAATTCCAGCGCGGTGGAGGACAGGAAGGCCACGCGCAGCACGCGCAGGGTGCGGGCGCGGAACTCGGCCGCCGCCTCGCCCAGGGCCTTCGCCTCGGCCTCGGCCCGGTTGAACTGCACCAGGGTGGCGAGGCCGCGCAGCCGGTCGAGGAAGCGCGAGCCCAGCTGGTCCAGCGCGGCCATCTGCCGCCGCGCCTCGCGCGCCGCGCCGATGCCGGTCACCGCCATGGCCACGGGCACCAGCAGCCCCATCACCGCCAGCACCAGGGCGGACACCCAGTCGAACCACGCCACCGCCGCCAGCACCAGCAGCGGCGAGAGCACCGCCAGCGTGGCGGAAGGCAGCCAGCGGGCGAAGAAGCCGTCCACCGCCTCCACCCGGTCCACCACCAGGGCGGACTTGGCGCCCAGGCCGCGCCCGTCCAGCGGGCCGGCATCCAGCAGGCGGGCGAAGGCGTCGCGGCGCAGCCGGGCGCGGGCGGCCTCGCCCGCCGCCAGCTGCGCGCGCTCCTGCACGGTGGACAGGGTGGCGCCCAGCAGGGCGAAGGCGGCGGCCAGCGCCAGCTCGGCCCAGCCGCCGCCCTCCGCGAAGCCCAGCAGGGTGGCCAGCACCCGCGCCACCAGCAGCGCGAACAGCAGGGCGCAGCCGGTGCCGGCGAGGCCCAGCAGCACGGGACGGAGCAGGTGCGCCCGCTGGCCGCGCGCCTGCCGCATCAGCCAGGCCCGGGCCGCGCGGCCTTCGGCGGGCGAGTCCATGGGCGCCATGTAACCAGCCTTGCGGGGCGGCGCCATCCCGGCCATGTCCGGCCCATGCAGCTTCCCACGCATGGCCGCTTCCCCTACCGCCCCTGGCGCGGGCGCCCGCAGGAATCCTGGCCCGGCGGGCGCAAGCTGGCCGTCTACCTGGGGGTGAACCTGGAGCACTTCGCCTTCGGCGAGGGGCTGGGGGCGGAACTGGCGCCCGGGGCTGGCAGCGGCGCCGGCCCGCAGCCCGACGTGCTGAACTACGCCTGGCGCGACTACGGCAACCGCGTCGGCGGCTGGCGCCTGCTGGAGCTGCTGGACGAGCTGTCCCTGCCCTGCACCGTGCTGCTGAACACCGCCATGTACGACCACGCGCCGGAGCTGGTGGCGGCCCACCGCGCCCGCGGCGACGAGATGGCCGGGCATGGCCGCACCAACAGCGAGCGCCAATCCACCCTGCCGGAGCCGGAGGAAGCGGCGCTGATCGCCGAGTCCACCGCGCGGATGCGGGCCGAGGAGGGCGTGGCCCCGCGCGGCTGGCTCTCGCCCTGGATCGCCGAGAGCCGGGTGACGCCCGACCTGCTGCAGGAGGCGGGCTACGGCTACAGCCTGAACTGGTGCCACGACGACCAGCCGGTGTGGAAGCGCACGCGGGGCGGGCGGATCCTCAGCATCCCCTACCCGCAGGAGGCCAACGACATCCCGGCCATCATCGCCCGCAAGGACGGCGCGCGCGCCTTCGCCGAGCTGGTGCAGCAGGACTTCCGCGAGCGCCTGCGGCAGGTGCGCGACGGCATCCCGCAGGTGATGGGCATCGCCCTGCACCCCTACATCGTCGGGCAGCCGCACCGCATCCGCGCGCTGCGGCGCACGTTGGCGGAGGTGGCGGCGCGGCGCGAGGAGGTGTGGCTCACCACCGCCGGCGCGGTGTTCGACCACGTGACGACGCAATGGGCGGAGGATTCCATCCCGTGAAGAAGCTGGCCTTCCTGGCGTTCCTGGGCCTGGGCGGCTGCGCGGTGCCGCAGCCCGACGCCACCACCCCGCGCACCGTGGCCGCGGTGGACCTGGCGCGCTACGCCGGCACCTGGCACGAGGTGGCGCGCTTCCCGCAGCGCTTCCAGGACAACAGCCGCCTGCGCTGCGAGGAGGTGACGGCCACCTACACCCCGCGCCCCGACGGCCAGCTGGAGGTGCTGAACGCCTGCGCCAACGCGCTGGCCGAGGGCCGCCCCCGGCGCGAGGCGCGCGGCGTGGCCTATGCCGTCGAGGGCTCGGACAACGCCCGGCTGCGCGTCAGCTTCTTCCGGCCCTTCTACGGCGACTACTGGGTCCTCGGGCTGGATCCGGACTACCGCTGGGCGGTGGTGGGCAGCCCGGACCGGGATTCGCTGTGGGTGCTGTCGCGCGCCAAGCCGATGGCGGAGGCGGACTTCCAGGCCGCGCTGGCGGTGGCGCGGCGCGAGGGGTTCGACCTGTCGCGGCTGCAGCGGACGCCGTGACGGCCCCGGTGGCCGGCGCGCGGCCGGCGGCGTGGTCCAGTCTCGCGGAGGCGGCGTCCCTGGCCTTCCGGCTGCACGGACCGCAGCGGCGCAAGGGCACCGCCATCCCCTACGTCTCGCACCTGATGGCGGTGGCGGCGCTGGTGCTGGAGCATGGCGGCGACGAGGAGCAGGCCGTCGCCGCCCTGCTGCACGACGCCATCGAGGACTGCGGCGCGGAGCACGAGGCGGAGATCGCCGCCCGCTTCGGGCCGCGCGTGGCGGCCATCGTGCGCGCCTGCACCGATGCGGAGGTGCTGCCCAAGCCGCCCTGGCGGGCGCGCAAGGAAGCGTACCTGGCACACCTGGAAGGGGCCGGCGCGGACGCGCTGCTGGTTTCCGCCTGCGACAAGCTGCACAACGCGCGGGCCATCGTGGAGGACCTGCGGGAACTGGGCCCCGGCATGATGGCACGCTTCAACGCGGGGCGCGACGGCACCTTGTGGTACTATCGCGCCCTGGCCGAGGCCTTCGCCCGCCTGCTGCCTGGCAGGCTGTCCGCGGAACTGGGGCGGGCGGTGACGGAGATGGAGGCCCTCGCCTAGATCATGATCAAGCCTTTGCTGAGAGGACGATTCACCGCCTTGATGCTTCCATCAAGGCGGGTCGTGCTCTAGCTGGCGACGATGTTGAAGCGGCGCGCCACGGCGGTCCAGGCCGCGCGGTCCTCCTCGATGACCTTCACGAATTCGGCGCCGACCGGGGGCGGGTTGCGCGGCAGCGTCTGCAGGTCGCTGAAGCGCTCCATCAGCGCCGGCTGCTTCAGGATGTCGGGCACCAGCGCCGCCAGCCGCTCGGTGATGGGCGCCGGCAGCCCCTTGGGCGCCGAGAGGCCCAGCCACTGCGCCGAGGTGAGGCGGCCGTAGCCCAGCTCGGCGAAGGTCGGCAGGTTGGGGAAGGCCGGCAAGCGCTGCGGCGAGGAGACGGCGAGCGCCCGCAGCGTGCCGTCGCGCATCATCGCCACGTTGGTGGTGATGGGGTCGATGAAGCTCTCGATCTGGTTGGCCATCAGGTCCTGCAGCGCGGGGGCGGAGCCGCGGTAGGGCACATGGTCCAGGTTGGCGGCGTTGCTCTCGCCGGCCAGCATGGCGCCCAGCATGTGCGGCGCCGAGCCGATGCCGGAGGAGCCGTAGCGCACCGGCTGGCGGCGCGCCGTCTCGATGTACTGCGCCAACGTCTGGATGGGCGAGGCCGCGCGCACCAGCAGCACGTTCGGCGCCTCGACCAGGTGGGCGATGTGGGTGAAGTCCGCCACCGGGTCGAAGGGCATGGCCGGCAGGGTGGCCGCCGCGAAGACGTGCACCGAGGCATGGGAGACCAGCAGCGTGTAGCCATCGGCCGGCGCCTTGGCGACGAAGTCGGTGCCGATGACGCCGCCGGCGCCCGCCCGGTTCTCCACCAGCACCGTCTGGCCCAGCGCGGAGGACATGAAGGGCGCCATCAGGCGCGACACCGTGTCCACCAGCCCGCCGGGCGGGAACTGCGCGATGAGGCGGATGGACCCGCGCGCCGGCCAGGCGGCCTGCGCGTGGACCGCCGGCGCGGCCAGCAGGCCGGAAGCGGCGAGAAGAAGGGTGCGGCGCTGCATCATCGAGAGGCTCCTGCGCGGGGGCGCGGCACCCTACTGCCCGGATGGTGGGCAGAAAGCCGGCGCAGGCCCCCGATGCCTCACTTCTGTGCAATCACCATGCCATGTTCAGCCGGAAAGTCGGGATACCCGCAAGTCGGCCACCACGTCGCCCAAGGAGCAGCCCAGCGCCTCCAGCCCGGCCAGCCAGCGCAGGCGGTCCTGGCGCTGCTCCAGCAGGGCGGGCGGCAGCAGCACCGGCAGCAGCCCGGCCGCCCGGGCAAGCGCCACCAGCAGCGCCTCGCGCGGGTCGGGGATGTGGGCGCCTTCCAGGGCGCGGCGCAGGCGGGCCAGCGCCTCGGCGGGCTCGGGCCGGTCCTCCGCCTTCACCCAGCGGCGGGAGGGGAACAGCAGCAGCACGCGCCCTTCCTCGCGGCGCAGCAGGCCGCGCGCCTCCAGCCCGGCCAGCACCGCGGCGCGCAGCCGCGGCTCCTCGCGGGCCAGCAGCAACAGGGCGCCGCGGCTGTCCGGCGCCTCCGGCAGCAGGGGCAGCGCCAGGTCCAGCACGGGGTCGCCGGTGGGGGCGTCGGAGACGCGGTGCAGGGCGTGGCGGTCGGTGTCCACCCGGCCGGCCAGGGCCAGCTCCATCATCACCGCCCCGGCCAAGGCCAGCGAGGCGGCCAGGCCCTGCCGGCCCAGCGGCCGCCCGGCCTCGTCCAGGGTGAGGAGGACGGCCTCCTCCGGCAGGGAGAGCGTCATTCCGCCACGGCGGCCGACCAGGGGGACATGACGTCGGTGATGCCCACCCGCGTGCCGCCCTGCTGGAGGATGAGGTTGGGGCAGGCGAAGTTCACCGGCATCACCGCGTGCTCCACCACCTCGACCGGCGCCTCGGCGGCCAGCGCGGCGATCACCGCCTCGCCCAGGCGCGCGTCGGCGGTCACGCCCTCGGGGCCGCTGACGTCCAGGCGCGGCAGGTGGGCGGCGGCCTCCGGGTCCATGCCGAAATCCAGCACGTAGGACAGCATCTGCACCACGGAGGCCATGATGCGCCGCCCGCCGGAGGCGCCGGCCGCCAGCAGCGGCGCGCCATGGGCGTCCAGCGCGATGACCGGGCACATGTTGCACAGCGGGCGCTTGCCGGGCGCGATGGCGTTGGGCGTGCCCGGCTGCGGGTCGAACCACATCACCCCGTTGTTCATCAGCACGCCGGTGCGCGGCAGCACCATGCGCGAGCCCATGGAGGACAGCAGCGTGGTGGTCATCGCCACCATCATGCCGTCGCGGTCGGCCACCGTCAGGTGGGTGGTGCAGGAATCGGCGCCCTGCGGCTCGGCATCGCCCAGGCCCTGCAGGCGCTCGGCGTAGCCCTCGCGCAGGGCGCGGGCCAGGTGGGCGTACCAGGCGGCGTCGGGCGCGCCGCTGAACGGCGCTTCCTCCAGCTTCGCCAGCACGGCGCGCAGGGTGGGCGCGGCGGTCAGGCCATTGGCCAGCATCAGGCGGCGGCAGCGATACGGCGCCTCCATCGCCGGCAGGAAGCGCGCCTGGCAGTCGCGCAGGTCCTCCGCGGCGACGAAGCCCTCCATCTCCCGCATGTCGGCGGCCAGCTCGCGGGCGATGTCGCCCTCGAAGAAGTCGCGCAGGCCGGCGCGCGCCAGGCGCTCCAGCGTGTCGGGCAGGCGGCCCAGGCGGAAGAAGCCCGGCTTGCCCTGGTAGGGCGGCACCGGCGGCAGCCCGTTCGGCAGGTAGATGCGCGCCGATTCGTCGTAGAGGCGCAGCACGGCGGCGCTGTTGGCCACCTTCAGCGTGGTGAACCAGTCCTGCGGCAGGCCGCGCCTCGCTAGGGCGATGGCGGGCGCCAGCACGTCGGCGATGGGCAGCTTGCCGAAGCGCTCGTGCAGCAGGGCGTAGCCCGCCACGGCGGAGGGGATCAGCGCCGATTTCGGCCCGTGGATGTTGGCGTCGCCCGCCACCTCCGGCCAGGCGAACAGGTCCTGCTTCATGCGGCCGGTCAGCGGATAGGCCGCCGGGTCCAGGCCGCGCGGCGCCCGCGGGCCGAAATCCAGCGTCTCGCACGCTCCGCCCGGCGCCATCACCTGCGCGAAGCCGATGCCGCCCAGGCCGCTGTTCCAGGGCTCCACCGCCGCCAGGGCGAAGGCCGCGGCCACCGCGGCGTCCGCCGCCGTGCCGCCGGCACGCAGCATGGCCGCCCCGGCCTCGGCCGCATCCCGGGCCTGGGAGGCGACGATGCCCTTCTCGCCGCGCGCGGCGGGCTTGCGGAGCTGCCAGTGCTGGGTGGCGTATTGGTCCATGCCGGGGCGTCCTTCGTGATTCGCCGCATGGTCGGGCCGCGCTGCGCCCTTCCGCAAGTGGGCCGGAGGCCCTAGATGGCCCCCAAGCTGAACGACTGGGAGAGTCCGGCATGAGCCTGCACGTTGCGCCCGAGCTGAAGCGCTTCATCGAGGAGGAGGCCCTGCCGGGCACGGGCGTCGAGGCCGCGCGCCTCTGGTCCGGGCTGGAGGCCCTGCTGCGCGAGCTGGCGCCCCGCAACGCCGCCCTGCTGGCCAAGCGCGACCGCCTGCAGGCCCAGATCGACGAGTGGCACCACGCCAACCCGGCCCGCCCGGTGGACGTCGCCGCCTATGGGGAGTTCCTGCGCGAGATCGGCTACCTGCTGCCCGAGCCGGCGGACTTCCAGGTGAGCACCGCCAACACCGACCCGGAGTTCGGCCAGGTGGCGGGCCCGCAGCTGGTGGTGCCGGTGTCCAACGCCCGCTACGCGCTGAATGCCGCCAATGCCCGCTGGGGCAGCCTGTACGACGCGCTGTACGGCAGCGACGCCATCCCCGAGGCCGACGGCGCCGAGAAGGGCCAGGGCTACAACCCCGCCCGCGGCGCGCGCGTCATCGGCTATGCGCGGCGGGTGCTGGACCAGGCCGCCCCGCTGGCCGGCGCCGGCCACGCCGAGGCGCTGAAGTATGCGGTGAAGGACGGCGCGCTGTCCGTCTCTCTGCAGGGCGGCGGCGCGGTGGGGCTGAAGGACCCGGCGCGCTTCGTGGGCTTCCGCGGCGAGGCGGCCTCCCCCACCTCGCTGCTGTTCCGCAACAACGGGCTGCACCTGGAGCTGGTGCTGGACCGCGAACACCCCATCGGCAAGGGCGACGCCGCCGGCGTGGCCGACCTGGTGCTGGAAAGCGCGCTGTCCACCATCCAAGATTGCGAGGACAGCGTCGCGGCGGTGGACGCCGAGGACAAGGTGCTGGTCTACCGCAACTGGCTGGGGCTGATGCGCGGCGACCTGTCGGCCGACTTCCCCAAGGGTGGCAGGACCGTGACGCGGCGCCTGAACGAGGACCGCTCCTGGACCACGCCGGACGGCGCGGGCACGCTGACGCTGCCCGGGCGCTCCGTCATGCTGGTGCGCAACGTCGGCCACCACATGCTGACCGACGTGGTGACGCTGGACGGCCACGAGGTGCCGGAAACCATGCTGGACTGCGTGTTCACCAGCCTGATTGCGCTGCACGACGTGAACGGCCGGCGCATGAACTCGCGCGCCGGCTCGGTCTACATCGTCAAGCCCAAGCTGCACGGGCCGGAGGAGGTGGCGCTGGCCAACGAGCTGTTCGCCCGTACCGAGGACCTGCTGGGACTGCCGCGCGACACGCTCAAGATGGGCATCATGGACGAGGAGCGGCGCACCACCGTCAACCTCAAGGCCTGCATCAAGGAAGCGGCCAGCCGCGTCGCCTTCATCAACACCGGCTTCCTGGACCGCACGGGGGACGAGATCCACACCTCCATGGAAGCGGGCGCCATGATCCGCAAGAACGACATGAAGGGCACCGCCTGGATCAAGGCCTATGAGGACTGGAACGTGGACATCGGCCTGATGTGCGGGCTGCGCGGCCGCGCGCAGATCGGCAAGGGCATGTGGGCGATGCCCGACGCCATGGCCGCGATGCTGGAGCAGAAGGTGGCCCACCCCAGGGCCGGCGCCAACACCGCCTGGGTCCCCTCGCCCACCGGCGCCACGCTGCACGCCCTGCACTACCACCAGGTGGACGTGAAGGCGCGGCAGGAGGAGATCGCCCAGGGCGGCCGCCGCGCCCGGCTGGAGGACCTGCTGACCGTGCCGGTCGCCACCGCCACCAACTGGGCGCCCGAGGCCATCCAGCAGGAGCTGGACAACAACGCCCAGGGCATCCTGGGCTACGTGGTGCGCTGGGTGGACCAGGGGGTCGGCTGCTCCAAGGTGCCCGACATCAACGACGTCGGCCTGATGGAGGACCGCGCGACGCTGCGCATCTCCGCCCAGCACATCGCCAACTGGCTGCGCCACGGCATCGTCAGCGAGGAGCAGGTGATGGCGACGATGCAGCGCATGGCCGCGAAGGTGGACGCGCAGAATGCCGGCGACGCCGCCTATGTCCCGATGGCGCCGGGCTTCGACGGCGTGGCCTTCCGCGCCGCCTGCGCCCTGGTGCTGGAGGGCACGACGCAGCCCAACGGCTACACCGAGTTCCTGCTGACGCGCTTCCGCCGCGAAGCCAAGGCGGCCTGAGCCGCCGCGGCGGGATTCAGAAGCGGAAGCTCAGGTTCACCGAGCCGAAGCTCTGCATCCCGCCGCGCTGGCCGTAGAATTCCTCCGTGCGCCACACCTGGGTGTAGGAGACGCGCACGCCCCGCCACGTCATCGCCGCGCCGGCAGTCAGGTCCATCACCACGGGGCGGGCGTCCACCCCGCGGTTGGCGCCGCGCCCGGCCAGCGTCAGGTCATGCGCCACGCCGCGCGCCTCGCCGCCGCCGAACACGTACCAGCCCAGCGCGTCGTAGGGGCGGTCGGCCGGCGGCTGGAAGAAGGCCGAGCCGGCCAGCGAGGGGCGGATGCGCGGCGGGCCGAAATCGCCCTCCAGCCCCTGGCCCAGGCGCAGGATGCCGCCGGCCGCGGCGTGGATGTTCAGGTTGCCCGCCACCAGGGTGACGTTGGGCACCGCCTCGGTCTCCAGCCCGCCCAGCCGGCCCAGCGGCGTGCGCCAGCGCCGGTCCAGCGCCAGGTTGACCACCGGCGTGTTGGGGATCTGCGACGACCAGCCCTGCGCCTTGCGGACGCCGATCAGCGCGTGCCAGTTGTTCTGCACCTGCTCGCCCCCCGCCGCCGGGCCGAGGATGCCGGCCTGGAACTCCACGGTGGACAGGCTGGAGGCGGTGACGCGGTGCAGCGACAGCGAGCCCAGCAGCAGCCCGGCATAGGGCCGGTCGCGCGGGTCCGGCACGGCGGCGCGGATGTCCTGCGGGGTGAAGATGGCGTGGTTCAGCGAGGCGCCCCAGCGCAGCACGCCCGGCCCCTGCAAGGCGTCAAGCTGCCGGTCCAGCCAGGCCAGCGGCGCCGGCAGCCCGGCCGAGGAGGAGCCGAGCGCCAGCAGCAGCCCGTTGGAGTAGTAGCGGTCGGTCCCGCCGCCGAAGACATCGTTCTCCACCCCCAACGACAGGGTGGCGCGCGTGTCGGGGCGCGGCGGCGCCGGCTGGGCGAGCGCGGGCGCGGCGAGGAGGCAGAGGACGGGCAGCAGGGTGCGCATGACGGGGGGAAGCGGGCGCGGCCGGCGCCGGTTGCGTCTCACGCCCGCTTTCCCGCGGCCCAGAACATCAGCCACTTGGCCGGCCACACCCAGGCGATGCCGGCCAGCGCGTAGAACGCGAACTGCAGGGCCCAGTGGCGGTGCACCACCCAGTCGCCCAGCACCATCACCCCCGCGACATAGAGCAGGAAGCCGAGGACGCCGGACAGGGAAGCGAGGAGGACGCGCGACATGCCGGGCAGATGGCGCGTCCCGCCGGGCTTGCCAAGCCGCATCCTTGCTGGACGCGCGCGGTCTTCGGGGCCTAAGCTGCCCCGGCGCCCATGGCGCGCCATCCCCGACAGCGCATCCAGGACATCGTGACCGAAGACGAGCTCAAGTCGCACATCCGCGGCATTCCGGATTTTCCCAAGCCGGGCATCCTGTTCTACGACATCTCCACCCTGCTGCGGAACGGCCCGGCCTGGAAGCAGGCCAGCGCCCAGCTGGCCGCCCGCGTCGCCGTGCACAAGCCCGACCTGCTGGCGGGCATCGAGAGCCGGGGCTTCCTGCTGGCGGCGCCGCTGGCGCTGGAGCTGGGCCTGGGCTTCGTGATGCTGCGCAAGCGCGGCAAGCTGCCCGGCCGGACGGTGGGCCTGGACTACGCCCTGGAATACGGCACCGACCGCATCGAGATGCAGGAGGACGCAGTGGCGCCCGGCCAGCGCGTGGTGGTGCTGGACGACCTGCTGGCCACCGGCGGCACCATGAAGGCCGGGGTGGAGCTGCTGCGCCGGGCCGGCGCCGTGGTGCCGGCAGCTGCGGTGATGATCGAGCTGTCCTTCCTGGAGGGCCGCCGCCGCCTGGACCTGCCCGTCGAGGCGCTGATGGCCTACGGCAGCTGAGCCGGTGATGGTCGCCGCCCCCCTGCCGCGCATCCGCACCGACGGGGGCGGCAACGCCCTGCTGGATGGCGGCGAGGGCGCGGTGGCGGCCGCGGGGCTGGACGGCATCCTGGCGCTGGCGGTGGCCGCCGCGCCCACCGGCATCGTGGTGGCCGACCCCTCGCTGCCCGACTGCCCGCTGGTGTTCGTGAACCCGGCCTTCGCCCGCATCACCGGCTACGCGCCGGAAGACGCGCTGGGCCGCAACTGCCGCTTCCTGCAAGGCCCGAGCACGGAGCGCGAGGCGGTGCGCGCCCTACGCCGCGCCACCGCGCAGGCCGAGGCGGTGACGGTGGAGCTGACCAACCACCGCAAGGACGGCAAGCGCTTCGTCAACGAGTTGCGCATGGCGCCGGTGAAGGACGCGCGCGGCCGCGTCGTCGCCTTCGTGGGCATCCAGCACGACGTCACCGCCCGCAAGCGCGCCGAGAAGGAAGCTGCCCGCGCCCGCAAGGCCGCCGAGAAAGCCAGCCAGGAGAAGAGCGACTTCCTGGCCTTCGTCTCGCACGAGGTGCGCACGCCGCTGCACGGGGTGATGGGCACGCTGTCGCTGCTGCTGGACACGCCGCTGGACGCCGAGCAGCGCGCCTACGCCGAGACGGCGCGGCGCTGCGGCACCACCCTGCTGCGCACGGTGAACGAGCTGCTGGACCTCAGCCGCATCGAGGCCGGCAAGCTGGTGCTGGACCCCCAGCCCTTCCCCCTGGCCGAGGTGGTGGGCGAGATCCTGGACCTGCTGGCCCCCGCGGCGGCCGAGAAGGGGCTGGAGCTCAGCGCCAGCCTGGACCACCAGCTGCCCGCCCGGATGGTGGGCGACGCCAACCGCCTCCGCCAGGTGCTGATGAACCTGGCCGACAACGCGGTGAAGTTCACCCATCGCGGCACGGTGGAGGTGCGCATCGCCGCCCTGCCCGACGGCCATGTGGGCTTCGCGGTGACGGACACCGGCATCGGCATCCCGCCGCGGCTGCGCGCCTCGCTGTTCACCCGCTTCGCCCAGGCCGAGCCGGTGGGCGAGCAGTCGGGCTCCGGCCTGGGGCTCGCCATCTGCAAGCGGCTGGTGTCGCTGATGGGCGGGCAGATCGCGGTGGACAGCACGCCCGGACAGGGCTCCACCTTCTTCTTCGACCTGCCCCTGCCCGCGGTGCCCGAGAGTGGCACCCCGCCCACCCGTCTGGCGCCGGCGCCGGAGGCCCCGCCCCTGCCCGCCGCCCATGGCCGCATCCTGCTGGCGGAGGACGGCAAGGCCAATGGCCTGGTCGCCGCCGCCATCCTGCGCAAGGCCGGCTACACGGTGGAGCTGGCGCGCGACGGCAGCGAGGCGCTGGCCGCCGCGGAATCCGCCGATTTCGACCTGGTGTTGATGGACCTGCGCATGCCGGTGCTGGACGGCTACGCCGCCACCCGCGCCATCCGCGCCCTGAAGGGGGCGCGGGCCCGCGTGCCCATCATCGCCATGACCGCCAGCGTCATGCCCGGCGACGAGGAGCGCTGCCTCCAGGCCGGCATGGACGGCCACCTGGCCAAGCCGCTGGACCGCGCCTCGCTGCTGTCGGCGGTGCAGAAGGCGCTGGACCGCCGCCCGCGCCGCCCCCGCGCCGCCGCCCCCGCCGCCGAGCCCGGCGCCACTGCCCCCCTGCTGGACCGCGAGACGCTGGAGGAGCTGCGCGCCGCCGTGGGCCCCGGCCGCCTGCCCCGCCTGCTGGCCGTCTTCGCCGAGGAGACGCGCGGCCGGGTGCGCCGCATGCAGGGGATGGAGGACGTGAAGGCGCTGGAGGACGAGGCGCATGCGCTGAAGGCCGCCGCCGCCACCTTCGGCGCCGCGGCGCTGCGCGACGCCGCCCAGGCGCTGGAAACCGCCAGCCGCGCCGCCCCGCGCGACGAGCTGGCGCGCCGCGTGCGGTCCCTGCCCGAGCTGGTGGAGCGCACGGTCGCCGTGCTGCCCAAGGCCCGCGCCCGCGAGCGCGAGTAGCGGAAGCGCGCTGCCGCCCCGGCCTCGCCGGGGGCGCTGCGCCGCCTTCCCTATCCGCGCCGGCTCAGGCGGCGCAGGGCGGCGGCGATGGCGTCCAGCTCCTCCATCACCCCGGCCTCCGGGCTGGCGGGCGGCGGTGCCTCGCTGTCCTCCAGCAGGCGCTGCACGCCCTTGATGGTGTAGCCCTGGGTGTAGAGCAGGTCGGCGATGCGGCGCAGCAGCGCCAGGTCCTCGGGCCGGTAGTAGCGGCGGCCGCCGCCGCGCTTCAGCGGCTGCAATGTGGGGAACTTGGTTTCCCAGAACCGCAGCACGTGCTGCGGCACGTTCAGCTCCTCCGCGGCCTCGCTGATGGTGCGGAAGGCGCCGGCGGCCTTGCGCGGGCGGGCCCCGTTGGCATGGGCCACGGCGCTCATGCCGGAACCGCCTCGCGCGGGTTGATGCGGCCGCGCAGCTGCTGCGAGGGGCGGAAGGCCAGCACCCGGCGGGGCGGGATGGGCACCTCCTCGCCGGTCTTGGGGTTGCGGCCGACTCGCTGGCCCTTGTGCCGCACCGCGAAGGTGCCGAAGCCGGTGATCTTCACCTGCTGGCCGTCCTCCAGCGCGGCCGACACCGCCTCCAGCACCGCTTCCAGCAGCGCGGCGCTTTCGCTGCGCGAGAGGCCGACCGCCGCGTAGATCGCCTCGGCAAGGCCCGATCGGGTAAGGGTCTCCATCGAATCCTGCGAAGTGGCTGGAATCGCAGGGAAGCCGCTGGAGGCCCTGCCCGTCAACCTGTCTGCTGGATCGCCGACAGCTGCCAGGGCCCGCCGGGCACGCGGACGAAGGTCCACAGCTCCGTCGCCACGTCGCGGCGCTCGGGGTCGCCCTCCGTCACGCGGCCGGTCGCGGTCTCGCGCGTCACGTCCACCAGGGAGAAGCGCATGGCCACGGTGGCGTATTCGCGCGCGCCCTCCCGCCATGTCTCGGCGAGGTCGCCCTGCTCCAGCCGCACGTCGCGCGTCTCGTTGCGCCAGCCGCGGGCGTCCAGCGCGGCGTAGTCGTCGCGGAAGTAGCCCACCATCTCCGGCGTCGCGAGGCGCGACAGGGCGGACAGGTCACGGGCGGACCAGGCGGCGTTGACGTCGCGCAGCAGCGCCTCGAAGGCGGCGTAGTCGGCCTGGGCGATGGAGACCGGCGCCGCGGCCGCGCCGGCGGAGCCGCCAAGGCGTGGCGCCCCGCCCTCCATGGTGCGGGCCATGCCGGCCGGGGCCGGCTGGGCGCGGCGCCGCAGCACCGCCATCAGCAGCAACACCAGCCCGGCGATGAGGGCGAGCTGCAGCATGACCCCGAGCAGGCCGGCGAACCCGCCGGACAGGAAGCCGCCGCCCAGCATCAGCCCCAGCAACCCGCCGCCCAGCAGCCCGGCGAGGAAGGGGTTGCGGCCGAAGAAGCCGCCCTGCGCCCCTTGCGGGCGCAGCGCGCCGGGGGCCGCCTGCGGGGCGGCCGGGCGCGCGGCCTCGGTCTGGGTGCGCTCGAACGGGCGGGCCTGGTTGGGCGCGGTGTTGGTCGGGGGAGGCGCCTGGTAGGTGCGCGCCCCGCGCGAACCGGAGGACGCCCTGCCGCCCGGCCGGGCCTCGGCCAGCACGGGGGCCAGCGCCAGCAGCGCGGCGGCGGCGATGGTCAGGATGCGGGCAGGGCGGCGCATGGGGCGGCGATTCCTTCGGCTTCTCTCAACTGTGACATAAATGGTGCGGGACATCCCCGATTGCGAGGGCATGCACCGCTCTGTCATCCTGGCCCAATGCGGGACAGGAGGGTTCGGATGCGCAGGATGGCGCCGCTGGCGGTGCTGCTGGCCGTGGCGGGATGCGCGGCGAGCCCCATCCCGCCCTGGCCGCGGGCGGGGATGATGCCGCCCTCCCCCCACATGCCGGTGCCGCTGGACCGCGACGATGACGAGGAGGAGGAGGGCGTGATGCTGGCCGGCCTCATCCCCCGGCCGGGGCCGGCGGCCTGACGCGCCGGGCCCACTGGGCCGCCAGCAGCAGCGCCCCCAGCCCCAGGCCGACCCAGTGCGGGGCGGGGATGGAATCCCGCGCCACCGCCTCGACGATGGCGGGGAACACCATCAGCAGCCCGGCCAGGCCCATCAGCCAGCGCTCCCACACGGGCATGACGCGGATGGCGAAGCCCTGGCAGGCGGCGGCCAGCGCCGCCAGTCCCAGCGTGGCCAGCACCACCTGCCAGGCCACGTCCACCCAGGTCATGTCGCCCACGAAGTTCAGCAGCAGCCCCACCCCCTGCGGGTCGGTGACGAAGACGAAGGGCAGCACGAAGGCCGGCAGGGTGTACTTCCACGCCATCAGCGTGGTGCGGTAGGGGCCGGCCCCGGTGATGGCGGCCGCCGCGAAGGGCGACAGCGCCGTCGGCGGCGACACCTCGCTCAGCACCGCGTAGTAGAACACGAACATGTGCGCCGCGTAGTCCGGCACGCCCAGCTTGATGAGGGCGGGTGCGGCCACCACCGCGCAGATGATGTAGGAGGCGGTGACCGGCACCGCGAGCCCGACGATCCACACGATCAGCGCGGTGTAGAGCGCGGTGACGATGAGCGAGCCGCCGGCCGCCTGGATGGCGATGTCGCTGAACTTCAGCCCCAGCCCGGTCAGCGTGATGCAGCCCACGATGATGCCGGCGCAGGCGCAGGTGGCGGCGATGCCGATGGCCTGTTCGGAGCCGTTGGCCAGGGTGCGGACCAGGCGCAGCGGCGTCAGCGCCGTCTCGCGGTCCAGGAAGGACAGCGCCACGGCGAGGCCCATGGCGTAGAGCACGCTCAGCGTCGCCGAGTAGCCCAGCGCCATGAAGCCGATGATCGCGACCAGGGAGGTGAAGTGGTACCAGCCGCGGCGGAACATCGCCCCCGCGCGCTCGGTGGCCAGCGGCGCGTCGTCCAGAGCGGCGTCCCCGCGCGCGGCGCGGATGCGGCGCTGGTCCAGCTCCACCATGAAGATCAGCGCGGCGTAGTAGAGGACGGTGGGGATGAGGGCCATCACCAGCACGTCGAGGTAGGAGATCTTGAGGTACTCGGCGATCAGGAAGGCCGCCGCGCCCATGATGGGCGGCGAGATGATGGCCCCCAGCCCGCCCGCCGCCAGCAGCCCGCCGGCGTCGTGCGGCGTGTAGCCCACCTTGCGCATCATCGGCCACGCCACGGTGCCGATGGTCACGGTGGTGGCCACGCCCGAGCCCGAGGGCCCGCCCAGCAGGAAGGCGCTCAGCACCACGGTGCGCCCCGCGCTGGACGGCTTGCCCCCGGTGGCGGCGAAGGAGAAGTCCACGAAGAACTTGCCCGCCCCCGTCGCGCCCAGGATGGCGCCGTAGATGGTGAACAGGATGATCAGCGTGGCCGAGACGTCCACCGCCGTGCCGAACACCCCTTCCAGCGTGATGGCGAGGTGGGGGATCAGGCGCTCGGCGTCGTAGCCGCGGTGCTGCCAGGGCGGCGGCAGCAGGTTGCCGAAGGAGGCGTAGAGCAGGAAGCAGATGGCCACCACCGGCATGATCCAGCCGGTGCAGCGCCGCGTCACCTCCATCACCAGGGCCAGCAGCAGCCAGCCGACGGCGAGGTCCATCGGCTCGGGGAAGATGATGCGGTCCTGCAGGTCGTCGCCGCCCGAGATCAGGTACCAGGTGACGTAGATGCCCGCCGCCACCAGCGCCCAGTCCCAGGGCATGAAGCGGTCGCGGAAGCGCCGCGCGGCGGGGAACAGCAGGAAGCCCAGCACCAGCGTGAAGCCCACATGGGCGAAGCGCAGCGTGGTGGTGGGGACGATGCTCCAGGCGGCGTAGAGGTGGAACAGGCTCATCAGCAGGGCGATGCCCACGGCCACCTTGCCCAGCAGGCCGTGGAAGCGGTTCATCGCGCCTTCCTCGGCCTCGATGAGCTGCTCCACCCGCGCCGCGGTGGCGGCGTCCATTCCTGGCGTCTGGCTCATCGCCGCGACTCCCCCTGCTTGCGCCCTCTGTGCCGCAATGCGCGGCCGGCGGGAAGCCCGGCTTGATGGCGGCCCCCCGGGGTGCGATGGTCCGCCGCGCTGACGGGCAGCGAGGCGCCGGGGGAAGCCGGCCGATTTCAAGCTAGGGCAAGGACGAGCATGGCCAAGATCAAGGTCAAGACGCCGGTCGTGGAGATGGACGGCGACGAGATGACGCGCATCATCTGGGGGTTCATCAAGGACCGCCTGATCCTGCCCTACCTGGACATCGACCTGAAGTATTACGACCTGGGCATCGAGTACCGCGACCAGACCGACGACCAGGTGACGGTGGACGCCGCCCACGCCACCAAGCAGTACGGCGTGGCCGTGAAGTGCGCGACCATCACCCCCGACGAGGCGCGGGTGAAGGAGTTCGGCCTCAAGAAGATGTGGCGCAGCCCGAACGGCACCATCCGCAACATCCTCGACGGCACCATCTTCCGCGAGCCGATCATCTGCTCCAACGTGCCGCGCCTGGTGCCGCACTGGAGCAAGCCGATCGTCGTCGGCCGCCACGCCTATGGCGACATCTACCGCGCCGCCGAGACCAAGATCCCCGGCGCCGGCAAGGCGACGCTCACCTGGACCCCCGCCGGCGGCGGCGAGGCGGTGACGCTGGAGGTGACGAACTTCCCGGCCGGCGGCGGCGTGCTGATGGGCATGCACAACACGCGCGCCTCCATTGAGGGCTTCGCGCGCGCCTGCCTGAACTATGGGTTGGCCCGCAACTACCCGGTTTACCTGAGCCACAAGAACACCATCCTCAAGGCCTATGACGGCGAGTTCAAGGACATCTTCCGCCGCGTCTTCGACACCGAGTTCGCCGACCGCTACAAGGCCGCCAGCCTCACCTACGAGGACCGCCTGATCGACGACATGGTCGCCTGCGCCCTGAAGTGGGAAGGCGGCTATGTCTGGGCCTGCAAGAACTACGACGGCGACGTGCAGAGCGACATCGTGGCGCAGGGCTTCGGCAGCCTGGGCCTGATGACCTCCGTGCTGCTGTCCCCCGATGGCGCCACGGTGGAATCCGAGGCGGCGCACGGCACGGTGACGCGCCACTACCGCCAGCACCAGAAGGGCCAGGAGACGAGCACCAACCCGATCGCCTCCATCTTCGCCTGGACGCGCGGCCTCGCCTATCGCGGCAAGTTCGACAACACGCCCGACGTGGTCGCCTTCGCCGAGGCCCTGGAGAAGGTGTGCGTGGACACGGTCGAGGGCGGGCAGATGACCAAGGACCTCGCCATCCTCATCGGCCCGGAGCAGCCCTGGCTGAACACCCAGGCCTTCCTCGCCGCGCTGGACGAGAACCTGAAGAAGGAAATGGCGAAGGCCTGACGCCATGTGGGGCGTGCCGGCGCTGGACCTCCTGGCGCTGGCCGTCTTCGCCCTGTGCTGGGTGGGCTACGCGGCCATCGTGGACCGCGTGCCCGCCATCCGCGCCCGCTCGGTGATCGCCGCGATGGACGAGCACCGGCGGCGCTGGATGCTGGCGTTGCTGGAGCGCGACAACCGCATCCTCGACACGCAGATCGTCGGCAACCTGATGAACTCGACGAGCTTCCTGGCCAACACCTCTATCTTCATCCTGGGGGGCCTGGTGGCGCTGCTGGGCGCGCCTGACCTGGGGCGGCGCGTGCTGTCCTCCCTGCCCTTCGCCGAGCCGCCGACCAACGACTGGGCGTGGGAGATCCGCATCGGCCTGCTGCTGCTCATCTTCATCCGCGCCTTCTTCGAGCTGACCTGGGCGCTGCGGCACTTCAACTACGGCTCCATCGTCATGGGCTCCATCATGCCCGGCAAGGCCGACCGCACGCGGGCGCTGGCGGCGGCGGAGGTGATGAACCGCGCCGGCCGGCACTTCAACACCGGGCTGCGCGCCTACTACTTCGGCCTCGCCGCCCTGGCCTGGATCGTGCACCCGGTGGCGCTGATGCTCGCCTCGCTGCTGGTGGTGCGGGAGCTGCACCGGCGGGAGTTCAAGTCGGTGCTGCGCGAGGCGCTGACGCGCGAGGCATCGCGCGGCTTCTAGACCGGCACGCGCCCCGGCGGCTTCAGCGTCGCCAGCACGAAGCTGCTGCGCGTCTCCTTCACGCCGGGCAGGCGCAGCAGGGCGCGGGTGGCGAAGTCGCCGAAGGCGTCCATGTCGGGCGCCAGCACGTGCAGCAGGTAGTCCATGTCGCCGCTCATCGTGTAGGCGGCGATCACCTCCTCGCGCTGCGCCAGGGCGGCGTGGAAGCGCTCCACCACCTCCTCGGCGTGGCTCACCAGCGCCACCTGCACGAAGGCCTGCAAGGGCAGGCCCAGCCGCCGCGGGTCCAGCCGCGCGCCATAGCCCTGGATGACGCCCTCCTCCTCCAGCCGGCGCACCCGGCGCTGGCAGGGCGTGGCGGAGAGGCCCACCTGCTCAGCCAGCGCCACCACGGGCAGGCGCCCATCGCCCTGCAAGGCGCGCAGGATGCGGCGGTCGGCGGCGTCCAGCGCCACCGGAGGGGATTTCACCACGCAAGCCTTCCTTCTGGGTGATTTCGCGCTGCACAAGAGCTGGCAACGGCGCATCTTCGGCGAAAACCGTCATCCGTGGTAGGGTATTCCTGGAGGCATGAACGCGATCGCCCCCGCCCCGAACCTGCGCGGCGACTACGCAGCCGCCGCGCCGGACTACACCCTGCCGCAGCGCCACGCCGCCATCCCGCCGGCCGACCACGCCACCTGGCGCGAGTTGCACCGCCGGCAATCGGCGCTGTTTCCCCGCCACGCCGCCCGCGCCTCTCGGGACGGGCTGGCGCTGCTGGACTGCGCCGATGGCGTGCCCGACCTGGCGCGCGCCTCCGCCGCGCTGGGCGCGCGCACCGGCTGGTCGCTGGTGGCGGTGCCGGGGCTGATCCCAGAGGACGCCTTCTTCGCCCACTTGGCGGCGCGCCGCTTCCCGGTGACGCACTGGATCCGCCGGCCGGAGGAGATGGACTACCTGGAGGAGCCGGACATCTTCCACGACTTCCTGGGCCACGTGCCGCTGCTGGCCCATCCGGACTTCGCCGACTTCCTGCAAGGCTACGGCGCGCATGGCGCCTTCGCGCAGCGCCACGGCGCGTTGCGGCCGATGGCGCGGCTGTACTGGCACATGGTGGAGTTCGGCCTGATCCGCGAGGAAGGTGGCGTGCGCGCCTACGGCGCCGGCATCCTGTCCTCCGCCGCCGAGACGGTGTTCGCCACCGAGAGCGCGGTGCCCCGCCTGCGCTTCGACGCCGCGCGGGTGCTGCGCACCGAATACCGCATCGACGACCTCCAGCCGCTCTACTTCGTCATCGAGCACTACCGCGAGCTCTTCGCCCTGCTGGACGGGCTGGAAGGCGCGCTGCTGGCCGCGCGCGACGCCCCGCCCATCCCGGTCGGCGCCGTGCTGCCCACCGACACCCGCATCTGAGAAGGACCGACCATGGACATCCCCCCCGACCGCACCGCCGACGCCGGGACCATCACCGACCTCAACCCGATGGGCACCGACGGCTTCGAGTTCGTCGAGTTCACCGGCCTCGACCAGGCGCAGCTGCGCGCGGTGTTCGAGCGGCTGGGCTTCAGCATGGTGGCGCGGCACCGCTCCAAGGACGTCTCGCTGTGGCGGCAGGGCCAGGTGAACTTCATCCTGAACGCCGAGCCCTCCTCCTTCGCGCAGGCCTTCGGCAAGGTGCACGGCCCCTCAGCCTGCGCCATGGCCTTCCGCGTGGCCGACGCCACCTACGCCTATGACCGCGCCATCCAGCTCGGCGCGCGGCCCTTCCACGGCAAAGTGGGGCCGATGGAGCTGAACATCCCGGCCATCGAGGGCATCGGCGGCAGCCTGATCTACTTCGTGGACCGCTATGGCGCACACGGCTCCATCTACGACGTGGACTTCAAGTTCCTCGACGGCGTGGACCCGCACCCCAGGGGCCACGGGCTGACGGTGATCGACCACCTAACGCACAACGTGCATCGCGGCCGCATGGACGCCTGGGCCGGCTTCTACGAGCGCCTCTTCAACTTCCGCGAGATCCGCTACTTCGACATCGAGGGCAAGCTGACCGGGCTGAAGTCCAAGGCGATGACCTCGCCCTGCGGCCAGATCCGCATTCCCATCAACGAGTCCAGCGACGACAAGAGCCAGATCGAGGAATACCTGCGCGCCTATGGCGGCGAGGGCATCCAGCACATCGCCATGGGCACGGAGGACATCTACGCCTCCGTCGAGGGACTGCGCGAACGCGCGGTGCGCTTCCTCGACACCCCCGACACCTATTACGAGCTGTTGCCGCAGCGCCTGCCGGACACCGGCGAGGACCTCGCGCGCATGGCCCGCAACCGCATCCTGATGGATGGCTCGCCCTCCGGCGGGCGCTTGCTGCAGATCTTCACCGAGACGGTGATCGGCCCGATCTTCTTCGAGCTGATCCAGCGCAAGGGCGACCAGGGCTTCGGCGAGGGCAACTTCCGCGCCCTGTTCGAATCCATCGAACTCGACCAGGTGCGGCGCGGCGTGCTGAAGCCGGCCGCCGAGTAGGCCGGCGCCCGGGGCGCCGCCCGCCTCAGCGACGCGGCGCCTCGGCGATCCCGATGCGGAAGGCCGCCGGGCTGGACCGCGAGCGCCAGCGCAGCCCCAGCCCGCGGCTGCCGGGCGGAATGCGCTCCGCCTCGCTGTTCTGCACTTCGATGGCGTTGCCCGCGGCATCGAGGAACGACACCTCGGCCAGGATGTCCACCGCATCGAAGGAACAGGATTCAACGGTGACGGACACTTCCGCCGTCCCGCCGGGCAGGCGGGCCGCCGCGACCTCCGTCACCAGCAGCGCGCGGTTCAGCGCCGCGCCCTCCACCACGGCGCCGCGCCGGCCGCGATTGGCCATCGGTTCCGGGCCCGCGGGCAGGATGCCGGGGGCGCTGGCCGTCTCGGCATTCACCAGGGGCGCGGCCTCGCAGGGGCCGGAGGCGGTGCGCAGCGTCGCCATGCCGTCGCCGCAGGCGGAGAGGGCGAGCAAGGGCAGCAGGAACAGGCAACGGTTCAAGGACGACCTCCGCGTCACGCGCGGGGCCGGATGGTCGGAGCGGCGGGATTCGAACCCACGACCCCCAGTCCCCCAGACTGATGCGCTACCAGGCTGCGCTACGCTCCGACTGGCGCCGCCTGTAGCACCGCTTCGCCGGCGGCTCAACCCGCCGTCAGGATGATGCGCCCAGTCACCTTGCCCTCGCGCAGGCGGTTCAGCGCCCAGTCCGCTTTCTCGAAGGGCTCTTGCGAGACGGGGATGGGCGGCACCTGCCCCTGCTGCGCCAGCCCCACCAGCTCCCGCAGCTCGGGCAGGGAGCCGACATAGCTGCCCTGGATGGTCAGCGCCTTGATGGGCATCAGCGGCAGCGGCACCCGCATCTCGCCGCCGAACAGCCCCACCTGCACCAGCTTGCCGCCCTTGCCCAGCGCGTCGAAGGCCGCCGCGGCGGTGGCCGAGCCGTTCACCAGGTCCATCACCGCCATCACCGGCCCGCCGCAGGCGGCCAGGATGCGCTTGGCCGTGTCCTCGCCCGCCTGCACCGTGGCGCTCGCGCCCTGGGCGGTGGCGGCCTCCAGCTTCGCCGGGTCCAGGTCCACCGCGCAGATGGCGCGGTGGCCCAGGGCGCGCAGGATGGCGATGGCCTGCAGCCCCAGCCCGCCGGCGCCCACCACCACCACGAATTCCTCCGCGCCCAGCGGCATCAGCTTGCGGATGGCCGAGAACACCGTGACGCCCGAGCACGCGTAGGTGGCTGCCAGCGCCGGATCCAGCCCCTCGATCGGCACCAGGTGCTTCCAGTGCGTCGCCAGCACGTGGGTGGCGTAGCCGCCGTGCTGGTACACGCCCAGCGCGCGCGGGCGCACCGCGCACATGTTCTCCTCCTCGGCGGCGCAGCGCGCGCAGGTGCCGCAGCCCACCCAGGGGAACACCAGCCGCACGTCGCCCGCCTTCACCCGGCCCTCGGCGCCCGGTCCCCACTTGGCGACGCGGCCGACGATCTCGTGCCCCATGGCCAGCGGCAGGGACAGGCCGCGGTCGGCCATGCGCAGCTTGCCGCGCGCGCCCAGGTCGTACTCGCCCTCCCAGATGTGCAGGTCGGAATGGCAGACGCCGGCATGCGTCACCTCCAGAAGCACCTCGTCGCCCTGCGGCTCGGGCGTGGGCAGCTCGATCTCCTGCAGCGGCTTCCCGTTCTCGACGACGGCCCAGGCCTTCATGGACGTTCCCCTTTTCCTTGCCCGACAGATGGGAAACCCCGCGCGGCGGCGGGTCAAGCGGCTTGCCGCACGCCGCGCCCGCCAGCAATCTGGCGCGCACATGACGCGCCTGATGACCGCCTTCTTTCTCTCCGGCTTCGGGGCGCTGCTCTGCCAGATCGTCTGGCAGCGCATGCTGGGGGTCTTCGCCGGCTCCGACACCATCTCCGCCGCGCTGGTGGTCGGCGCCTTCCTCACCGGGCTGGGGCTGGGCTCCATCATCGGCGCCAAGTGGGCGGACCGGCTGTCGCCGCGCGCCGCCCTGCTGGGCTTCGCGCTGTGCGAGGCGGGGGTGGCGGGATTCGCGCTGCTGTCCAAGCCAATCCTCTACGACCTCATCGCCATGCGGCTCTCCGCGCAGGTGTCCAGCGCGCCGGCCACCTTCGCCCTGTGCTTCGCCGCGCTGGTGGTGCCCACCACGCTGATGGGCGCCTCCCTGCCCTTCCTGGCGCGCGCCATCGCCACCAGCCTGGACACGGTGGCCGAGCGCATCGGCGCGCTCTACGGCATGAACACCCTGGGCGCCGGGCTGGGGGCGCTGCTGGGCGGCTGGCTCATCGTCGGCAAGCTGGGCTTTCCCGGCGCGCTGGGCCTCGCCGCGGGGCTGGACCTGCTGGCCGCCGCGCTGGCGCTGACCCTGCTGCGCGCCACCCCGGCCACCGCCCCCGCCCCGCCCGCCCGCGCCGCCGCCACCGGCGCGGCGGCGCCCTTCGGCGGGCTGCCCCTGTGGTGCGTGCTGGTGTTCCTGTCGGGCTACGTCATCGTCGCGCTGGAGATCGTGTGGGTGCGCGTGCTGGGCCAGTTCGGCCAGTACCACGCCTACCTGTTCCCCACCGTGCTGGGGGTGTTCCTGCTGGCCGACGGCGCCGGCATGGCCCTGGCCGCGCGCATGGTCCGCCGCCTGTCCGACCCGCGCCCGGCCTTCTTCCTCACCCAGGGGCTGGGCTTCGTGCTGGGCGCGGCGCTGCTGGGCGCGCTGTGGCTCGCCATCGGCCTGCCGCCGCTGCGCGACTGGATGGGGGCCGACTTCGACCGCTTCGGCGGGCGCGAGGTCGCGCTGTCCACCGCCATCATCGTGCTGGTGGTGGCGCCGCCTTCCTTCGTCATCGGCATGACCTTCCCCTTCGTGCAGCGCGCCGTCCAGCAGGACCTGGCCAGCGTCGGCGCGAGGGTGGGCTGGGTGCAGCTGGCCAACATCCTGGGCAACGCCGCCGGCTCCCTGCTCACCGGGCTGGTCACCTTCCACCTGCTGGGCACGGCGGGGACGATGACGCTGCTGGCCGTGCTGTCGCTGCTGCTGCTGCTGTTCTGGCTGGCGCAGTCCCGCGCCGCCCGCGCGCCGATGCTGGCCCTGGCCGCCGCCACCGCCGCCATCGCGCTGCTGACGCCGGCCAACGCCGCCTTCTGGCGCCGCATGCACGGCGTCACCGGCCCCACCTTCGCCACCTGGGGCGAGGACCGCTCCGGCGTCGTGCTCTACCGCGAGCGTGCCACCCTGCCGGGGCGCGAGGACGGGCGCTTCTTCATCATGGGCCACGGCCAGGGCTTCGTGCCCTTCCTGGACACCCACATCCTGCTGGGCATGCTGGGCCCGGTGCTGCACCCCGCGCCGCGGCGGGTGCTGGCCATCGGCATCGGCTCCGGCGGCACGCCCTACGGCGCCACCTTCAACCCGCGCACGGAGGAGGTGCGCGCCATCGAGCTGGTGGGTCCCGTGCTGGATTCGCTGCGCGCCATCGCGCGAGAACGCCCGGACGGCCCGGTGGCCGCCCTGCTGGACGACCGCCGCGTCACCCTGGAATACGGGGATGGCCGCCGCGCCCTCACCCGCGGCGAGGGCCTCTACGACGTCATCGAGGCCGACGCCATCCGCCCGCAATCCTCCCATTCCGGCCTGCTGTATTCGGCCGAGTTCCTCCAGCAGGTGCGCGCGCGGCTGGCCCCGGGCGGCCTCTACGTGCAGTGGGCGCCGACCTGGCGGGTGGTGGACACCTTCGCCGCCGCCTTCCCGCATGCCGTGCTGCTGACGCCGGTGAACGTGATGATCGGCAGCGACCGCCCCATCCCGCTGGACCAGCCGGCCCTGCTGGACCGCCTGCGCGCCCCCGACGCCACCGCCTTCGCCCGCCGCGGCAACCCGGCCTCCACCGACCTCGCGAAGCTGGTGGAGGGCCCGGTCACCGCCTGGACGCCGGCCACCCCGCGCGTGGCGCCGCCGCTGACGGACATGTTCCCGCGCGACGAGTTCTTCCTGAACCACACCCACCTGGACAGCTGGCGCCCGCGCGACGCGCCGCGCTGATCACCCCGCCGCGAAGCGCGCGAAATCCGCCGCCAGCCGCCCGTAGATGGCGCGCTTGAACGGCACCGCCATCGCCGGCAGCTCCGCCAGCGGCGCCCAGCGCCAGGCGTCGAATTCCGGATGCGGGTCGAGGTCCAGGCGGATCTCCGCATCCGTGCCCAGGAAGCGCAGGGCGAACCATTTCTGCGCCTGCCCGCGCCACTTGCCGCCCAGCGCCACGCCGACCAGGTGCGCCGGCAGGTCGTAGCGCAGCCATTCCGGGTGCTCGGCGAGGATCTCGGCGTTGCGGGTGCCGATTTCCTCCTCCATCTCGCGCAGCACGGCCACCGCCGGGTCCTCGCCGGGGTCCATGCCGCCCTGGGGCAGCTGCCAGCCGCCGGCTGCGCCCTCGGCATTGGGCAGGTCGGCGCGGCGGGCCACCAGCACCAGCCCGGCGCGGTTGAACAGCACGGCGCCCACATTGGGGCGATAAGGCAGGTCGCTCACCGCGTCGCTCCGGGCAGGGGGATTCGCACCAGGGCGGAGGGCGGGGCCAGCACCAGCCCGCGCCCCTCCAGCCCCGCCGCCCAGGCGGCGATGCGCCCCACCGCCACCGGCGAGGCGTCGCCCACGTAGCCCAGCGCCGAGCCGCGCTCGCGCGCCACGCGCTCCAGCTGCGCCAGCCGGGCCTCGATCTCGCCGCGGGTCGCCGGCTCGTCCACCACCAGGTCGGTGCCGCGGCCGAGGGCGCGGCCGGGCGGCGGGCTGCCGGGGCGGGGGTCGAAATACAGCAGGCCGCGGCGGCCCAGCGCCTCCTGCAAGGCGCCGAACGGCTCCGGCGCGGCGGCGAAGCGCTCGCCGCGCATCGGCCCCAATGCGCCCACCGCCCCGGCATGGCCGGGGAAGCGGCTCAGCAGCCAGTCCAGGCGGTTGGCGTTCTCGCCCGGCGGCAGCACGGTCAGCAGGGCGCGGTCGCCGGGGTCGTTCAGCGGGAAGCCGGTGGGCTCCAGCGGCAGGGCCAGCAGCGTCTCGAAGCCGCGCGCGCGCGCCTGCTCGATCAGCGGCCGCGCCCAGGAGGCATAGGGGCTGAAGGCCAGCCCGGTGGCCGGCGGCAGCGCGGCGATGGCCTGCTCGGTCAGGGCGGCGTTCATGCCCAGCCCGCCGACGATCAGCGCGATGCGCGGCCGCGCCTCGCGCTGGTCGAAGGGGCGCGAGTACACCAGCATGGGCGAGCGGCCGTCGGGCGCGGCGCGCGGCAGCAGGCCCCAGGCGGAATTTTCCACCAGGTCACGCTCCACCATCGGCGGCAGCGGACCGGCGGGCGGGGTGGGCAGGGCGGCGGCGGGCGGCAGCGGCGCCACCGGCGCGGCGGGGGCGGGAGGGGCGGGCGTGGCTTCAGGCGCGGCGGCGGTCGCCCGCGGCCCGGG
Source organism: Sabulicella flocculans (assembly GCF_045449635.1). NCBI lineage: Bacteria > Pseudomonadati > Pseudomonadota > Alphaproteobacteria > Acetobacterales > Acetobacteraceae > Sabulicella > Sabulicella flocculans. The sequence goes on along the minus strand of NZ_JBJJBR010000005.1, from coordinate 2,256 downwards.
CGGCCCGAGCCAAGCCAGCACGGCGGCCCCGCCGCCCAGCAGCAGCAGGATGACGAGCCAGAACCCGGCCAGCGCCCGCCAGCCGGGCACGCGCAACGCCATGCCGGGCCCTCAGCGCGCGGCGCGGCGCTGCGGCTGCGCGCCCAGGGCGCGGGCCAGCACCAGCGCCTGCTGGAGCTGGAAGTCGGTTTCCGGCTTGGTCGGGTCCAGCGTGGGGAAGCCCTCAGGGGGCTGGCGCTGCACGCGGTCCAGCACCGCGGCGGGCAGGTTCAGCGGCGGCGGCGCCGCCTGGGCCTGCGGCGTGCCGCCCTCGTTGCGCAGCGAGCGCCGGAGGTCCGCCTCGCGCTCGCGCGCCGGGGCGGCGGCCTGGGCGTCCTGCCGCGTGGCCCGCACCTCGATGTCCGGCTCGATGCCGGTGTTCTGGATGGAGCGGCCGGAGGGCGTGTAGTAGCGCGCCGTGGTCAGCCGGATGGCGCCGTTCTGGGCGCCTAGCGGGATGACCGTCTGCACCGAGCCCTTGCCGAAGCTGCGGGTGCCGATCACCACCGCGCGCCGGTGGTCCTGCAGCGCGCCGGCCACGATCTCGGAGGCGCTGGCCGAGCCGCCGTTGATGAGGATGACCAGCGGGATGCCGCCGGTGATGTCGCCCGCGCGGGCGTTCCAGCGCTGCGCGTCCTCGTTGCGGCGGGCGCGGGTGGAAACGATCTCGCCCTGCTCCAGCAGGTCGTCCGTCACCTGCACCGCCTGGTCCAGCAGGCCGCCGGGGTTGTTGCGCAGGTCCAGGATGATGGCCCGCAGCCCCTGCCCGCCCTGCGAGCGGATGCTCTGCACCGCGCGGCGCAGGTTGACTTCCGTCTGCTCGTTGAAGGAGGACATGCGGATGTAGCCGACGTCGTTGCCCTCCATGCGGAAGCGCACCACCTGCGGGCGGATGACGTCGCGGGTGATGGACAGCTCGATCGGCCGGGCCTCGCCCTCGCGCCGCACGGTGAGGCGGATGGCGGTGCCGCGCTCGCCCCGCATCTGCTCCACCGCCTCCTGCAGGGTCAGCCCCTGGGTGGAGTTGCCGTTCAGGTGGGTGATCATGTCGCCGGGCTTGATGCCCGCCCGCGCCGCCGGCGTCTCGTCGATGGGGGAGATGACGCGGATGAAGCCGCCCTCCTGCGTCACCTCGATGCCCAGGCCGCCGAACTCGCCGCGCGTCTGCACGCGCATGTCCTCGAAGTTGCGGGGGCTGAGGTAGGAGGAATGGGGGTCCAGGCCCGAGAGCATGCCGTTCAGCGCGTTCTCGATCAGCTCGCGGTCGCGCACCGGCTCCACGTACTCGGCGCGCACCCGGCCGAACACGTCGCCGAACAGGGACAGCAGGCGGTAGGTCTCGGCGCGGCCGCCATCGGCCTGGGCGAAGGCGCCGACCACGGGCCCGGCGACCAGCCCGGCGGCGAAGGCCCCGGCGACGGCAACGGTGATCCCCAGCTTGGACTTCATCGCGGAATGGCCCCAATCCGGCCCGGTGGAGCCGGACCTTTCCCTGTCATCATAGACGCGCCCCGCCCATCGGGGAAACGCCGGATATCTCCTATGTGGCCCCGGACATGGCGCCATCCACCCTCGGGACATGATGAAGCCGTCAGGAAGGGCGCAGCCAGGGGCGCGGGTCGGCCGCCTCGCCGCGCCTTCGGAGCTCGACATACAGCACCGGGCGGCCTTCGCGCGCCATGACGCCCAGCGGCTCGCCCGCGCCCAGACGCGCGCCCATTCCGACGTCCAGCCGGTCCAGCCCGGCCAGCACCCAGTGCTGCCCGCCGCCGCAATCCAGGATGACCATGCGCCCGTAGGAGCGGAACGGGCCGGCGAAGGCGACCGGCCCGGCGCAGGGCGCGGTGACGCGCGCCCCCGGCGGCGCGGCGATGCTCAGCCCGCGCGACGGCCCGCCCTCGCCCGCCTGGCCCCAGCCGCGCAGCAGGGTTCCGGCCACCGGCCAGGCGCCGGGCTGGGCGGGGGGCTCGGGCGCCGGGCGGGGCTCCGGCCGTGGTTCGGGGCGCGGCGCGGCGGGGCGGCGCGCCGCCTCCAGCCGGCCGCGCGCCTCCTGCCGGTTGCGCTCGGCCTCGATGCGGGCCAGCGCTTCCTCCAGGGTGCGGGCGCGGGCCACCTGCATCTCGGCGCGCAGCAGGGCCTCGCGCTCGGCGGCGCTGCGGCGCTCCGCCTCGCCGCGCGCCTCCGCGATCTGGCGGTCCAGCGCCCCGGCGGCGGCCG